>NZ_CP107009.1:4362210-4689245 GCF_025725665.1 Halomonas sp. LR3S48 | reverse complement strand
CAGTTATCGTCCCCAGTATTGACCACAACGGTTTGGCCGAAACGCCGGGGCAAAGTCCAGGCGCCGAGCCCGCTGGCAGCCGCCGTGCGCCTCGTGATATCGAGCGGAACAATTGCGTCGGGCAGCCGAAGTCTCTACAATTTCCGGTCTTGAACCGAATCCGCCCCTGGTTCCTGTCGGGAGCCAGGGCATTTCTGTAAGACGTTCCGTCAATAAACCACGTGGGAATCAAGAGTTATGAAACGTACCTTTCAACCCAGCGTTCTGAAGCGCAAGCGTGTCCACGGGTTCCGTGCTCGCATGGCTACCAAGAATGGTCGTGCCGTTCTGGCCCGCCGCCGCGCCAAGGGCCGCAAGCGCCTGAGCGCCTGATAGCGGATTGCGCGTGTCCGGTCATGGTTTCCCCAAGCAGTTGCGTCTGTTGACTGCCGGGGATTATCGATACGTTTTCGATCACGCTTCATTCAAGGTACATGGCAAGGGGCTGATGGCCCTGGCGTGCCCCAATGGACTGGACCATCCCCGCCTTGGCCTGGTCATCAGCAAGAAGAACGTCCGCAAGGCCGTGGACCGCAACCGTCTCAAGCGGTTCGCTCGTGAGTCCATACGCCTGCAGCAGCGCTCGCTACCTGCCGTCGACATCGTCTTGCTGGCTCGACGCGGGGCGAACGAACTGGACAGGGCGACACTGCATCGCCAGTTCTTCGGCATGTGGCGTCGCCTGGAGCGTGACACCCGAAAAACGCTGACCTCCTGACCGATGCGTTGCCGGACGCCGCCTCGCTAGCCTGCCATGCAGGCTAGCGTTCTCTTTCACATGGCAGCGGATACCGTTCCAGCGGCATGTTCACTACCCACCGGGCAGACCCCTCATGGACGTAAAACGACTCCTATTGCTGATTCCACTGGCCGTGCTCGCCTACCTGCTCGTCGTGCAGTGGAATCAGGATTATGGCCAGGTTGCTCCTGAGCCTGATGCTCCCGCCATTACGGCACCGGCACCCGATGCACAGCAGGCGCCCGACGAAGACGGCCTGACGGTGCCCGCCGCGCCTCGGACGGAGCAGGAGATGACCGGCGACATGCCGGCCGAGACGGAGCAGTCGAGCAGTACTCGCGACCTGGTCGCCGTCGTGACCGACGTGCTCGATGTTCGCATCGACCCGCAGGGAGGCGACATCGTCTATGCCGCCCTGCCCCAGCATCGCATGACGCTGGGTTCCGAACGCCCCTACGTGCTGCTCTCGGACAACGAGACACGCAGCTACGTGGCACGTTCAGGGCTGCAGGTAGACGGCCAAGGGGGACGCATCGGCTTCACCCCGGAGAGCACCAGCTATCGCCTGGCCGACGACGAGGGGCGTCTCGACGTCGACCTCCGTGGCGAATTGAACGGTGTCGAGGTGGTCAAGCGCTTCTCCTTCGAGCGCGGCAGCTATGCGGTCGAGGTCAGCTACTTCCTGGCCAACAATACCGAGGAGCCGGTCACGGCACGCTTCATCGGCCAGTTGGCCCGGGACAACAGCCCCGACCCCTCCAGCGGCGTCTCGATGGGCATGAAATCCTATCTTGGAGCTGCCTACTCGTCGCCGGAGGATCGCTACCAGAAGGTCGATTTCGACGATGTCCAGTCGGGCAAATTCAACAACCGGGACGTCCAGGGCGGCTGGGTAGCCATCATCCAGCACTATTTCGTCTCGGCCTGGGTGCCGCCGCAGAATCAGCAGAATCTGCAGTACGCCACTACCGATGCTCGCAACCGCAACGTGGCAGCCTTTGCCGGCCCCGTCACCACGGTGGCGGCCGACGGCGAGACACGCCTGGGGGCGACCCTCTACATGGGGCCCAAGGTGCAGAGCTATCTCGAGGAGGTGGCACCCAACCTGCGCCTGACCGTCGACTTCGGCTGGCTGTGGTTCATTGCCAATCCGCTGTTCTGGCTGCTCGATCATATCCAGGACATCATCGGCAACTGGGGCTGGTCCATCGTCCTGCTGACCGTACTGGTCAAGCTGGCCATGTGGCCGCTTTCCGCCAAGGCCTACAAGTCCATGGCTCGCATGCGCAAGCTGGGCCCGGAAATGCAGCGCCTCAAGGAGCAGTACGGCGACGATCGCCAGAAGATGTCCCAGGAGATGATGAAGTTCTACCAGAAGGAGAAGATCAATCCTCTGGGTGGCTGTCTGCCGATCCTGGTGCAGATGCCCGTCTTCATCGCCCTCTACTGGATGCTGCTGGAATCCGTCGAGCTGCGCCATGCGCCCTTCATGTTCTGGATCCAGGATCTGTCGATGAAGGATCCGTTCTTCATCCTGCCGATCCTGATGGGCGCCTCGATGTTCGTCCAGCAATTGCTCAACCCCACCCCGCCCGACCCCATGCAGGCGAAGATCATGAAGATGCTGCCGATCGTCTTCACCTTCTTCTTCCTCTGGTTCCCGGCCGGCCTGGTCATCTACTGGGTAGTCAACAACGTCATATCGATCGCCCAGCAGTACGTGATCACACGCAAGATTGAGAACGATCCCAGCGTGGGCAAGGCGGTCAAGAGCAAGCGCTGATCGCACGTCGCGTCACCCAGACCCCCGCCCTGGCGGGGGTCTGGCGTTTCAGGGTCACCGACGGGACAATGCCGCGAGTGCCGTTACAATCAACAGGGCTATTCAATGCCGGATCCGCTCTATCATCAGGACACCATCGCCGCATTGGCCACCCCGCCGGGGCGCGGTGGAGTGGGCATCATCCGCGTTTCGGGGCCGCTGTGTGCGTCGATCGCCGAAGCCATGGTGGGGCACTGTCCCGAACCCCGCCGCGCCCACTACGGCCCCTTCCGCGGCGCCGCCACGACGATCGACGAAGGCATCGCTCTCTACTTTGCCGGGCCACACTCCTTTACCGGCGAGGATGTCCTCGAACTGCAGGGACACGGCGGCCCGGTAATCATGGACCTGCTGCTGGAGCGCTGCGTCCAGCTCGGCGCCCGTCTGGCACGGCCTGGCGAATTCTCCGAGCGCGCCTTTCTCAACGACAAGCTCGACCTGACACAGGCCGAGGCCATCGCCGACCTGATCGAGGCCAGCTCGAGAACGGCGGCCGAGAACGCCCTGCGCTCGCTGCAGGGGGAGTTCTCGCGCCGGGTGGAGACGCTCGTGCAGCGCCTGATCGAGCTGCGCATGTACGTGGAGGCGGCCATCGACTTTCCCGAAGAGGAAATCGACTTCCTTGCCGACGGCAAGGTGGCCGAGATGCTCGCCGACGTTCAGGCCGAACTCGCCGAGGTGCGCGCCGCCGCCGGCCAGGGGGCGCTGATGCGCGAAGGCATGAGCGTGGTGATCGCAGGCAGGCCCAATGCCGGCAAGTCGAGCCTGCTCAATGCCCTGACCGAGCAGGACACAGCCATCGTCACCGATATCGAGGGGACGACCCGCGACGTGCTGCGCGAGCACATCCACCTGGACGGCATGCCGCTTCACGTGATCGATACCGCCGGGCTGCGCGATACCCCCGACGCGGTCGAACGAATCGGCGTGGCCCGGGCCTGGGCCGAGATCGAGAAGGCCGACCGCGTACTGCTGCTGGTGGACGCCGCGGCCACCGACGCGGTGGATCCCATGGCCATCTGGCCCGAATTCGTCGCCAGGCTGCCCGACGCCTCCCGCCTGACCCTGGTGCGCAACAAGATCGACGCCAGCCATGAAGTGCCCGGGCTCGACCTGACCGCCGCCACGCCGACCGTGCGCCTCTCCGCCCTGACCGGGGCGGGCGTGACGCATCTGAAGGAACATCTGAAGAGCGTGATGGGTTATTCGACGACCACGGAGGGACGCTTCTCGGCTCGCCGACGCCACCTGGACGCCCTCGATCGCGCACAGCAGGCACTGGCCAACGGCGAGGCCCAGCTCTCGGGCTATGGCGCCGGCGAGCTGCTGGCGGAGGATCTGCGCGAGGCCCAGCAGGCGCTGGGCGCGATCACCGGGGAGTTCAGCGCCGACGACCTGCTCGGCGAGATCTTCGGCAGCTTCTGCATCGGCAAATGATGTACTAAAAGAGCGCCTACTCCGCGACCCACCAGTCGTCGCGGTAACGGCATGTCTCACCGAGCAGCGGCGTGACTCGCGCCATGGCCGCAGCCAGGCGTTCATCGAGCCCCCAGGGAGGATTGACGACCAGCATGCCGCTGCCGTACATGCCGTGCTCCTCGCCCGGTGCATGCAGAGTCAGTTCGCTGCGCCAGATCTTGCGCAGCCCGCCGTCGCGCAGGCGCTCCAGCAGCTCGTGGTGGCGCCCGGCCGGCAGCAGCGGATACCACACCATCACCACGCCATGACGCGCCTTGTGCATGGCAGCCAGCACGGTATCAGCGACCTCGGCGTACTCGGCCTTGCGCTCGAAGCTGGGATCGATCAGCACGCAGAGCCGTGGCGTCGACACCGGCAGGACCTGGATCAGGCCCGCCAGGCCATCGCCGTGAATGCGCTGCG
This sequence comes from Halomonas sp. LR3S48, assembly GCF_025725665.1. Taxonomy (NCBI): domain Bacteria; kingdom Pseudomonadati; phylum Pseudomonadota; class Gammaproteobacteria; order Oceanospirillales; family Halomonadaceae; genus Halomonas; species Halomonas sp. LR3S48. The sequence continues at coordinate 4,684,764 of NZ_CP107009.1, read as the reverse complement.
CATTCGGCGGCAGCGCCTGCTGCGAGAGGTGGTCGTGCTCGCCCGGGTGCAGCTCGTAGAGGCGCAGCCGATCGCCGCGGCGCAGCCGCTGGGCCAGCCACCAGGGCGAACCGGGATACCGCTCGAGCCGTGGCCCCTGCTGCAGGCTGGCAATGGCATCGAGCCAGGCCGAGAGCAGCGGCTCATCCGCCAGACGTTCGCCTGCCCGCCACAGCGGCAAGGCAGCATGACGATACTCGCCGAGACGCTGGGTCTCGGGTGCATCCAGCGGGTAGACGCCGCGTCCGGAGTGAGTATCGACGAAGGTGATCGGCGAACCCTTGCGCAGTATGTGGTCGAGGACGGCGTGGAGCACGAGGTGCTTGTGCACGTCGGCGAAGTTGCCGGCGTGGTAAGCATGCTGGTAGGAGAGCATGGACGGAACCTCTCGCGAAACGAAAGCGGCAAGCGAGCAGGCCCGCCACTCAGCCAGTGGCGGGCCTGCAAGGCAACGCTATCTCGTTCGATGCTTACTGTTGCTGAAACTGCGACTCGATCGGCGTCAGCGTGATCTCGACGCGACGGTTCTGAGCCCGACCCTCCTCGGTGTTGTTGCTTGCAACCGGCTGGCTCGGCCCATGGCCGATCATGTTGAGACGGTTGCGTGCCACCCCGGCCTGGGCCAGAAAGCCGCCGACCGCTTCGGCACGGCGCTCTGAGAGGCGCTGGTTGTAGCTGACGCTGCCAGTGCTGTCGGTATGGCCGGCAATGTTGACCCGCGTATCGGTGTATTGGGTCAGCACCGAGGCCACGTCGTTGAGCGCCGAACGCGCGTTCGGCGTCAGCTCGCTGGAATCGAAGCCGAAGGTCACACTGCTCGGCATGTTGAGCACGATGTCATCGCCGCGGCGCTCCACGTCGACGCCGGTACCCTGCATGCTCTCGCGCAGCTGTTGCTCCTGGCGGTCCATATAGGCACCGATGCCGGCACCCGCGGCGGCGCCCACGACAGCACCGATCGCCGCCCGATCGCGGCGGCTGGTGCTGCCATCGCCCGACAGGGCACCGGCGGCGGCGCCAACTGCCGCGCCTATCCCGGCCCCCGACAGGGTCTTGTTGCGCTGGGTTTGTCCCGAATAGGGGTCGGTCGTTGCACAACCGACGAGCAGAAAGACAGCCGCAAGAGGGGCAACGAGTCGGGTAGCTTTGAGCATGGACAATCTCCAAGTCAGGGTAAGGGCTTATTCTGTACCGGCGTCACTCACGAGCGCCAGCAACTCGTTCAAGAATAATAGACCTCGAGGCGAAGCTTGAAGTCTCTGCACATCTTCCACGAGAAGTCCTTTATTGCGTGCAGTGGCAAGTCGTTCGCTCAGTACCGGCAGGGGGCGCCCGGTGTGAGCCTGCCAGTCGGCCATGGCCACGCCATCGACCAGGCGCAGGGCATTCATGGCGAACTCCAGCGGCAGCTCGACATCGCTGACCTGGCTGCTGCCCGCAACGAAACCACGCGGGTCGCGGCGACGGCGCAGGTAGGCCTCGGGCTGACGCGCCTTCCAACGGCGCTCGATCCGGAGGTTGCCCTGCTCGTCCACGGCACTCAGCTTGCCGTGGCTACCGGCCCCGATCCCCAGGTAGTCGCCGAAGCGCCAGTAGTTGAGGTTGTGCCGGGAGCGTCGCCCCGGCTGCGCATAGGCGGAGATCTCGTAGCGTGAAAAGCCCGCCGCTTCGAGCCGCTCGTGGCCCAGATCCTGGATATCCCACAGGGTTTCCTCCTCCGGCAGCACGGGCGGCCGTGAGTGGAATTCGGTATTGGGCTCGACGGTGAGCTGGTACCAGGAGAGATGTTCCGGTGCCAGCGCCAGGGCACGCTCCAGGTCGGCCACGGCCAGCTCGGGGGTCTGCCCCGGCAGGCCGTGCATGAGGTCGAGGTTGAGATTGTCGAAGCCGGCCTCACGCGCCTCCTCCACGGCCGCCATGGCGTCTTCGCCACTGTGGATCCTGCCCAGGGCTTCGAGCTGGGCCGCCTGGAAGCTCTGCACGCCGAGCGAGAGCCGATTGATACCGGCCTGTCGATAGCCAAGGAAGCGTCCACGCTCCAGCGTGCCCGGATTGGCTTCCAAGGTGATTTCGACGTTCTCGCCGAGCGGCAGGCGCCGCGCCAGCTCGTCAAGGAAACGCGCATAGAAGCCGGCCGACATCAGGCTCGGTGTCCCGCCACCGATGAAGATGCTGACCAGAGGTCGGCCAGCCGCCAGCGGCAGGTCGGCATCGAGATCGTCGAGTAGTGCGGCCAGGTACTCCTCTTCAGGCAATTCGGAGCTTCTGCCCACGCCATGGGAGTTGAAATCGCAGTAGGGGCACTTGCGCACGCACCAGGGCACGTGCACGTATAGCGCCAAGGGCGGCAGTGTCGGCACTTCTCGGGACGATGCCGGCATCAGCGTTGGGTCATCCCGCGCAGGGCCGTCAGCATGGCCTCCAGGGCCCGGCCACGGTGGCTGAGGCGGTTCTTCTCCTCGGCGCCTAGCTCGGCGACGCTCTTGCCAAGCGAAGGCAGCCAGAACAGCGGGTCATAACCGAACCCGCCCTCTCCGCGCGGCTGCTCGAGGATCTCACCTTCCCAGCTGCGCTGGACGATCAGCGGCACCGGGTCGTCGGCATGGCGCAGATAGACCAGCGCGCACCAGTAGCGTGCACTGCGGGCGGCACCCGATACCTCGGCCAGGGACGCCAGTAGCTTGGCATTGTTGCGCGCGTCGCTCTTGGGTTCACCGGCGAAGCGAGCCGAATAGATGCCCGGCCGTCCCGCCAGCGCATCGACTTCGAGTCCCGAATCGTCGGCGAGTGTCGGCAGGCCACTGGCACTACTGGCTGCACGCGCCTTGAGCAGGGCGTTCTCGACGAAGGTGAGCCCGGTTTCCTCGACATCGGTCACACCGAATTCGGCCTGGGGTCGGATCCGTAGCCCAAGGGACTCGAAAAGCTGGCCGAACTCACGAAGCTTGCCGGGATTTCCGCTGGCCACGACCAGCTCTTTGGTGAGGGACACAACGGCTCCTAATGCCTGTTTTCACGCCGCATATGTTACACGAGGCGAGCGCGGGGCTGAACCGCTAACACGGTTCATGTACGTATTAGAGATATGCAATTCGCGTAGCGAATCGAGGCCAAAGCCAAGCACGTCAGACTTGTCCACGCCCATTCGTAACCTGACTTTACAAGTTGCCTGATGCAGGTGCCGCCGGCTAGGCTTCATTTTCTTGAACGCTCACCATCAGTTTTGACAATTTAATTTAGCAAAAGCGAAATAAACTATATCGCTCAACAGCCATTTAGGAAATTAGGACAAAACATTCACCTATCCGTTCCGACTGAAACCTACCCAAGCGTAAAAAATAGTAACAATACTTGCTTTAACATCGAAGGAACCTGCTCGCTGCCACCGGAAAGCACCTGACTGAGATCTTCAAAGGCTAGTAAGCATCCAGCACGCCCAGGGCCATACTCATGGGCTCCATTAATACCCCGCTGAGCGCACCAGCGTCGTTCATGGAGGCCGCCCTGTAGGTCGTGCTGAAAACTCGAGGATGAACATTGCATCCAAAACAATTACCTGGGCCATACTTAAGAGGAGCGACGGTCATGCCACTCAGCGACAAGCAGGTGCCGGGAGACGCATCTGATCCGTAGTAGTCTTGTGTCGTGCATAGCACTCACCTGGTTTTCCTAGCGTGCATGGGTGGACGGTTGGTCTCTTGTACTGCTGTCAGCTAGTTCACGTAGGGACATGCACTGTTTTCTTAACAGGCGCCTGCCTCTTGTGGTTGACTCGCACTAATCTAGGCCCAGACCAGTAATGTAAGTTTTTGAAAAGTTTTGCTGAGTAATAGCCGGTAGGACGTGTAACGGCAGGGAGGCGTAGAAAAGACTCACTCGCTGGAAAATAGGTATGAAATAGATGCCTACCTGCGAGGTCTTCGGTCTAATGCTCCGAGTACTGACAAAAGTACCGATTTTTTGTTACGCAGCTGTGCCGTTTCTGCACATCAACACCCTAACTTTATGTTTTTAAGTAAAAAAGTTAAAAGGAAAAAAAAGTAGTTCTACACTTTTGTCTTCGCAGCTACCCCCATTAGGAGGCGGTAGGTATGAGTTAAAAGAAAGAAAAGTAATAAGGAAAATATTTTTATGAAAAAAAGGTATTAACCTCCTTGCTATTTTTAGCCGAGACTCCAAAAATGCAGGTACTTACATTTCTTTACATGTTGAATTGCGAATCAATAAGGGGGAAGGAAATATGACAAGCATGGATTTCCGGATTTTTCTGGTCACCGCCATCAATCCCCAATCTAAGCTGTTCATCGAGCATCTTCAGCTCCAACTGGAGCATGAGGTCGTTGCTGTCGACACCGAGACCATGCCATCCCTGGGTGAGGGAAAGGACATCCTGGTGATTCTCGACCTGGATCATTTGAGCGAAGCGACCATGCAGCGCTGGCAGGCCGCAGCAGATGGCAAGGAGAACATCAGTCTTGCTGCCTTCAACGTGCGTGATGAAGGGCACGCCGTGGAGCTGCTCTCGTCTCTCAATCTACAGGGAATTTTCTACCGTAATGACAACGTCGAGCTGATCTGCAAGGGAATCGAAGCGCTTCACAGCGGCAGCCTCTGGATGTCGCGAACCTTGATGTCACGCATGATCCAGTTACTGCGCCGCCAGCAGATGAACTCCTACCGTCCGGCCTGTGGATTGACACAGCGCGAGCTGGAAATCATCGGGCTTCTCGGTACGGGAGCCACCAACTCGGAAATCGCCGAGAAACTGTTCGTCAGCGAACATACCGTGAAATCTCATCTCTATAATATCTTTAGGAAAATCAAGGTTCATAACCGCCTGCAGGCGATGAACTGGGCCAGACGGAACCTGTTCAGTGTGCCTCCTAGCTGCAAGCGGGAAGCGAGGCACTGAGAACAGCAAGGCAGAGGGCACGCTGGAGCGTACCCATCGCTATGGAGCCCCCGAATGTCGTGATGGTGGCTCGGGTCTCTGATCGTCCCTCAAGATACTGACGGCACTCTTTCTCGACAACGGCTGCGAATGGGTGCTGTCCCAGCCCACAGCAAGCCAGCAAATCTCTTCGGTCCGCACTTCCCCGACGGTACCACAGCGGGGAATTGAAAGGTGCCCAGTCTGGCCTGGGGTCTCAGCGCTTAAGCCATGTGCTCCTTCAGGCCACGACAGGCCGGCAACCTTTGCGAGCTGAACATGGTCCTCAACGAGCGACACCAACCATTATCGTAGATAATTCTTCCTCACGCGCCATAGCCGGCCGTGGAAGCGTTCGCGGTAAGAACCGCAGGCAAGACTCCAAGATAGAACGTTATCAAACGTAACGAACGACGAGCGAATGAAATAAATTCAGCGGGATGCAAAAAGATGTGAGAATTATTGAAGACAAGAACAAAACCAAAGCACGTAACTTTATGATATTAAAGAATTTCATACACGGGCATGGGAAATCTAGTTCTGCACAACCAAACAATACATACCATAACATAACTTTACAAAACTACTCCACCTGAACCAAGATGTTTCCAGTCCTTTTCGTCAGATCCGGCAAGGTTTACCAAGAAAAAGGGAATATCAATCAGGGGATAAAGAGCATGGAACTTGGAAAAGGGATTATCCTGCTAGCTACCGAAAGCAACCCACAAACTCAGCTTTTCGTCTGTTACATACACGAGAAGCTGCAACGCGAATTGTATATCGTACCACCAGAGGTGCCTGAAGGTGCTGTCGATCTCATGGAAGAAGTGGGCGGTTCTCGTATTATTGTACTTCTGGATATCGACCATCTTGAAGAAGCGGTCATGCAGGCATGGCAGGCACAATATCAACATCAGCCAGGATGGGTGTTGACGGCTTTCAATATAAAGAATGAAGAACATGCCACGCAGTTGCTCAGCCTCATAGAGCTGAAAGGCGTCTTTTACCGCAACGATAGCCTCGAAATGATCTGTAAAGGGATCCAACGCCTGCTGGAAGACGATTTCTGGCTGTCGCGCTCGCTGATGACGCGATTGATCGACTTTTACCGCCGCCAGCAGATCAACTGCTATCGCCCCGCCTGCGGCATCACGCAACGCGAGCTGGAGATCATCGGCCTGCTCGGTTCCGGCGCCTCCAATACCAAGATCGCCGAGCTTCTCTTTGTAAGTGAGCATACGGTGAAATCACATCTTTATAATATTTTTCGCAAGATCAAGGTCAACAACCGCATGCAGGCCGTGAACTGGGCCCGCCAGAACTTGGCGCCCCCTCCCCCGCAGGCGCTACGACGGTGCGATAGAGCCTCATCCAGTCACTGATTCGAGAGCGAACAGGACAATGGCTTTCTTTCATGCGAAATCGTCAATGGCCATCTTGTTGCTGGCGTTTGGCTCCCTTGCCTTGGCTGAGACGGAAACGCCGGGCGCCGGACTGCCTGCGGTGCCAAGGGAGCCGTCGGTTCCTCAGAGCCCGATCGAAGGGAAGGAGGCGCTGGAAGAAGGAAGGGCAACGGAAGAGCTGTCTCGTCAGTTTCGCTTGGACGAGCCAGGCCTGTCGGGCGTGATAGTCGACCGTACCATCACCATGATGGGAAAGACTTTCTACAGGCGTTTCAGCCAGTTGAGTTCGGAAAGCCGCATTTTGTCCAGCACGACGCTGTCCGTACACGAGCGCCCCGATGCCCGCTGGGGAAGCCAAGTCTGGGTCGCGGAGAACAATCGCATCCTCTTCCAGGCCGCACTCCCCCCCCGACTTAGCGATATCGATCGGTATGCCGAGGTGGCCGTCGAGCAGGTGGAACAGCTCCTAGTGCAACGCAGCATTATGCAAGCGCTCGAGAGCGACCCGGATCTGGCCGACGAAGAAATCTAGTGGAAAGGATGTACTAGAAGGAGAACACCATGAAACATGCACGCTCACTACTACTGAAGTTCTCTCTTGTCGGACTGCTCTTCTCCTGCTCAGCGGGAGCCCAGGCGGGGGAACTCATCTATCGCCCCATCAATCCTTCATTCGGAGGGGATCCCATCCTGGGCAATCATCTGCTCAACAAGGCCCAGGCGCAGGATACGCACAAGGATCCCAACGCTCCAGATTTCGGAGGCTTCTCCGAAGTCGATTTCTTCCTCCAGGATCTGCGTGGCGATCTTATCAACCGTGCCATCGACGATGCGCTAGATCCCAACAATCCCGGAGGAAGTGAGAGCGTCATCGACAATTCTTCGCTCAACGTCAGGTTCGTCAACGTGGGCGGCGGTGCTTTCCAGATGGTCATCACCGACAAGAGGACGAATGAAGTGACACGGATAGATTTCGGAACGCCATTTTAAGGGGCCAGAACATGAAAGCACTAAGAATCGGTTTCATGTCAGGACTGATCTTCCTTGGCGGATGCGTCGGCATGGTCACCTCTCCCGAAGGGCTGGAGGGAGCGCCAGCTACCCTGGCCCCTCGTGCCGGTACGTATTTCGACTTGACCAGCCTGCCACGCCCGGCAGCTCCGATGCTCACGGCCGTCTACGACTTCAGGGATCAGACCGGCCAGTACCGTCCTCAGCCCGCCAGTACCTTTTCGACGGCAGTGACGCAAGGCGGCGCCGCCATGCTGAGTTCCGCTCTGGCGGATTCGGGGTGGTTCGTACCCCTGGAGCGTGTCGGGCTACAGAATCTGCTCACCGAGCGCCGCATCATACGGGCCAATCTGGAGAGAAATGGACGCGAAAACGAACTGGGCTCACTGAACGCGGCACGCATCCTGATGGAAGGGGGAATCATCGCCTACGACTCCAACATGAAGACGGGCGGCGTGGGCGCAGAATACTTCGGCATCGGGTCGTCCGGTCAGTACCAGGTCGATCAGGTTACCGTCAACCTTCGCGCCGTGGATATCGCTACCGGTGAAGTCCTGGCTAACGTTACCACCAGCAAGACGGTCTATTCCTATGAAGTTCGTGCTGGTGTCTATCGTTTCGTCAGCTTCCGTCGTCTGCTGGAAGCCGAGGCAGGGTATACACACAATGAACCAGTCCAGATGGCCGTAATGTCTGCCATCGAATCCGCCGTCATTCATCTCGTTACCCAAGGAGTAGACCGCGGGCTTTGGAATCTGGCCAATGCTGCAGATCGTGATCACGAGATTCTCATGGCTTACCGGGAATCCTCTCCACCGTTGCTATGAAACCCTTCTGCTTCAAGGCGCCAAAACATTGGCGCCTTTTTTACGACCTGAAGATCAGTAATTCTGAATTGGCAACGAGCTGAGTCATTCTTACAGCGACCATATGAGTGCTAAAAAATTAATACTGAAATTAAGGCATACGAATTATGGAAGGCCTTTACCAGCAAGACGACACTGTTACAGAACGTAAATCCAACAGAGTATGTCGCCATGAGAAAATACGGGTTAGTTTTGTTTTCGATAGGAATGGCTCTGCTGGCAAACGCCACCATGGCGGCCGATCTCATGCCAAGTTCCGAGCTCGACTTAGAGCCGGCCGGAGTACTCCATCACCAAAATGCCACCATATACCAGGCTGGCTACGGTAACGATTCCGTAATTATTCAGAGCGGCAATAATAACAACGCCCAGATCATGCAGCTGGGCTCGGCTAATGCAGCCAGTGCAAGGCAAATGGGGGCAGCTCATGAAGCTCGGGTAGTGCAGTCCGGCGTTCAACTGGAAGCTTCGATCCTGCAAAAGGGCCACGGACACGGTGCTGAAATCGTGCAGGCCGGATACGGCAAGGAGGCCACCATCAATCAGCACGGCGTATATGGCAGCGCCGAGATCCACCAGTTGGGAAGCCAGCGTACCAGTCCCATCACCATTACACAGCTCTCACGGGGGCAGGCAGCCGTTCAAATCTACCGCTATTAACGCTGTCGTTCCAGGTTCGTGGGGAAGATGCAGGACGCATAACCAATAAAAAGGAAAAAAAGCGCTTAAACCGGAAGTGGCAAACGGGAGCGATAGCCAAGCTATCGCTGTCGAACTCCACCCTGGCAGCAGAAGCTTACCCAGGGATTTTCAACGAGAGGGAATAAAAAATGAAGTTCAAGATGACGATCATGGCGGCGGCTATCGCCTTCTCAGGTACGGCTCTGGCAAACCAAAACGAGTCGTACATCGACCAAGAAGGCATTCACAATAACACAATTGTAACACAGCTTACTCAGGGTGCTGGAAGCAACGTTTCTGACGTGGCACAAACTGGCGCCTATAATGACGCAACCGTACTCCAGCAAGGGTGGCAGGGCTATAACGAATCAGTCATCGATCAGGAGGGTGTGGGAAATCACGCCAATGCACTGCAGCATGGGACAAGAAACAGCGCTAGTCTGGCTCAATCCGGAGCGTACAACTCTTCTGAAAGCCAGCAGTACGGCAGCCGGAACACCCTTCAGGTTGACCAGGAAGGGGTTAAGAACAAATCCACCTCGTATCAAAATGGCTGGAGAAACTTTGCCGAGGTCAACCAGAGCGGTAGTTTCAACGACTCTGACGTCGTTCAGTGGGAAGACAAGAATTTCGCGATGGTAGATCAGGAGGGCACCAAGCTTTCCTCCGCCATTACTCAATTCGGCGACTACAATTACGCCGATGTTGACCAGAGCGGAAGCTTCAACGACTCTTCCATTGATCAGAACGGCACACTGAACAAGGCAATGGTGAGCCAGAGCGGACTGAAAAACGAATCCGACATCGACCAGAATGGGAAATACAATACGGCGACGGTAGAACAAAGCAGCTATAACAACGATGCCGTCATCACTCAAAGTGGCCGTTACAATACATCCGACGTGATGCAGAGCGGCTTTAACGATGTGGCGTATTCCTCCCAGACGGGTCTGGGCCATGATTCATCCATCAGCCAGTCGGCGTTGCCGGGCTTCTTCGGTGGGCTGGCTAGCTTGGCCAGCAACAGTGCCACGCATGTACAGATGGGCGTCAACAACTCCGCCGTTACCACACAAGTGGGCGGGGGCAACACGGCTTACGTTCACCAGAACTGAGCCTGCAGAAAAAGGGCCTGCCACCTTGGCAGGCCCTTTCTTTAAGAAGACATGATGAAAAAAGGGGTGGGCGTCTTACCTGATTTGCAAGCTCAGCTGGCTGTTCTCGCCACGCGAACTCGAACGACTAACGTTTCCGCCTTTGCGAACCTCTACCGTCAGGTCCCCCTCCGTCAGCTGTCGCACGCTGGCTTCCAGCGCCTCGCCTCGATACCGATGCTCGCTAGGAACGGTTTCCGCCAGCTCATGCTTCTCTACCCCATTCTCTCGATGGATTTTCAGCGTGGCCACGAAGCGTGTACCCGGCTCACCACCAAACACGATGTCAATAACATTGGAGGAGCTATCATCCATAGGTGTCACTACTCCCCGTGAGGTGGAGCGGTCGCCTGCTAAGATGTCACTCATTCCGATCAAGGCAATTAGCAAGGTGAACAGCAATCGTCTCATTCTATCCTCAGCTATAACTCAGCCTTATCCGTTGCTCGACCAGCATCGCCAAGGTCTCACCGACATTCTCGGCGGTGGTATCGAGATGCAACAGGTGCTGACGCTCCTCGTCGCTGAAATCCTCGCACATGTCCAACTGCCGGTTGAGTACCTCAAGGCTCGTTGCCGGGTCGCCCCCCTGACCCCTGGCCCGCTTGACGATACGCGCCCTGAGCGTCTCTTCGTCGGCTTCGAAGCTGACGAAGAGCACCGGTAGACCGCGTGCCTCGCCCTGCTGATGCAGCAATTGGCGCTGGCTGCGCGTCAGACAGGTGGCATCGATGCAGGTGGGGATGCCGCCATTCAGCAGAAGTCCGGCCAGGCTGGCCAGGCGCTGGTAGGTGCGCTCGGTGGCCTCGGCAGAAAAGATATCCACAGCCGGTTCTTGAGCTACTGCCTGTGAATCGATTCCGTAGAGACGCCGACGCTCAACGTCCGAGCAAAGCCGCACCGCTCCCAGTCGCTCGACGATCTCGGCCATGAAGCGGCTCTTGCCACTGCCGGATACCCCAACACCGATGATCAGCGGAGGAAAGCGAAAGTTGGCAGCCTGCTCGGCCAGTTCGAGATAGCGCCGACACTCCGTCATGACCTCGGCCAGGTGAAACGCCGTACCGCGCCCCGACTCCCACCGCTGCAGCGCACGGCGAGCCCCCGCGAGCGAGCGGCAAACCGCAAATACCGAGATGAGGCGAGTGAGCGAGTAATCCCCCGAAAGCCGTAGATAGCGATCGAGCGCGTAGTGAGCGAGCCGCGTCTCATCGCGGACATAGAGCCCCACCAGCAGCGACACCAGGTCGAAGCCCGAGTCCAGGCGGCGCTTGGCCAGCGGATCCGAGGCCTCGAGATCGAGGGCGTTGGACATGATCAGGCGCTGTCCAACACACAATGACATGACCTGACGGTCGACGACCCAGCTTGGGCGAGGTTCGCCACGCTCGTGGAACCACGGCTCGAGTCTCACCAGCTCCTGTTCCAGCCATTCCCTCAGGCCATCCAGGCGCCGCCGATCCTCCTCCCCCGTCAGACGGGCATCGAGCACGCTCACTTCGTCCTCCACCAGCGAACGAGTTGCCGCCAGGCAGCAAGACGAACCCACGTAAGGCAGGTCGTCGACAATCGTACGATGGGATGCCACCAGCGAATCGATCAGTTCATCCAGGCTGAGAGCCGTGGAGGGAGACGTCTGGCAGTTCGCTGAGGTGGCATCCATATTCACTCCTTGTGGCAGTGGCGCCCCGTCAAGGCTGGTGCACCTGGGCGAAAGCCTTCTCGGCGGCATCCAGCGTCAATTGAATGTCTTCCGGCGTATGGGCGCTCGACATGAACCCCGCCTCATAGGCCGACGGCGCCAGGTAGACACCTTCGTCCAGCATCGCCGCAAAGAAGCGGCGGAAGGCATCGGCATCGCAGGCCGTGGCCTGGGCAAAGTTGTCGACCCGGGACTGCCCGGTGAAGAACAACCCGAACATACCACCTACCCGCTGGGTGATCATGTCGACACCCGCGGCATCGGCACGCTCCTGCAATCCGTGACATAGCGTCTCCACGCGCTGAGCCAAGGCGTCATGGAAGCCGGGCTCGCGCAGCTTGGTCAGCAGCGCGATGCCCGCCGCCATGGCCAGCGGATTGCCCGAGAGCGTCCCCGCCTGATAGACCGGCCCCAGCGGCGAGATCTGCTCCATGATCTCGCGCTTGCCGCCGAAGGCGCCTACCGGCATGCCACCGCCGACGATCTTGCCCAGGCAGGTCAGGTCGGGCGTAACGCCGAAGTGAGACTGGGCACCGCCCATGGCGACACGGAAACCGGTCATCACCTCATCAAAGATCAGCACACTACCGTACTCGGTGCAAACCCGACGCAGTGTCTCGAGGAAGCCGGGCTGCGGCGGGATGCAGTTCATGTTGCCGGCGACCGGCTCGACGATGATGCAGGCGATCTCGCCGCCGATCTCCTCGAAGCAGGCCTCCACCTCGTCGCTGTCGTTGTAGGACAGGGTAATGGTGTGCTCGGCCAGGGAGGCGGGAACGCCAGGTGAGCTGGGCTCGCCATGGGTCAACGCGCCGGAACCGGCCTTGACCAGCAGCGAATCGGAGTGGCCGTGATAGTTGCCCTCGAACTTGACGATCTTGTCGCGCCCGGTGAAACCACGCGCCAGCCTGATCGCCGACATGGTGGCCTCGGTACCCGAATTGACCATGCGCACCAGTTCGATCGAAGGAATCATCTCGCAGATCAGATCGGCCATGGTGGTCTCGATCGCGGTCGGCGTGCCGAACGAAAGACCCTGGTCGAGCCGGCTGCGCACGGCATTCAGCACATCGGGGTCGGCGTGACCGGTGATCATCGGTCCCCATGAGCCGACGTAATCGACGTAGCGCTTGCCTTCCACGTCGAACAGGTACGCGCCCTGGGCTCGCTCCATGAATACCGGGGGCCGGTGAAGCCCCTTGAAGGCACGCACCGGAGAATTGACGCCACCGGGAATGTGACGGCAGGCCTGTTCGAAGAGCATTGCGGAAGTGGTCATGTCAGCCTCGTTGCTGTCTCGAAAATGGTTGGGTCCCGTCACGGGAGGTGCCAGGCTCGTGCTGCCCGGTCTGTGGATAACTTCTTGGATAACCTTGGCGTTAACGGTGAAGTCAGGCTGATCTTCGCCCATCGCCAGGCCTGGGGTCACGTCCTGCGCCGGCACTTGCGAACCCGCCTGAAACACCCTGCGCCGCGGCAGCGCCTGGGCGTTTCCCGGCTGCCAGGCATGTTCAAGGGCATGCCAGGTAAAACGCTGGGCCTGTTCGCAGGCAGCGTGTAGCGATTCACCGGCAGCGAGGCGTGCCGCCAAGGCGGCAGCCAGGGTACAGCCCGAACCGTGAAAGCCGCCTGCCAGCCGCGGCCAGCGCCAGGCGAAGCGACCGTTGCCGTCGTACAGCGCCACCTCTACCTCGTCGCCAGGCACACCAGCTTCTGGATCGTCACTACCGGTCACCAGCACGGCGCGACAGCCGAGCGACAGCAAGCGCTGAACGCGCGCCGGATCATCCTGTGCCTCGGGTCCGGCAAGACGCGCCAGTTCGAGTCGATTGGGCGTCAGAATATCCACAAGGGGAAGCAGTCGCGAGCGAAAAGCCTCGACCAAAGTCGCTGTGGATAACTCTTTTCCTCCCCCGGCCTTGAGCACCGGATCGACCACCACCGGCACCGTGGGATGCGCCTTGACGATCTCCACCACGGCATCGAGCGTCTCGTGGCTGGCCAGCAGCCCGACCTTGATCGCCGCCGGACAGAACGCGGCGATCCGGGCCGCCATCTCGCGTATCAGGTCTACCGGTACCGGCACCACGCGATGAACGTCCTCACAGTCCTGCACCGTCAGCGCCGTCGGCACCGTCATGGCCCAGCCACCACAGGCGGCAATCGCCTCGCCATCGGCGGTGAGCCCCGCCCCACCCGTGGGATCGTGCCCGGCCAGTACCAGCACGACCGGGAGCTTTTCGTTGTCGTTCGACATATCAGAATGGCTTGAGCACGACCAGGATCACGATGACGAGCAGCGCAATCACTGGCAGTTCATTGAACCAGCGGAAGAACACGTGGCTACGCTGGCAGCGGCCCGCGGCGAATTGCTTGAGATAGATAAGACAGACATGGTGATAGGCCACCAGCGCCAGCACCAGCACCAGCTTGGCATGCATCCAGCCCATGCCGAGCCAGTGCGGCATGAGATAGAGCAACCAGCCCCCCAGCGCGATCACTGCGATCATCGACGGCGTCATGATGCCGCGGTAGAGCTTGCGCTCCATCACGCGGAAGGTGTCGATGGCCTGTTGCTCCCCGTTGTCGCGCGCCATGGCATGGTAGACATACAGGCGCGGCAGGTAGAACAGCGCGGCAAACCAGGTCACGACGGCCACGATGTGCAGGGCCTTGATCCACAAGTACATGCTTTCTCCCCAGGAGGATAATGACGACACGGCAGCATGCGCGCGTCAGGTGCACTCACTTGAGCGAATAGTAACGCTCGATAGCGCCGCGGGTGATGATACCGGAAATCCGTTTGTGCTTCGGACGCCGTCCATACTCCACGTAGAGGGCATCGACGGCCTGATCGTTGAGCCGCTCGAAGGCTTCCGACAGGGTCGCCTGCAAGTGAATCGGAGCCATCTCCAGACGCAGCCCCGGCACCTCGAGCAGGTCGATCAGCGCCTCCTCGGTGGTGATCTCCTCCAATTCCTGCTCATCGATCAGCGCCCGGGCCAGATCGGCCGCCTTGAGGGCCAACGTCGGCTTGTCGCCGGTGGAGCGAAGGATCAGGATCCAGGCCGGCTTGGCATCGAGCAAAGCACGGGCCTGCTCGCGAGTCACCATGCGCGGCGTGGTCACGAAGCTGCGCTCCATTACCGCCGGCACCGAGACCCGCGAAAGCGCCTGCATCAAAGGCTGCTGCAGCGGGTGCAGGCCATGGCGGGTCACGCTGATGAAGAAACCGTCGCAGCGACACAGTTGACGGGCCGTCAAACCCGAGACCACCACCGCCAGCATGCCCGGGAGAATGATATTGGGGTTGTGGGTCAATTCCAGCAGTGCCATCAGCGCGGCCAACGGCGCCTGCAATACCGCCCCCATCATCGCCGCCATGCCGAGCATGGCATAGAACCCAGGCTCTACCCCCAGTTGGGGAAAGAGCCAAGCGCCCACCAGGTCGGCCAACGCTCCGGCCGCCGCTCCGACCACCAGCACCGGCCCGATGATGCCGATGGGAATTTTGCTGGCCACGGTAATGGCCGTCAGCAACAGCTTGGCTACCACCAGCGCCAGCAGCACGTCGACGGTCAGGTTGCCTGCCAATGAAGCATCGAGGCTGTCGTAGCCAATGCCCTGTACGTCGGGATACCACCACGCCACCGCCGCCGTGGCCAGGGCCACCAGCGCCAGGCGCAACACTACCGGCAATCCGCTGATGCGCTCGCTTCTCGCTACATGGATGAAGAGCCCAGCCAGCAGACCGATGAACAGTGCCGTGATCACGATCCAGGGCAAGTTCATCAGCGAACCCAAGCTGACGCTGGGTACCTGGATGGCCGGTTCCGAACCGTACACCAGCATGGCCATCAGGGCGCCCATGGTGGAAGCCAGGATCACCGGCATGAAGCCGGCAATGGTGTACTCCATCATCACCACTTCCATGGCGAAGATGACACCGGCGATCGGCGTATTGAAAGAAGCCGAGATACCCGCCGCCGTGCCGCAGGCCACCAGTACCCGCAGGCTGTTGTGCGGCAGGCGTAGCCGCTGGCCAAGGCCGCTGGCCGCGGCTGCACCGAGGTGAATGGCAGGCCCCTCGCGGCCTGCCGACAGGCCACCCAGCACCGTGGCCACCCCGACCCACCACTGATTGATCCAGTTGCGCAGGGGGAAGCGGCCCTGGTGGTAGGTAAGGCGCTCGATGACATGAGCGACGCCCAGCTTGCGTGCCGCCGCCGGCTGGCGCCACAGAAAGATGCCGATCAACGCCACGGCGACCAGCGGCAGGCTCGAGCGCACCATCGGCGGCAGCCCTTCGAAGGCCTCGTGGTCGCCACCGGGCATGAACAGCACGCCCCCCAGTTCGAGCAATAGCCGGAAGGCGACCATCACGGCACCGGTCACGAGCCCGGAGATGACTCCCAGTACGCACAGCTGGGGCAGGGCATCGACGCTGGCCAGCTTGCGACGAAACCCTTCCAGGCTGAAGGTGGGAAACGAGAGGCGCGGCACGGCTTGATTCCTGTGCAAACGGTTCCGGGAATACGATGTCGCGGCGGTTGAGTCGCCGCCCCCTCTCTTGTGTATCATATCCAGACAGGACGGTCCCGTTGGAGGCCGCCTCAAGCCAGGTTAACTTCGAAGGAGTCTCGTTGTGATCAAGGTCGGAATCGTCGGCGGCACCGGTTATACCGGCGTCGAGCTGCTCAGGCTGCTGGCCCAGCACCCAGAGGTCGAGGTCGACGCGATCACCTCGCGCTCCGAGGCCGGCTTGCGCGTGTGCGACATGTACCCCAATCTGCGCGGCCACTACGACGACCTGGCCTTCAGCGAACCCGATCCGCGCCGCCTGGGCGCCTGCGATGCGGTGTTCTTTGCCACTCCGCACGGCGTCGCCCACGCCCTGGCCGGCGAGCTGCTCGCCCAGGGCACCCGGGTGATCGACCTTTCCGCCGACTTCCGCCTGCGCGACGCTCAGGTGTGGTCGGAGTGGTACGGCCAGCCGCACGGTGCACCGGAGCTGCTCGACGAAGCCGTCTATGGCCTGCCCGAGGTGCATCGCGAGCGCATTCGCCAGGCGCGCCTGATCGCCGTGCCGGGTTGCTACCCCACGGCGGTACAGTTGGGCCTGCTGCCGCTGCTCGAGGCCGGGCTGATCGACGCCGATCACATCATCGCCGACTGCAAGTCCGGCGTGACCGGTGCCGGGCGCGGTGCCAAGGTGCCCTCGCTGCTGGCCGAGGCCAGCGAATCGATGAAAGCCTACGGAGCCTCCGGCCACCGCCATCTGCCCGAGATCAGCCAAGGCCTGAGCGATGCCGCAGGGGGGCCGGTTGGCCTGACCTTCGTGCCGCATCTGACGCCGATGATCCGCGGCATCCATGCCACGCTCTACGGGCGCCTGACAGGCGAGCCGGGCGATCTGCAGGCATTGTTCGAGCAGCGCTTCGCCGATGAACCCTTTGTCGACGTGATGCCCATCGGAAGTCACCCCGAGACGCGCAGCGTCAAGGGCGCCAATGTCTGCCGCCTGGCGGTGCATCGTCCCGGAGGTGGCGACACGGTGGTCGTGCTGTCGGTGATCGACAACCTGGTCAAGGGCGCCTCGGGCCAGGCGGTGCAGAATCTCAACCTGATGTTCGGCTTCGCCGAGAACGCCGGGCTAGCCGCTCCCGCCCTGATGCCCTGACGCCCTTGGCCCTGAGGTAAAGAAGCCCCATCCCCGGTAATAGTTGACCCTTTTACTGGGGATTAGGGATAATCCCCTGTTACCCATTCATTCAGCTCAAGGAAATGCTGAACAAATCGGCGAACGAGATGAAACGCAAGGCGCACGGAGCGCAAGAACCGGAACCTATGGGGTATAGGTGAGGATTTTGAGCACCGCGCAACGCAGCGATTCGCTCGTGCAGCCATTTGAGCGGCGTTTCCTCAGGGGAGGATGCCCATGAGCGGCGCTGAAACCTTCATGCCCACTCCCATGATGCTCTCCGATGCTGCCAGAAAGCGGCTGCAGGCACTCATCAAGGAAGAAGGCAAACCCCAGCTCAAGCTTCGCGTCTATGTGACGGGGGGCGGCTGTTCGGGTTTCCAATACGGCTTCGATTTTGCCGACTCGGTCGGCGAGGACGACACCCTCATCGAGTTCGGCGAGGTCGCCTTGGTCGTCGACGAACTCTCCTACCAGTATCTCGTGGGTTCCACCGTCGACTACGAGGAGGGGCTCGCCGGTGCGCGCTTCCTGGTCCAGAACCCCAACGCAACGACTACCTGCGGCTGCGGCGCCTCCTTCATGGTCTAACCCCTTGACTTGACGCTTCCCCGTGAACTCGCCATGGTTTAAAAGCGGATTTCACAACAATTCACCATGGGGAAACGTATGAAACGACACGTGAAGACGGCCACCCTGGTTACCGGTATCGCCTGCGGGCTGGGGATGTCCAGTCTGGTTGCCGCCAATGAAACGCTAGACGTGGTCACCGACCCGAGCTTCGTCCCTTTCGAGATGATGGATCAGGAAACCGGCGAAATGGTCGGTTTCGACATGGACATCATTGCCGCAGTCGCCGAGCGGGCCGGGTTCGATTACGAACTCAACACCATGGACTTCAACGGCATCATTCCCGCCGTTCAGACCGGTAATGTGGATATCGCCATCGCCGGCATCACCATCACCGAGGAGCGCGCCCAGATCGTCGACTTCTCGGATCCCTACTACGACAGCGGGCTGAAGATCCTGGTACGCGCCGATGAGGATGGCGTCGAGGAGATCGAGGATCTCGAAGGCAAGACCATTGCCACCAAGGTCGGCTCCACCAGCTATGACTTCCTGCAGGAGAACCTCGGCGACAGCGCCGAGATCACCCCCTACCCCGGCAGCAGCGACATGTACATGGCCCTGCTCGGCGGTAGCGCCGACGCCGTGTTCTATGATGCCCCCAACGTCAGCTATTTCGCCCAGACCCGCGGTGAAGGCCGGGCCAAGGTAGTCGGCCCGCTCTACGAGGGCCAGCAATACGGCATCGTCTTCGTCAAGGGCAGCGAATGGGTCGAACCCGCCAACGAGGCACTGGCCGAGATGCGCGAGGACGGCACCTACGACGAGATCCACGAGAAGTGGTTCGGCAGCACCAGCGACGAGTGATTGCCCAGCGCGATCCTGACGCGGGGTCGGGTCGAGGACTCGGCCCCGCGGCGTTGTCACCTGCCTGCATCTCTCGGTACGTGAGAGACGCGTCCTGACCGGAGAACCCTAGTGGACGTCACCTTCCAATTCGACTGGGAGGCGGCCTTCGCCTCCATCCCCTTTCTGCTGAAGGGGATCCCCTACACCCTGCTGATCTCCTTCGGCGGGCTGGCCATAGGTTTCATCATCGGCATTATCTTCGGCCTGCTGCGCATCAGTCCCATCGTCTGGCTGCGAGTGCCGGCAATCGCCTATATCGAGATCTTTCGCGGCACCCCGGTACTGGTTCAGGTGCTGTTCATCTTCTATGGCCTGCCCCAGTTGCTTGGCGGCCCGATCAATGCCCTGGTGGCCGGCATAGCCGCCATTGCCGTGAACTCCGGCGCGTATATCTCGGAGATCGTGCGTGGCGGCGTCCAGTCCATCGAACGCGGCCAGCGCGAGGCCAGCCTGTCGCTGGGGCTGTCTCGGGTGCAGTCGTTCCGCTACATCATCTGGCCTCAGGCCTTGCGCCGCATGATCCCGCCGCTCGGCAACCAGGGCATCATCAGCATCAAGGACACTTCGCTATTCTCGGTGATCGGCGTCGGCGAGCTGGTACGCCAGGGTCAGGTCTATATCGCCACCACTTTCAATGCCCTGGAAGTCTATCTAATGGTCGCCCTCCTCTACCTGGCGATAACCCTGAGCCTGTCATTCGCACTGCGCCTGCTCGAGCGCAAGGGTCTGGTCGGACAATAAGGAGCGCGACATGAACCAAGACAATACTCACTCCGATGTCGCACCCATCGTGCACATGGACAGGGTCAACAAGCACTTCGGCGAGCTGCACGTGCTCAGGGACATCGATCTGGAGATCGTACCCGGCGAGGTGGTGGTGGTGATCGGTGCCAGCGGCTCCGGCAAATCGACCCTGATTCGCTGCATCAACGGCCTCGAGGAGTTCCAGCGGGGGCATATCGAGGTCGATGGCAACGAACTGCTGCCCAACGGCAGGAGCAGTCGGGCCCTGCAGAGGATCCGCACCGAGGTCGGCATGGTCTTTCAGCAGTTCAACCTCTTCCCCCATCTCAAGGTCCTCGACAACGTCACGCTGGCACCGATGAAGGTACGTGGCTGGAGTCGCGCCGATGCGATCGAGACCGCCGAGCGCCTGCTCGAACGCGTGGGCATCGCCGACCAGGCCGACAAGTACCCCAGTCAGCTCTCCGGAGGGCAGCAACAGCGCGTCGCCCTGGCCCGGGCGCTTGCCATGGAGCCGCGCCTGATGCTGTTCGACGAGCCGACTTCGGCACTCGATCCGGAAATGATCGGTGAAGTGCTCGACGCCATGCGCGAACTCGCCCGCGAAGGCATGACCATGGTCATCGTCACCCACGAGATGGGCTTCGCCCGCGAAGTCGCCGACCGCGTCATCTTCATCCATCAAGGGCAAATCGTCGAACAAGCGCCGCCAGATGTCCTGTTCGACTCCCCACGACACGAGCGAACTCAGAGCTTTCTTTCTCGCGTGCTCAAGCACTAGAGCCTTCCGGGCACGACATTACGATGCCCTGGCGCCATGCCAGGGCTTTTTTTTGCCTGTGGATAAGTTTTTCCGATAATGCTTCCTTTATTGCTCTCGGAGCGCATGGTTGGCGCATGCGTCTCGATGGCGATCGGTTGTTCACAGGCGCGGTAACAAGTACGGTAGGCGGCGGTGGAAAAGGGGTGGAGCATTCACGTTGTGGAAAACGATGGCTTTCATCCACAGGCTCGACACCGGTCGCCCTCAGCTCGTCACCCTCTTCCAAGCGTAGAAGTCAACAACGTAACTTCTTGTTCCAAAAAATCTATTTCAGGTTATCCCCGGTTTTTGTCCACACTAGTAGTTACAACCACTACAGAACTTCTCTCTTTTAATCATTCTGTTTTGTTTAGTCTGGTGGAACGGAGGGCCGGCTGACGAACCCGGTGTGGAAAACCCCTGA
Organism: Halomonas sp. LR3S48; assembly: GCF_025725665.1. Lineage (NCBI taxonomy): Bacteria > Pseudomonadati > Pseudomonadota > Gammaproteobacteria > Oceanospirillales > Halomonadaceae > Halomonas > Halomonas sp. LR3S48. The sequence goes on along the minus strand of NZ_CP107009.1, from coordinate 4,663,831 downwards.
CGGTTACCCACAGGCGGTTTATACTGGCAGGCTGTTTTTCGCCCCCTTTGGAAATCCGCGCGCAAGCGCAACGAGGTGCACCTTGAAGTATCCCGACCGCTTTGACGTCATCGTCATCGGCGGCGGCCATGCGGGAACCGAAGCCGCTCTGGCCTCCGCCCGCATGGGCTGTCAGACCCTGTTGCTGACCCACAACATCGAGACTCTCGGGCAGATGTCCTGCAATCCCGCCATTGGCGGCATCGGCAAGAGCCATCTGGTCAAGGAGATCGATGCCATGGGCGGTGCCATGGGCCTGGCCACCGACCTGGGTGGGATCCAGTTTCGCGTGCTCAACGCACGCAAGGGCCCGGCAGTGCGAGCCACCCGAGCCCAGGCCGATCGTGTCCGCTACAAGGCCGCCATCCGCGGCATGCTCGAGAATCAGGCCAACCTGACGATCTTCCAGCAGGCCGCCGGCGATCTGCTGGTGGACAACGACACCGTGCGCGGTGTGATCACCGAGAGCGGCATCCGCTTGCTGGCCGAGACGGTGGTGTTGTGTACCGGAACCTTCCTCGGCGGGGTGATCCACATCGGCCTCGAACAGAGCCGCGGCGGTCGCGCCGGCGATCCGCCCTCCAATGCCCTCGCCGAACGCCTTCGCGCGCTGCCGTTCCGGGTCGACCGGCTCAAGACCGGGACGCCGCCGCGGCTGGATGCCAGGAGTGTGGATTTCTCGCTGCTCGAGGAGCAGCCGGGCGACACCCCGACACCGGTGATGTCCTTCCTGGGTCGGCGCGACATGCATCCGCGCCAGGTGAGCTGCCACATCGCCCACACCAACGAGCGTAGCCACGAGATCATCTTCGCCAACCTCGACCGCTCGCCGATGTACTCCGGCGTGATCGAGGGTGTCGGGCCGCGTTACTGCCCGTCGATCGAAGACAAGGTGCACCGCTTCGCCGACAAGGCGAGCCACCAGGTCTTCATCGAGCCCGAGGGGCTCGATACCCACGAGCTCTACCCCAACGGCATCTCCACTTCGCTGCCCTTCGACGTGCAGCTCCAGGTGGTGCGCTCGATCAAGGGACTCGAGAATGCGCATATCACCCGGCCCGGTTATGCCATCGAGTACGATTTCTTCGATCCGCGCGACCTCAAGCACTCGCTGGAAACCAAATTCATCCACAACCTGTTTTTCGCCGGGCAGATCAATGGCACCACTGGCTACGAGGAAGCCGGCGCCCAGGGGCTGCTCGCCGGGCTCAACGCCGCCCGCCGCGCCAAGGGGCTCGAGGCCTGGTGGCCGCGCCGCGACGAGGCCTACCTCGGCGTGCTGGTCGACGACCTGATCACCCTGGGCACCAAGGAGCCCTACCGCATGTTCACCTCGCGCGCCGAGTACCGGCTGCTGCTGCGCGAGGACAACGCCGACCTGCGCCTGACCGAAGCCGGCCGCAAGCTTGGCCTGATCGACGACATGCGCTGGGCGGCGTTCAGCGAGAAGCGCGAGGCGATCGAGCGCGAGAGCGCTCGGCTCAAGGCAAGTTGGGTCCAGCCCGGCAGTGCCGCGGCGGCTACCCTCGAAGCGAAGATCGGCAAGCCGCTCTCCCGCGAGTACAGCCTGCTCGACCTGCTCAAGCGGCCCGAGCTCGGCTACGGTGACGTGGCTCACCTCACCGGCGAGCCGGTCGGGGACGAGGCGGTCGCCGAACAGGTGCAGATCCAGGCCAAGTACCAGGGCTACATCGACCGTCAGCAGGACGAGATCGACAAGCTCAAGCGCCACGAGGCGACGCCGTTGCCGACCGATCTCGACTATGCCCGGGTCGAGGGCCTCTCCCACGAGATTCGCCAGAAGCTCGCCGAGGCTCGCCCCGAAACCCTGGCCCAGGCATCGCGGATCTCCGGCGTGACCCCGGCGGCAGTGTCGATCCTGCTGATTCACCTGAAGAAGCGCCGTCTGCTCGACGACACACGGGTGGCCAACGGATGAGCGACGCCATCACGCCTCAGGTGGAATCGCGTCTCGACGAAGGGTTGGCTTCACTGGGCATCGGCATCGATGGAGAACAACGCGAGCGGCTGCTGCGTCTGGTCGAGCTGTTGCACAAGTGGAACCGCGCCTATAACCTCACCGCGATACGCTCACCGGAAGAAATGGTGGCCAGGCACCTGCTCGACAGCGCGGCGGTCTTGCCTTTCGTCGGCGAGGAACCGCTGCTCGACGTGGGGGCCGGGCCGGGGCTGCCGGGGCTGGTGCTGGCGATCCTGCAGCCGCGCTTGGCGGTCACGCTGCTCGATAGCAACGGCAAGAAAGTCCGCTTCCAGCGTCATGCGGTAATGGAGCTAGGGCTCGGCAACGCCACGCCCGTGCAGGCCCGGGTCGAGGCCTTCGAGCCACCGGCGGGCGGCTATGTACAGGTGATTTCGCGGGCCTTCGCCAGTCTGGCCGATTTCGTGCAGTTGACCGAGCATCTGCTGGCGGAAGGCGGGCACTGGCTGGCCATGAAGGGGCCGGCCGCCGACGAAGAGATGGCCGACCTGGATGCCGGGCTGACCATACGCGAGCGCCATGTGCTCGCCGTGCCGTTCACCGCGGGGGAGCGTCAGCTGTTGATCGTCGAGCGAACCGATTCCAACCCAGGCCGCCTGTGAGCGTGCCTTCGACGCAAGGAAGTCGCCCGTGACCCAAATCATCGCCTTGACCAACCAGAAGGGCGGCGTGGGCAAGACCACTACCGCCGTCAACCTGGCCGCTAGCCTCGCCGCCCTGGATCGCCGCGTACTGCTGGTCGATCTCGACCCCCAGGGTCATGCCACCATGGGCAGCGGCATCGACAAGCATGCGCTCGATGGCAGCGTGCTCGACTTGCTGCTGGGTGAGAAGAGCGCTCCCGAGGTGATGCTCGACTGTCCCGCCGCCGGCTATTCGTTGCTGCCTGGCAACGGCGACCTCACCGCCGCCGAGGTGGAGCTGCTGGACCGGGCCGAAGGTCGCGAGCGCAGCCTGACCGAGGCCCTGGGAAGCGTCGCCGGCGAGTACGACGTGGTGCTGATCGACTGTCCGCCCTCGCTCAACATGCTCACCGTCAATGCCCTGACCGCTGCCAACGGCGTGCTGATCCCGCTGCAGTGCGAGTTCTACGCCCTGGAGGGGCTCTCGGCGCTACTCGACACCGTTGAGCAGATCAAGGACAGCGTGAACCCGAACCTGGCAATCTATGGCATCCTGCGCACCATGTTCGATAGCCGCAACAGTCTGACCCGGGACATATCCAAGCAGCTGCGCGACTATTTCGGCGAGGCGCTGCTCAAGACCACGATACCGCGCAACGTGCGGGTCGCCGAGGCGCCGAGCCACGGCCTTCCGGTGACCAAGTATGCGCGCTTCTCGCGTGGCAGCCAGGCCCACCGGGTGCTGGCCAAGGAACTGATTCGTCGCCTGTCGCTGTAGCGTGGCAGGCGCAACCGCCTGTCGTGATCGATTTTCGTGATGAGGGAATGCTGATGACGCGTAAACGCGCCCTGGGCCGAGGCCTGGATGCCCTGATCGGTGCTGGCGCCCGTCGCCGCGAGAATCTCGAACTGCCCGAGGTGGATGCCCGGCTCGGCGAGACGAGCGAGCCGGCCGAAGCCCCCCATGCCGCCGCCGAGGAGCGACTCGAGCGCCTGCCGTTGGGCCAGCTCTGCCGCGGCAAGTACCAGCCGCGCCGAGACATCCAGCCCGAGGCGCTGGAGGAGCTCGCCGATTCGATCCGTGCCCAAGGTGTGATGCAGCCCATCGTGGTGCGTCCCATCGGCGAGGCCCGCTACGAGATCATTGCCGGCGAGCGTCGCTGGCGCGCCGCCCAGTTGGCCGAGCTCGACACCATCCCGGCGGTGATTCGCGAGGTCACCGACGAGGTCGCCCTGGCGCTGGCGCTGATCGAGAACATCCAGCGCGAGAACCTCAACCCGGTCGAAGAGGCGATGGCGCTCAAGCGCCTGCTCGAGGAGTTCGAACTCACCCAGCAGCAAGTCGCCGATGCCGTGGGCAAGTCACGCGCCCAGGTCGCCAACCTGCTGCGCCTGCTGGCGCTCGATCCCGAGGTGCAGACCCTGCTCGAACGCGGCGACCTGGACATGGGACATGCCCGCGCCCTGCTCGCCCTCTCCGGGGCCAAGCAGCGTCGCGCGGCCCATGAGGTGGTCAACAAGGACCTCACCGTGCGCGATACCGAGGCGCTGGTGAAACGCCTGGCCCAGGGCGAGGTGAAAAAGACCGAGAGTACACCCGGCAGTCCCGACGTTGCGCGCCTGGAGACCAAGCTTGGCGAACTCCTGGGCGCCTCGGTGAGGATCCAGCACGGTCGTGGCGGCAAGGGCAGGCTGACGATACGCTACTCCAGCCTGGACGAGCTCGACGGTATTCTCGAGCACATTCGCTGACGCCGAGCGGTGTCGACAATCATTGCTTCTTTGGTCGCAAACCTGCACCATTCGCGGGCGAAAAGCGCGCAGTCTGGTTGAACAGGCCAAGGGGCTTCCCTATAATCCGCCGTTGTTTGCCTGGACGACACGCCAGGTTCAGATGGCCCTCATGCCACCGTTCAGGTGGCGCTGGACTGTCGACAGATGCACAGACACCCGAGTCGCAAGCGCGAGCGTATCAATACCACTCGTCTCATCGGGTGGCAGGGCGCAGCGGTCATGTCTGTCACGGCTATCGGGGCGGGGATAGCCGGAACCGAAGGTGCGCTGTCTGCGCTGATGGGTGGGCTGGTGGGTCTGATCCCCTCCCTCTATTTCGCCTGGCGCATCGGCTTGGTACGCGGAGGCAGGCAAGCGGGTCGCTTCGTCTCGAATCTGTACCGGGCCGAGGCAGGAAAGTTCGGTTTGACGGTGGCACTGTTGGCCGCGGTGTTCGCGGCAGCGCCCCCCTCAAACCCGATTTTCTTCTTTGTCGCATACGTGGCGGTTCTGTTCACGCATTGGCTCGCGCCCTGGTTCAAGCGTGGAAGACCGGCTCCTGAATCGAGGTAATGACAGTATGGCAGCAGGTAACGAAGTTACGGCAGCGTCCTATATCCAGCATCACCTCCAGAACCTGACCTTCGGGCGCCACCCCGAGAATGGCTGGTCGATCGCCCACTCCGCCGAGGAAGCCCGTGAAATGGGCTTCTGGGCCATCCATCTTGATACCATGGGCTGGTCTATCGCCATGGGCCTGCTGTTCATCTGGTTGTTCCGCAAGGCCGGCAAGATCGCCACCACCGGCGTGCCAGGCGGGTTGCAGAACGCCGTCGAGATGGTCATCGAATTCATCGAGGGCCTGGTGCGCTCCGCCTTCCACGGCAAGAACCCCATTATCGCGCCGCTGGCACTGACGCTGTTCGTGTGGATCCTGCTCATGAACACGCTGAAGATCATTCCGGTCGATTACTTTCCGGAGCTGTTCATACGCCTTGGCGTCGACTACATGAAGATCGTACCCACGACCGACGTCAACGCTACCTTGGGCATGGCGCTGGGCGTGTTCATGCTGATTCTCTTCTACAGCTTCAAGGTCAAGGGAGTCGGCGGCTTCGCCCGCGAACTCTCGCTGACACCGTTCAACCACTGGCTGCTGATCCCGTTCAACCTGGTTCTCGAAATCGTGAGCCTGGTCGTCAAGCCCTTCAGTCTGGCCATGCGACTGTTCGGCAACATGTTCGCCGGTGAAGTCATCTTCATTCTGATTGCCCTGCTGCCTTTCTGGGCCATCTGGCTGCTCGACGTGCCGTGGGCCATCTTCCACATCCTGGTGATCACTCTCCAGGCCTTCATCTTTACCATGCTCACCGTGGTCTATCTCAGCGCCGCGCACGAGCACCACTGAAACGAGCAACTTGCAGTTCTCTAACCCTAAACCCTTGAAAGTCAACTTGAAAACTAGGAGCACACAATGGATTACATTTACCTCGCCGCTTCCCTCATGATCGGTCTGGGCGCTCTGGGTACCGGTATCGGCTTCGCCATCCTCGGCGGCAAGCTGCTCGAATCCACCGCTCGCCAGCCCGAGCTTGGCGACCAGCTGCAGACCAAGACCTTCCTGATGGCCGGTCTGCTCGACGCCGTACCGATGATCGGTGTAGGTATCGCGATGTACCTGATCTTCGTCGTCGCCGGTTAACGACGCTGCCGAGCGCTGAAGCGCTCGGTTTGCTCGTTTCCGGTCGCCACGAACCTGTCAGAGGTACATACCCGTGAATATCAACATGACGCTTATCGGACAAACGATCGCCTTCGCGATTTTTGTCTGGTTCTGTATCAAGTATGTGTGGCCGCCGATCAGCACCGCGCTTCACGAGCGCCAGAAGAGGATCGCCGAAGGTCTCGATGCGGCCAGCCGGGCGTCCCGTGACCTCGAGCTTGCTCAGGAGCAGGCGTCCCAGACGCTGCGTGAGAGCAAGGAGCAGGCTTCGCAGATTCTCGAGCAGGCCAACAAGCGCTCGGCGCAGATGGTCGAGGAGGCCCGCGTGCAGGCTCGTGCCGAAGGTGAGCGCCTGATCGCCAGCGCGCGTGCCGAGATCGATCAGGAAATCCAGCGTGCCAAGGACGAGCTGCGGGCTCAGGTCTCCAGTCTCGCCGTGGTCGGTGCCGAGCGCGTCCTGGAAGCCTCCGTCGACGAGAAGGCGCATCGCAAGCTGCTCGACAAGCTTGCTGCCGAACTGTGAGGAGGTGATCCATGGCGGAACTCTCTACCGTCGCGCGACCCTACGCTAGAGCGGCATTCGAACACGCACGCGATAAACAGGCGCTGGACGGCTGGTCCGAATGGCTCGACAAGCTGGGCCAGGCCGTCGCCGTACGCGACGTGCAGAAGCTACTGTCCAGCCCGCGCTTCTCGCCCGAGCGCAAGGTGGCCATGCTCATCGAGCTGACCGAGGTCAAGCTCGACGACTCGGCAAAGGCCTTCCTCGACATGCTGGGCGAAAAGGGCCGGTTGACGGCGCTTCCCGCGATCGCCGAGCGGTTCGCATATCTGCGCGCCGAGCATGACCAGCGCATCGAGGTCACCGTCGTCTCGGCCTATGCGCTCGATGACACGCAGCAGAACAAGCTCGCCGGCGCGCTCAAGAAGCGGCTGAATCGCGAAATCTCCATTACCACTCAGGTGGATCCGAAGCTTATCGGAGGCGTCGTCCTGCACGCCGGCGATACCGTCATCGACGGATCGGTGCGCGGTCGATTGAACCGCCTCTCCGAAGCTCTTACCGCTTGAGTCTGAGGGACATGGCATGCAGCAACTGAATCCTTCCGAGATCAGCGACATCATCAAACAGCGTATCGAAAAGCTGGATGTCGCATCCGAAGCCCGCAATCAGGGCACCATCGTCAGTGTCTCCGACGGCATCGTGCGTATTCACGGCCTCGAGGACGCGATGTTCGGTGAAATGATCGAATTTCCCGGCAGCATCTACGGCATGGTGCTCAACCTCGAGCGCGACTCCGTGGGCGCCGTGGTGTTGGGCGACTACCTGCAGCTCGAAGAGGGCATGACCGCCAGCTGTACCGGTCGTATCCTCGAGGTGCCGGTGGGTCCCGAGCTGATCGGCCGCGTGGTCGACCCGCTGGGCAACCCCATCGACGGCAAGGGTGACATCGACGCCAAGTTGACCGACGCGGTGGAAAAGGTCGCCCCGGGCGTCATCACCCGTCAGTCGGTGGACCAGCCGATCCAGACCGGTCTCAAGTCGATCGACGCCATGGTGCCGATCGGCCGCGGTCAGCGTGAGCTGATCATCGGCGACCGCCAGATCGGTAAGTCCGCCATCGCCGTCGATGCCATCATCAACCAGAAGGGCAAGGGCGTCACCTGTATCTACGTGGCCATCGGTCAGAAGCAGTCGACCATTGCCAACGTGGTGCGCAAGCTCGAAGAGCACGGTGCCATGGAGCACACCATCGTGGTCGCCGCCGGCGCCGCCGACCCGGCCCCGATGCAGTTCCTGGCACCCTACGCCGGTTGCACCATGGGCGAGTACTTCCGTGACCGCGGCCAGGACGCCCTGATCGTCTATGACGACCTGACCAAGCAGGCCTGGGCCTACCGTCAGGTGTCCTTGCTGCTGCGTCGTCCGCCGGGCCGCGAAGCCTACCCGGGTGACGTCTTCTATCTCCACTCGCGTCTGCTCGAGCGTGCCGCTCGCGTCAACGTCGATTACGTCGAGAAGTTCACCAACGGTGAAGTGACCGGCAAGACCGGCTCGCTGACTGCGCTGCCGATCATCGAGACCCAGGGCGGCGACGTTTCGGCGTTCGTTCCGACCAACGTGATCTCGATCACCGACGGCCAGATCTTCCTCGAGACCGACCTGTTCAATGCGGGTGTCCGTCCGGCCATCAACGCCGGTCTGTCGGTATCCCGCGTGGGTGGTGCGGCCCAGACCAAGATCATCAAGAAGCTCGGCGGCGGTGTGCGTCTGGCTCTCGCCCAGTACCGCGAGCTGGCGGCCTTCTCCCAGTTCGCTTCCGACCTGGACGAAGCCACCCGCAAGCAGCTGGAGCACGGTCAGCGCGTCACCGAGCTGATGAAGCAGAAGCAGTATTCGCCGCTGTCGGTGGCCGAGATGGGCGTGACGCTGTACGCCGCCAACGAAGGCTTCCTGGATGACGTCGATGTCAGCAAGGTGCTGGACTTCGAGCGTGCCCTGCACGACTACATGAGGTCCGAGCACGCCGAGCTGCTCGACAAGATCAACCAGACCGGCGACTACAGCGACGAGATCCAGCAAGGGCTGAAGCAGGGTCTCGAGCAGTTCAAGGCCACTCAGAGCTGGTAAATCCGCCGGCCCGCCCGTCAGGGCGGGCCATGGACATCTTCTGAGGGCCACGAACGAGGTAGATCGCTATGGCAGCTGCAAAAGAGATACGCACCCAGATCGGGAGCATCAAGAATACGCAGAAGATCACCAGCGCCATGGAAATGGTCGCTGCGTCGAAGATGCGTAAAGCACAAGATCTGATGAGGGCCAGCCAGCCTTATGCCCGGCAGATCCGCAACGTGGCCAGCCACCTTGCCGACGCCAACCCCGAGTACAAGCACGACTACATGGTCGAGCGCGACGAGGTGAAGCGGGTCGGTTACATCGTGGTGTCCACCGACCGCGGCCTGTGCGGCGGTCTGAACGTCAACCTGTTCAAGGCCGTGGTCAAGAGCGCCGTGGCGTGGCGCAGCGAGGGCGCGGAGCTCGACTTCTGCGCTCTGGGCAGCAAGGCCGGCGGTTTCTTCCGCAACTATGGTGGCAACCTGGTCGCGGCCAAGAGCGGGTTGGGCGAATCGCCCGAGATGGAGGATCTGATCGGTAGCGTCAAGGTGATGCTGGATGCCTACGACGAGGGCCGAGTGGACCGCCTCTACGTGGTGTACAACGAGTTCGTCAACACCATGACGCAAAGGCCGGTGGTTCGCCAGTTGCTGCCGCTCGCTCCCGATATGGGAACCGATGCGGACGATGAGGACAACAAGCGTCCCGGTAGCTGGGACTACCTGTATGAGCCGGATGCCAAGGCGCTGTTGGATAGCCTGCTGATTCGTTTCATCGAATCCCAGGTGTATCAGGCGGTGGTCGAGAACGGGGCCTGCGAACAGGCGGCCCGGATGATCGCCATGAAGAACGCCACCGACAACGCCGGCGGCCTGATCGACGATCTGGAGATGGTGTACAACAAGGCCCGTCAGGCCGCCATCACCCAGGAGATTTCCGAGATCGTCGGCGGCGCCGCTGCCGTATAGCGCCTCGGGAGCGCAGCGAGCGCTCCCGGCACACAGGTTTCATTTGCAGGTTTTTGAGAGGAACCAAGATGAGCGGACGTATCGTACAAATCATCGGCGCGGTGATTGACGTAGAGTTTCCGCGGGACGATGTTCCCAAGGTCTACGACGCGCTGAAGGTCTCGACTGCCGAGACCGTGCTGGAAACCCAGCAGCAGTTGGGCGACGGCGTGGTGCGTACCATCGCCATGGGCTCCACCGAGGGCCTCAAGCGTGGTATGGAGGTCGCCAACACTGGTGCCGCCATCTCCGTGCCCGTGGGCAAGGAGACGCTGGGTCGTATCATGAACGTGCTCGGCGAGCCGATCGACGAAGCGGGTGAGATCGGTGAGCAGGAGCGGATGCCGATCCACCGCAAGCCCCCGACCTATGCCGAGCAGGCGGCTTCCAACGAGCTGCTCGAGACCGGCATCAAGGTCATCGACTTGGTCTGCCCGTTCGCCAAGGGCGGCAAGGTCGGCCTGTTCGGCGGCGCCGGGGTGGGCAAGACGGTCAACATGATGGAGCTGATCCGCAACATCGCCACCGAGCACAGCGGTTACTCCGTGTTCGCCGGTGTGGGTGAGCGGACGCGTGAGGGTAACGACTTCTTTCACGAGATGACCGAATCCAACGTTATCGACAAGGTATCGCTGGTCTACGGTCAGATGAACGAGCCGCCGGGCAACCGTCTGCGCGTGGCATTGACCGGCCTGACCATCGCCGAGAAGTTCCGCGATGAAGGCCGCGACGTGCTGCTGTTCGTCGACAACATCTACCGTTATACCCTGGCCGGCACCGAGGTCTCCGCACTGCTGGGCCGTATGCCCTCTGCGGTGGGCTATCAGCCGACCCTGGCCGAGGAGATGGGCGTTCTGCAGGAGCGTATCACTTCCACCAAGACCGGCTCGATCACCTCCGTCCAGGCCGTCTACGTGCCCGCGGACGACCTGACCGACCCGTCGCCGGCAACCACCTTCTCGCACCTGGACGCCACCGTGGTATTGGCGCGCTCCATCGCCGAGCTGGGTATCTATCCGGCCATCGATCCGCTGGACTCCACCTCGCGTCAGCTGGATCCGCTGGTGGTCGGCGAGGAGCACTACAACACCGCTCGCGGTGTGCAGAACGTGCTGCAGCGCTACAAGGAGCTCAAGGACATCATCGCGATCCTGGGCATGGACGAGCTGTCCGATGAGGACAAGCTGGCCGTGTCACGGGCGCGTAAGATCCAGCGCTTCCTGTCGCAGCCGTTCTTCGTTGCCGAAGTCTTCACCGGTTCTCCGGGCAAGTACGTGTCGCTGAAGGACACCATCCGCGGCTTCCAGGGCATCCTCGACGGCGAGTACGACAACCTGCCCGAGCAGGCCTTCTACATGGTGGGCAGCATCGACGAAGCCGTCGAGAAAGCCAACCAGATGAAGTAATCCCGTCCACTGGGGGACTTCGCTATGGCGAAAAGCTTCACATGCAACATCGTCAGCGCCGAGGCCTCGATCTTCTCCGGTGAGGTCGAGCAGATCGTGGCTTCGGGCATCATGGGCGACCTGGGCATCCTGCCCGGGCACGCCCCGCTGCTGACCGAGCTGCAGCCAGGCCCCGTTCGTGTCATCCACGATGGCGGGCAGGAAGAGAACTACTACGTGTCAGGCGGCTTCCTCGAAGTGCAGCCGGACGTGGTGACCGTGCTGGCCGATTCGGCCGCGCGGGCAAGTGATCTCGACGAGGCTGCTGCCGAGGAGGCCCGCCAGCATGCGCTGCGTGCCTTCAACGAGAAGTCGGCGGAGATGGACTACACCCGCGCTGCCGCCGAACTCGCGGAAGCCGTGGCCCAGCTGCGCACGATCCAGCAATTGCGCAAGAAGGGTGGCAAGGGCTGAATCCAGCCTGTATGCCACGAAACGCCCCCCGAACACTGTTCGGGGGGCGTTTTCGTCTCTGTTATCATGAGCGAACTGGTATCGGGAGAGTCCCAGCCCATACTCATGCCGCCATGCCGTGATGACTCTTCCCTCTGCGTGGCCCCAGGAGAACGCCATGTCGTTGAGCGAACAGCTGCAGGAACACAAGGAAACCCTGATCCTCGCCGTCGAGCAGGATGATCGCGAACGCCTCGACCAATGGCTGCCGGAACTGCGTGCCGCGGATCTCTCCGAGATACTCGAGGAGATGGCCGAGGAGGACGACGATCTCCCCACCGTCCTCAAACTACTCGACTGCCTGCCGCTGGAACGCCGCGCCAACGTCCTGGGTTACCTTGCGGGTGAGGTCCAGGTCGACGTTGCCGAAGCCATGTCCGACGAACTGCTGCTCTCGGTGCTGGAAGAGATGGGCTCGGACGAACGGGCCGACCTGTTCAACCTGCTCGGTGAGGATCGTCAGGAAGTGCTGCTGAGGCGAATGGCACGCCAGGAGCGCGAGGATCTCAAGCGCCTGGCCAGTTATGAGGAGGGCACTGCCGGGGCGATCATGACTTCGGATTACGTCGCCATCCCCAGCGGTATGACCGTCTCCCAGGCGATGATGCGGGTACGGCAGACCGCACCCGACGCAGAGACGGTCTACCAGCTTTACATCATCGATCCGGAAGGCAAGCTGGCCGGTACGCTGTCGCTGCGCCAGCTGATGGTGGCCCGCCCAGGCGCACAGGTCGATGATCTGATGATCAAGGACGTGATCAGCGTGTCGGTGGACGAGGCGCAGGAGGAGGTCGCTCGCCTGGTGGCCCGTTATGACATGCTGGCCGTGCCGGTCATCGACCACGACGAGCGTCTGGTCGGCATCGTCACCCACGACGATGCCATGGACGTGGCCGAGGAGGAGGCCACCGAGGATTTCCACAAGGGGATGTCCATCGGCCAGCTCGAAGATGGCGTCAGCCGGGTGCCGCTCTGGAGCCTCTACCGCAAGCGCGTGACCTGGCTGGTACTGCTGGTGTTCGCCAACCTCTTCTCCGGTGCCGGCATCGCCTACTTCGAGGACACCATTGCGGCCCAGGTGGCGCTGGTGTTCTTCCTGCCGCTGCTGATCGGCAGCGGCGGCAACGCCGGCGCTCAGGCCGCCACGCTCACGGTCCGCGGTATGGCCACCGGCGACGTCGGCGTCAAGGACTGGGGCAAGCTGCTCGGCCGCGAGCTGCTGGTGGCCGGCTCCCTGGGGCTGACCATGGCGCTGGCAGTGGCGCCCATCGGCGTGATGCGCGGCGGCGAGGCCGTGGCCATGATAGTTGCCGCCAGCATGGTCACCATCGTGCTGTTCGGCAGCCTGCTGGGCATGTGCCTGCCGTTCGTGCTCAACCGCGTCGGCTGGGACCCGGCGACCGCCTCGGCGCCGCTGGTGACCACGGTGATCGACGCCTGCGGGGTGCTGATCTACTTCTCCATCGCCACCGCGGTACTGACCGGACTTTGACACGAATCGGAACTACGCGATGGGTGTCGGCCTAACGGGGGCTCGCGGCGCGGGTAATGTACAGCACCTCGACATGGCCCAGCCACTCGATATCGCTGGCTTGGGCCTTCAGCTGGCTGGCGAGGCATTGGGGCGGCTGATGGACCGTGTCATCGATGATCAGTGACACGGAGACCTTGCCGTCCAGGTAGTGGAGCTGCAGGTCGGTCAGGTTGCGCCAGGCCGGGTGAGAGTTCCAGCGCGCGTCCAGGGCGGCGACCACTGCCGGCCTCAGCGGGAGACCCGGGAAGCGGCTGGGATCGCCTTCCCCTGCGTCATCCTCGGGGTCGATATGAAAGGTCACGTCGGTGAGGGCCGGGAAGGAATGGCGCAGGCGACGGCTCACTTCGTTGCCGATCTCGTGCGCCTCGGACACGCTCACCATGGGACCCACCACGATGTGTAGATCGACCATGACCCAGCCGGCCGACTGCCGCGTTCGCAGGTCGTGCACGCTGTCCACGCCCGGCACGCCACAGGCTACCTCATACATACGTTGCTGGGCGTCCGCGGGCAGGGCGGTGTCGACCAGCTCGCGCGCCGACTCCCACAGCAGATCCCAGCCCACCTTGCCCACCAGCAGGCCGACGATCACCGCGGCCACGGCGTCGAGCCAGCCGATACCGAATTGGGCGCCCAGCAGTGCAATCAGAACCACGGCCGTGGAGAGCACGTCGGAGCGCGAGTGCCAGGCATTCGCCTCGAGCAGCTTCGACTTCACCCTCCTGGCGACGCGCATGGTGTAGTGGAACAGGGCTTCCTTGACGAGCAGGGCGGCCAGCGCCAGCAGCATGGCCCAGATGCCCGGGGCGGGGGCCTGGGTGTCGCCGAACAGGCGTTGCAGGCTCGACCAGGCGATGGCACCGGCGACGAAGATGAGCACGCTGCCCAGCAGCAGGGTAGCCAGCGTTTCGATGCGGCCGTGGCCATAGTGATGGTCCTGGTCCGGCCCCTGGCGACCGTAGTGGGTCGCCGCCAGCACGAAGCCGTCGGTCACCAGGTCGGAAAAGGAGTGAATGCCGTCGGCGATCAGGGCCGTCGACCCGACCAGGCTGCCGACGACGACCTTGACACAACCCAGCAGGCCATCCAGCCAGGCTGCCACACAGGTGGCGCGCTTGGCGTCGCGGTTGTTCACGGCCAGGTCAGGGGTGGCGATCATGCTGCGGTGGCTCCGTATCGCGCTGGCACCGGGCTGGATTCCCGGCCCGCTCATGGGTTCGGTGAAAGCGAACGATTCTCTTTCATTCTCGCACTCCCGCCGGTTCAGTTGAAGCTGGACCGGCGGGCTCAGCACTGGAACCGTGACGCCGATCGACATTCATCGGGCGTCTGAAGACCAGGTGTCGGCGATGCGCAACACAGGAGGTAGCCGAACAGAATTGTAACGAGACGCGGCGGACAAGCGGCAAGGGGACGTGTATCCTCTTCGCGTCCTGCCGTGCGTTGGCTAACAGGAGAGCGCCATATGGATTGGCTTCAAGTCGTCGTTCTGTCGGTGGTCCAGGGCCTGACCGAATTCCTGCCCATCTCGAGTTCGGCCCACTTGATTCTGGTGCCCGTGCTGACCGGCTGGAACGACCAGGGGTTGGTCTTCGACGTTGCGGTGCATCTGGGTAGCCTGCTGGCGGTGGTGTTCTACTTCCGCCACGACCTGCAGCGCATGGCGGTGAGCTGGATCGGTTCGCTGGGTGGAGTGATGCGGCGCCAAGGTACGAATCTCGATCCCGATGCCCGACTGGCCTGGTGGGTGCTGCTGGCCACCATTCCGGTGTGCGTAGTGGGCCTCGCCCTGCATGACGTGATCGAAGTTGGCATGCGTTCCCCTCTCCTGATCGCGGTAGGGCTGATTGGCTTCGGCCTGCTGCTCAGCTATGCCGACTGGCGAAAGCGAGAGGGCCGCAACGAGTACCAGCTCATGCTGCGCGACGCCATGATCATCGGTCTTGCCCAAGCACTGGCACTGATTCCCGGCACGTCGCGCTCCGGCATCACCATTACCGCGGCACTGCTGCTGGGCATGAGCCGCGAGGGCGCGGCGCGCTTCTCTTTTTTGCTGTCGATTCCGGTGATTGTCCTGGCATCAGGGCTGGAGATCGTCAGCCTGATGCAGGCAACGAATGACATCGACTGGCAAGCCTTGTCGGTTGGAGTGGTCCTGTCGGGGCTGAGCGCCTATCTCTGCATCCACTACTTCATCGCCTTCATCAAACAGATCGGCATGCAGCCCTTCGTTGTCTATCGCATCGTGCTCGGGCTATGGCTGCTGTGGATCTTCTGGTAGCCATGAACCACTCTATCGAGGAGTCCTGTTACCATGAACTCTGTCCTGCGTCCCGTGGTGGCCTTCGCGCTGTGCCTGGTGCTGCTGCTCGCCGGCTGCTCCGAGAACGACCGCCCGCTGGATGCGCCGGTTCGCCTGGAGGGGGGGATCTTCGGTTCTTTCTACCAGGTGACCGTTGCCGACAGCCTGACCCAGGGCCAGGCGCGTGAACTGGAGGAGGGCCTGCTCGACGTGCTCGAGCAGGTGGATGCATCCATGTCGATCTATCGTGACGACTCGGAGCTGATGGCTTTCAACCAGGCGCCGCTCGAGGAGTGGCAGCCGCTCTCCAACGAGCTGATCGAGGTATTGGCGATCAGCCAATCGGTGGCCGAGGCGAGCAACGGCGCCTTCGACGTGACCATCGGCGGGCTGGTCAACCTGTGGAGCTTCGGCTCCGAGGCGCGTCCGAAGGAGGTTCCCGATGACGAGACCCTGCAGGCGCGCCTGGCCGAGGTCGGGCCCGACAGTATCGAGATCGACGAGAATGCCATGCAGGCGCGACGCCTGCGCGACGTGTTCATCAATCTCGGTGGCGTGGCCAAGGGTCACGCCACCGATCGGGTCGCCGCCTACCTCGACGCCGAGGGCATCGAGCACTACCTGGTCAACCTGGGTGGCGACCTGATCGCACGCGGCTATCGCGATGGCGACGGTGAGCCGTGGCGCATCGGCATCGAGGCGCCGCTCGACGATCGTCAGGAGGCTACTCATATCGTGTCTCTGCATGATATGTCTGTTGCCACTTCCGGCGACTATCGCAACTACTTCGAAGAGAATGGAAAGCGTTTCTCGCACACCATCGACCCGCGTACCGGCCGTCCCATCGAGCATCGGGTGGCATCGGTGACGGTGGCCCACCCCTCCAATGCCTGGGCCGATGCCTGGGCCACGGCAATGAATGTGCTGGGTGACGAGGAAGGTCTGGTGCTGGCACGGGAACAGAACCTGAAGGTGCTGCTGCTGGTACGTGAAGGTGAAGGCTGGAGCAGTGTGGCGAGTCCCGCCTTTGCCGATTTCCTGGGCGGGGAACTGAGCGATGAGTTGGGCCTGGAAGTACGCTGAGCGCCGCGTTGAGAACGGTGCGAGCGAAGCTCATTATGTGAGGACAGGCGAGATGCCGGGCCCCGATGAACTGGAGCCGATCGAATGGACAAGGAGTCTTCGATGACCCTGGATGTGGTAATTCTGGCAGCCGGACAGGGCACGCGGATGCGTTCGACCCTGCCCAAGGTGCTGCATCGCCTGGCCGGTAAGCCGATGGTGCGCCATGTACTCGACACCGCACGAGAGCTCGAGGCGGATCGCCTGCACGTGGTGGTCGGCCATGGCGCCGAGCGGGTGCGCGAGGCGCTCTGCGACTATTCGGTGCGCTTTGCGCTTCAGGCCGAACAGAAGGGTACCGGCCATGCGGTGGCTCAGGCCCTTGATGGCCTGGGTGACGGCAAGGTGCTGGTGCTGTATGGCGACGTGCCGCTGATCCGTCGTGAGACCTTGGCTGCCCTGCTGAGTGAAGTGAACGAGTCACGCATGGGGCTGCTTACCGTGACCCTGGACGATCCGAGCGGCTATGGTCGCATCGTGCGCAACGAGAGCGGCGAGGCGGTGGCCATCGTCGAACAGAAGGATGCCAGCGAGAACGAGCTGGCGATCCGCGAATGCAATACCGGCATCATGGCCATGACCGCATCCCAACTGAAGCGCTGGCTGCCGCGGCTTTCCGCCGACAACGCCCAGGGCGAGTATTACCTGACCGACGTCATCGCCATGGCCGCCGCCGAGGGTGTCGCCATCGCCACTGCCCAGCCTGCCGATGCGCTGGAGGTGGAAGGGGTCAACAACCGGTTACAGATGGCCCGGCTGGAGCGCGCCCACCAGATGCACATCGCCGAGCAGCTCATGGTCCAGGGGGTGGCGCTGCTCGACCCGTCACGTATCGACGTGCGTGGGCGCCTGAGCTGCGGGCACGACGTCGAGATCGATGTCGGCTGCGTGTTCGAGGGCGAAGTGGAATTGGGTGAAGGCGTGCGTATCGGGCCCCACTGTGTCGTGCGGGACAGCCATATCGGTGCCGAAAGCGTCATCGAGCCCCACAGCGTGATCGAGGGCGCCGTGGCGGCCGGACGCAACCGTATCGGCCCCTTTGCCCGACTGCGTCCCGGCACCCGCCTGGCGGTGGGCGCGAAGGTGGGCAACTTCGTCGAGACCAAGAACGCCGAAGTGGGCGAGGGCAGCAAGATCAACCACCTAAGCTATGTGGGCGATGCCCGGCTGGGACGCGACGTCAACGTCGGCGCCGGAACCATCACCTGCAACTACGACGGTGCCAACAAGCATCGCACCGAAATCGGCGATGACGCCTTCATTGGCTCCAACACCGCCCTGGTGGCGCCGGTCAGTGTCGGCCGTGGCGCCACGGTCGGTGCCGGCTCGACCATCAGCAAGGACGTACCCGACAACGCCCTGGCCGTCTCCCGTGGGCGCCAGATCGGCAAGACCGACTGGGTGCGGCCGGCCAAGAAGACCCGAGACTAAGCAAGCGCGAGGAATCGTCATGTGTGGAATCGTTGGTGCCGTTGCCGAGCGCAACGTGGAAGGCATCCTGCTCGAGGGGCTCAGGCGGCTGGAATACCGCGGCTACGACTCGGCCGGCATGGCCGTGCTCACCAGTGGCGGTGAGCTTCGCCGCCGCCGGGCGCTGGGCAAGGTGGCCGCTCTCGAGGCCATGCTCGAGGAAGCCGCCCTGCCGGGCCGCTGTGGCATTGCCCATACCCGTTGGGCTACTCACGGCAAGCCCAGCGAGGACAATGCCCACCCGCACCAATCGGGCGATCGGCTGGCGCTGGTGCACAACGGCATCATCGAGAACCACGAGCCGCTGCGGCGGGAGCTGGAGGCAGCCGGCTATACCTTCTCCTCGCAAACCGATACTGAGGTGGTGGCCCATCTGCTGGAGCAGGAGTACCGGCGCGGCGACGGGCTGCTGGCCGCCGTGCAGCGGGGCCTGGCACGTCTCGAAGGCGCCTATGCCTTGGCGGTGGTGCACGCCGACGAGCCCGATGTCATCGTCGGCGCGCGCAAGGGCAGCCCCCTGGTGGTGGGGGTGGGCATCGATGAGGCCTTCCTCGGCTCGGACCCGCTGGCGCTGCTACAGGTCACCGATCGCTTCATCTATCTCCAGGAAGGCGACGTGGTGCGGCTCGCCGCCGGCGCTCGCGTCGAGATCCTCGACGCCAAGGGACACGCCGTGCAGCGCCCGGTGCAGACCTTCGAACACGGGGACGGCGTCGCCAGCAAGGGCGAGTATCGCCACTTCATGCTGAAAGAGATCTTCGAACAGCCAGCGGTCATCGCGGCGGCCCTCGAAGGGCGGCTGGGCGAACGCTCGGTGCCGGCCGAATGCTTCGGCCCCGATGCCGAGGCGCTGTTCGAGCGGGTCGAGCAGATGCATATCGTGGCCTGCGGTACCAGCTATCACGCCGGGCTGGTGGCGCGCTACTGGCTCGAGCGCTATGCCGGTATACCCGTGCAGGTGGAGGTGGCTTCGGAGTATCGCTATCGCACCGTGGTGGTGCCCCAGAACACTCTGTTCGTCACCCTGTCGCAGTCCGGCGAGACCGCCGATACCCTGGCGGCGCTGCGCTTCGCCCGTGAGCAGGGCTACCTCGGCAGTCTGGCGATCTGCAACGTGCCGGGCAGCTCCCTGGTGCGGGAGTCGGACCTGACCCTGATGACCCATGCCGGCCCTGAGATCGGCGTCGCTTCTACCAAGGCGTTTACCACCCAGCTCACCGCCCTGATGCTGCTGACCCTGGCCGTGGGGCGGGTCAAGGGGCTCGCCGCCGAGACCCAGGCCGACGTTGTGGCCGGGCTGCGAGCCCTGCCACAGCTGGTGAGTCGCGTACTGGAGCTGGATGGCGACATCGAGGCGTTGTCGACGGCTTTCGCCGAGAAGCACCATGCGCTGTTTCTCGGTCGCGGCGCGCATTACCCGATAGCCCTGGAGGGGGCCCTCAAGCTCAAGGAGATCTCCTACATCCACGCCGAGGCCTATCCCGCCGGGGAACTCAAGCATGGGCCGCTGGCCCTGGTCGACAGCGAGATGCCGGTCGTTTCCGTCGCCCCCAACGATGAGCTGCTCGACAAGCTGAAGTCCAACCTTCAGGAAGTGAAGGCAAGGGGCGGCGAGCTCTTCGTATTTGCCGACGAACGAGTCGGTATCACCGAGGAAGAAGGCGTCCGGGTATTGCGGCTACCTCACGTTCACGATGCCCTTGCTCCGATCCTGTACACCGTGCCGCTGCAGCTGTTGAGTTATCACGTGGCGGTACTTAAGGGCACGGACGTCGACCAGCCGCGTAACCTGGCCAAGTCGGTGACGGTGGAATGAAACTAGCGTGAGTAAACTTACTTTTCTCGTTTCCTGTCGTTAAACTTCGTGATTGAAGTCCGGCAGCAATAAGCTTGGCTTATTGCTGCCTAATTTCAATTAAACGAAGAACGAGAAAAGGACATCGACGTGGGGAAAGGACAGAATCAACGGGGAAGCGCCCTGAAGAAATCAGTGGCGGTCATCGTAGGGTTAGCGCTAATCGCAGGCTTGGGAGCCCCCTACTGGATGGGGCGTCAGATAGAGCAGCAGTACGCCGCTCATCTGCAGCAACTAGAGAACTTCGATTATATCCAGATCGAGAACCTGACTTATGAGCGTGATTGGTTCGAAGCACGAGCCAGTTATGAACTCGTTCTCGAGCCGCAATTTGCCCAGGAATACCAGCAGCTTCTTGCCGCCAACATGGCGCTGGAGTTCGACGGGGAGCCGTTGAGGATCGCCGTCGGGGATCGGATCACTCATGGCCCCTTCATGGGCGCCTTGGCCAGTCTCGAAGGGCGAGTCGAGGCCTCGGGCTGGCTGTTCGAGCAGTTGATCAGGCTGGAAGAGGGCTCAGATCTCTCTCGCTACCAGGCAAGGGTCGGCTTCGACCGGGTGGTACAGGGCGAATGGGAGCCCACGGCGATGGCGCTGGTTGCTGGACCGCTGCTCACCGATGCCGGGCTGGATATCCGCTATGAGGCCGATTATCAAGGTGGTGAATTCCGCTATGACCCGGCCCGTGGCGAGTATCGCAGCACCAATCGCCTGGGACAGGCCCGGCTGGTGGAGCCCACCGCCATCCATACCTTCGAGGGTTCCACTTCGAATCTCGTGGCGTCCTTTCCCCAGGGCATGCTGCGTGAAATCTCGTTTCGGACGCACGATGCTCCGATGCTGACGAAAAGCCGCGATCTGCAGCAGGTGAGTGACTCGCGAGTCGAAGGGCAACGCGTCGAGATCAAGCTGCTCTTCGATGAGCAGGGACGTTTCGAGCACTTCACGACGCATTTCGAGCTAGAGGGCTTCGAATCGGAGGAGCCGGCTCTCTACTTGGCCATGGACGGTATCAGTGCCGATATCGACGCATCCCGCCAGGGCGGTAACAGCTGGTATGGCCAACTGGGTATCAGCCTCGATGGGCTGACGGTTCGCGAGCAGCATTCACCGGGCGTGACGGCGCAAAGCGCCAACTTCCGCCTGGGACTGGCGCCGGAATCCGAGGCGCACTTCCAGGTCGCTCAACTGTGGTCGGCCAGCGATCTGCGAATCCAGGGCATGGAGGAGCCGGTCGCGTTTCATGTCGAGTCGAGCTATGGGCAGCTGCCGCGTACGGAATACGACACCCTGTGGAGCCTGATTTACGAAGCCATCGATGTCTTCCAACTGGACGACCCCGAGGTCGTGCTACCCGTTTTCGAGCGCATGGAACACGTCGGAGAGACATTGGTATCAGGCCGCTCTGTTTTCAGCTTCAAGCCGGTGTCGTTCAGTATCGGTGAAGCGAGGGCGGACCTGGAGCTGGAAGCCGACCTCGGCTTCGAGGATTTTGGCACCTTCGACGAGCACCTGTTGCTGGCCCCTGAAAACCGCTTGGACCTGAATGTGAATGCTCCAGCGGTGCTGCTGCACAAAGTTGCCCGGGAGTCGCTGCGTCAGCAATACAGCGGGATGGTTTCGGGCAACGAACTCGATGCGATGGCCAAGGAGCTGGTCGCCGAAAGCTTGCAGCCGATGCTGGAGCTTGGCGTCGTGCGTCGCGACAAGGAGGATCGTTACTCCTTGCACCTGTTGCTTCAGGACGGCCAGTTGCTGATGAACGACGAACCCGGCGATTGGCTGCTGGGGCAGTTCTGAATCCTCAACCCTGTCGCACCGGGGTGGGGCGCTCAGCGCTCCACCCAGCCACGGCGAATCAGCGGGGCGAACAGCAGGTGATAGAGCCGCATGGCCACATGATGGTAGAGCGGCAGGATCAGCCAGGCGCGGCTGGCGCCGACCAGCGTGGCCATGCTTGCGGCCAGCAGCAGGGCACCGAGCATGTCCTGGGGGAAATGCACGCCGAGGAAGATCCGCGCCCAGGCAACCGGAATCGCCAACAGCAGCAGGTAGCGCCCGATGCGTCGGGTGCCGGCATGCAGCAGCAGGCTGAAGGCCATGGTCAGCATGATCGTGGCATGATTGCTGGGAAAGGCCGGGGTAGGCTCGTGTTCCAGGAACGTCTGGCCAAGCGGAATCATGAACGGCCGCGGGCTGGGCCAGAGCTGCCCGATCAGCCAGCTCGCCGTCAGGGCGAGCAGGGTGGCTACGAAGGCCTCGAGTAGGGGACGTTTCAGGCGATCGCTGCCGCGTAGCCAGCCGATGACCAGCAGGGCCGGCACCAGCCAGATCAGGTAAACGGCGAAGACCTCCGCCAGCAGCAGCAGGCGAGGGTCGCTGTCGGGCGCAGCGTTGAGCTGGGCAAACAGGGCAAGATTGAGCGTCGTTTCCATGGACGTTGGCGCAGCGGTAGCGCTTCTTCCTTGAGCAGCATGGGCGAGCCGCTCATGCTGCCACTCGCCGCGCGCCGTTTCCGATTATTTTTGTTACAGGAGCATGACAAGGTTGTCCGGACTGTATCTGGGTTTGCCCATGTGGGCCAACTCCGAGTGGTGTGGCTCCCTTTACCCGCCCTACGCCGGTCAAGAGAGCTGGCTGGCCGACTATGCCCGGGTCTTCTCCGCAGTGGAAGGCAATACGACCTTCTACAGCGGCGCGCCCAGGGCGGAGACGGTGGCAGGCTGGTCGCGCCAAGCCCCTGCCCATTTCCGCTTCTGCTTCAAGTTGCCGGCGACCCTGACCCATGAACAGCGGCTGCAGGGCATCGAAGCGGGTTTCGATGTCTTTCTCGACGCGCTCGCCCCGCTGCGCGATCGCCTGGGCCCGCTACTCGTTCAGCTGCCGCGGGATTTCGGCTTTGCAGAACTGCCCCGTCTCGAGGCGCTGCTCGCACGCTGGCCGACCGACCTTCCCTGTGCCGTAGAGGTTCGTCATCCCGAGTTTTTCCACAAGGGGGCGGCAGAAGTTGCCTTGAACCGCCTGTTGATAACTCACGGCGCCAACCGCGCCATGCTCGACGTCCGCGCCCTGTTCTCGACTCCGGCGGAGGGTAGCCCGGCCCTGGCCCACGCGCAAAATGAAAAGCCAAGATGCCCATTACACGTGCTTTCCACGGGAGAGCAGCCGCTGATTCGCTTCATCGGGCATCTTGACGAGGCCATCAACTGGCATTATTTCCAGCCTTGGGTAAACCAGATCAGGCTGTGGATAAAACAGGGGAAAACCCCTTTTTTGTTTGTGCATACCGCCAACAACCGTCAGGCGCCGCAGTTGGCCAGGCGGCTTTATCAAGCCTTTGCCGACGATGCCGGCCTACTGCCGCTGGGTGACTTCGCCGGGGAACGGCAAACGAGCCTGTTTTGACCCTATCGTTGCTGGCGTTCGAGCGTATGATCGGATAGATTTGCCGGCATTCGAGCCAAAAACCTAGCTATCTGCTGTGTTTTTGCGCTTGAGAAAGATCAACGACCAGACACACAACAATAGGTGAACCATGTCTAAACTCGTACATGCACAATGGTCATCGAAGATGACTTTCGTGCTCGCGGCTGCTGGCTCGGCCGTGGGGCTCGGCAATATCTGGAAGTTTCCCTATATGGTGGGCGAGAGCGGAGGGGCGGCTTTTGTCCTGGTCTATCTGCTTTGCATCGCGGTCATCGGTTTGCCGATCCTGGTAGCAGAGTGGCTGATCGGTCGGCGCGGTCAGGAAAATCCGATCAATGCCATGTCTGAACTCGCGCGCCGGGGCGGACACTTGCCGGCCTGGGTGCTGGTCGGTGTCAGCGGCGTTCTCGGCGCCTTTCTGATCCTCTCCTTTTACAGCGTTATCGGTGGCTGGTCGCTCTCCTACACGCTGGGTTCGATTACCGGTACTTTCCGCGGTCAGAACGCTGAGGAAGTCGGTGGCGTCTTCACCGGGATGCTGGCCAGCCCTGGTGCGCTGCTGCTATGGCACACCCTCTTCATGGTGCTGGTCATCGGCATCGTGGCACGCGGCGTGACCAAGGGGCTCGAAGGTGCAGTACGCACCATGATGCCGGCGCTGGTGATCCTGATGCTGGTTCTGGTGGGCTACGGCATGACGACAGGTCACTTCGGTGAGGCGCTCTCCTTCATGTTCCGACCCGACTGGGGCGCCATCAACGGCGAGGTGGTGCTGGCTGCCATGGGGCAAGCCTTCTTCACCCTGTCGCTGGGCATGGGCATCATGATGGCCTACGGCTCCTACCTGGGAGAGGAGGTCAACCTGCTGGGTACCGCCCGGACGGTCATTCTTCTCGATACCGGCATCGCCTTGCTGGCGGGCCTGGCGATCTTCCCCATCGTCTTCGCCAATGGACTGGACCTCGCTTCCGGTCCGGGGCTGATCTTCGTCACTCTGCCGCTGGCCTTCGGCAACATGGCCGGCGGTACCCTGCTCGGCCTGGCTTTCTTTTTGCTGCTGACCTTCGCGGCGCTGACCTCGGCGATCTCGCTGCTGGAACCAGTGGTGGAGTTCGTCGAGGAGCGCACGCCGCTCTCGCGCGTCGTGGCGACCCTGATCAGCGGGGTGGCGGTATGGATACTGGGTATCCTCGCCCTGCTCTCGTTCAATATGCTGGGAGATGTCCTGATTCTGGGGCTCAACATCTTCGACCTGCTGGATACCTTCACCAGCAAGATCCTGCTGCCCCTGACAGGCCTCGGCGCGATCCTGTTCGTTGCCTGGTGCCTGGACCGCAAAAGCGTGGCCGCCGAACTCAATCTCTCCGGTGCCAGCGAGTCGCTGTGGCTCGTGGTGGCACGCTACGTGGCGCCGCTGGGCGTGATCGCGGTGTTCATTCACTCTCTGCTGGGGTGACGCTGCTGGGGTGACGACACCCCCAAGCCCCGCCGGGCGGGGCTTGAGTTGCCTGCCTTAACGGCCGCCTCTGGGCGGCCGTTTCAGTGTTTCTCTTCGTCGGCCAGTTCGGCGATGTCGCGCTCCAACTGCTTGAACTCCTGATGCAGCTCGATACCGCGTCGGGCGCGCAGGTTGCGCTGGGCGGCGCTGCGGGAGCGTTTTTCGTGTTCGGCCACGTTGATGCTCATGAAGATGTCGAGAAGTTCGTTCTTGACGGAAGTGACCCGTTCGACCTTACTCATGATCGACTCTCCCTTCTTCTTCTGTGTCTTATCTTCTCTCGTGCAGCAAGACCAAATCACAGCATCTTTACTATACCCTACTTGACAGTTTCATGACGAAGTGGGCCATTTCACGCTTTCACGGAAATTCCCCCAAGCGAGTCGGATCAGGCATACTGAGTCCCTGCGTTCGTCTACCAAGGAGTTCCGCGTGAGCCGCGCCCTGTTCGATGAAATGAGACGCCGCATGGAGCATTTCCGCCGCTCCGAGCAGAAAGTGGCGCGCTTCGTGCTGCGTAACCCCGATGAAGTCATCCACATGCGCATTGTCGACCTGGCCACCGAGGCCAAGGTGAGCGAACCGACCGTGGTGCGTTTCTGTCGGGCGCTGGGCTGCAACGGCTTCCAGGATTTCAAGCTCAAACTGGCGCAGATGCTGGCATCGGGTAGCCAGTTCGCTCAGTTCACAATGAACGACGACGACTCGGTCGCCGAGTTCTCGCAGAGCATCTTCGACTCTACCGTGGGCACACTGCTGTCGGTGCGCGATCGTCTCGACAACGATGCCATGAGTCGGGCGATCCAGTCCCTGGCCATGGCCAACCGGGTCGAGTTCTACGGCTTCGGCGCCTCCGGTGCGGTGGCTTTTGACGCCCAGCACAAGTTCTTCCGCCTGCAGATATCCACCGCCGCTTATGCCGACCCCCACATGCAGAACATGTCGGCGGTGACGCTCAAGGAGGGTGACGTGGTGGTGGCGATCTCCCAGACCGGCCGCACCCGCGCCCTGGTGGCCAGCGTGCGACTGGCCCGCGAGGCGGGTGCCACGGTGATCGGCCTGTGCCCCAGCGGCTCGCCATTGGCCGAAGAGGTGACCCTGCCGCTCTATATCGACGTGCACGAGGACACCGAGATCTATACACCGATGAGCTCGCGTATCGCCCACCTTGTATTGGTCGACGTGCTCGCCGTGGGCGTGGCCAAGACCCGCGGGCCGAGGCTCGCCGAGCAGCTCAAGGCGGTGAAGAAGAGCCTGACGCCGCTGAGGTTTCCGGAGCAGGAAGGGAAGCCCTAGCAGCCTGAACACGCGGCTTTTCCGGGGGCAGGTCAAGGCGGAGGCGCTGTGAACCCGTCCCTGGGCGCTACCTCCTTCATCCCTGAAGGATGACCTCCGCTTCGATCTGTCCCCGGCGCCGTTCGCCTCGAGAGCGGGGCGGGCGCGGTGCAAATGTAGCGACCTTGGCGAGGACGCTGACGTCAACGCAGCCGCGCGCGGAAATCGACAGGAATGTCGATTTAGCGTCGGCAAGAGGGACCTTGTTCCGACGCGACGCGCAGGCGGCCAGTGCCGCGTCAGGGTTTCTTCCGAGTGTGTCGCGAATCGTACCGCGCCTGCCAACTCCAGGCCTCATGGGGTTCAATATGCTAAGCTGGGCGATCAATTTTCCAGCGGCAGACCCCTTCCATGGATGACGTCACGGCGATTCTCGATCAGTTGAATCCGGCTCAGCGCGAGGCGGTGAGCGCGCCCCAGGGCAACATGCTGGTGCTGGCCGGTGCCGGCTCTGGCAAGACCCGGGTGCTGGTGCATCGCATCGCCTGGCTGATGCAGGCCGAGGGCTTGTCGCCCTATGCCGTGCTGGCCGTGACCTTCACCAACAAGGCCGCGCGCGAGATGCGCACGCGCCTCGAAGCGCTGCTGGGCCTGTCGCTGCGTAACGTCTGGGTCGGCACCTTCCACTCGATTTCCCACCGCCTGTTGCGCACCCACTGGCAGGATGCGCGGCTGCCGCAGCACTTCCAGATCATCGACTCCGACGACCAGCTGCGTCTGGTCAAGCGCCTGCTCAAGGAGCATCGGGTCGACGACGAGCGCTTCCCGCCGCGCCAGGTGCAGTACTTCATCTCCGGCTGCAAGGAGGAGGGGCTGCGCCCGCATCAGGTCGACGTACACGGCGACGCCTACATGGCCCAGATGGTCGAGCTCTACGAGCGCTATCAGCTCACCTGCGAGCGCGGCGGCCTGGTCGACTTCGGCGAACTGCTGCTGCGAAGCCTGGAACTGCTGCGCGACACCCCGGCGCTGCTGGCCCACTACCAGGAGCGCTTCGCCCACGTGCTGGTCGACGAGTTCCAGGATACCAATACCCTGCAGTACGCCTGGCTCAAGCTGCTCACCGGCATGAAGACGCCGATGACCGTGGTCGGCGACGACGACCAGTCGATCTACGGCTGGCGCGGGGCGCGGATCGAGAACATCCGCCGCTTCGAGCGGGAGTTCACCGAGACGAAGACGGTGCGGCTGGAGCAGAACTACCGCTCCACCAGCGCCATTCTCGATGCCGCCAATGCGTTGATCAGCCACAACGCCGAGCGCATGGGCAAGGAGCTGTGGACGGCCGGCGCCCGCGGCGAGCCGATCTCGGTATATGCCGGCTTCAACGACCTCGACGAAGCGCGTTTCATCGTCGATACCATCAAGGAGAAGGTCGACGAGGGCTATCGCCGTCGCGACGTGGCCATCCTCTACCGCTCCAACGCCCAGTCCCGGGTGCTCGAGGAGATCCTGATCCGCCAGGGTATGCCCTATCGCATCTATGGCGGCCAACGCTTCTACGAACGCCTGGAGATCAAGAACGCCCTGGCCTACCTGCGGCTGCTGCTCAACCGCGACGACGATGCTTCGCTCGAGCGCATCGTCAACGTGCCGCCCCGCGGCATCGGTACCCGCACCGTGGAGCAACTGCGCGAGCGCGCTCGGCTGGCCGAGGTGTCGCTGTGGCAGGCGCTGCACGACGGCCTCGCCGACGGTTCGCTGAAGGGGCGTGCCGGCGCGTCGCTGCAGGCCTTCGCCGATATGATCGAGCGGCTCGACAACGACACCGCTGGCATGGCACTGCACGAGATCATCGCGCATGTGAACGAGATATCGGGGCTCATCGAGCATCACCAGAACGAGAAGGGCGAGAAGGGCCAGGCCCGGGTCGAAAACCTGGAAGAGCTGATCAACGCCGCCCGGGCCTTTACCCAGGGCGAGTCCTTCGACCCGCCCGAAGCCGGGGAGGGGGGCGTGGCGCTCGAGGCCTTCCTGGCCGAGGCGGCACTCAACGCCGGCGATCACGAGGCCGACGAGTTCGAGGACAGCGTACAGCTGATGACGCTGCACTCGGCGAAAGGGCTGGAGTTTCCGGTGGTCTTCATCGCCGGAGTCGAGGAGGGGCTGTTCCCGCACAAGATGTCGCTGGAAGAGCCCGGACGCCTCGAGGAGGAGCGTCGCCTGTGCTACGTCGGCCTGACCCGGGCCATGCGCAAGCTCTATCTCACCTACGCCGAGATTCGCCGGCTGCACGGCAAGGAGACCTTCCAGCGGCCGTCGCGCTTCCTGCGCGAGATCCCCGCCGAGTACCTGGAGGAGGTGCGCCTGCGCGGCCAGATCTCGCGGCCGGTGACGGCCACGCGCCCGGCGGTGGGGCTATCGCGGCAGACCTCGGTAGACCCTGGCGGCGACTTGCCCAGCCTGAGCCTCGGCCAGCGGGTGCAGCATCCGGTCTTCGGCGAGGGGGTCATCCTCAATGCCGAGGGTGAGGGTGCGCGTGCCCGGGTGCAGGTCAGCTTCGAGGGGGAGGGCGACAAGTGGCTGGTGTTGGGATTCGCCAAGCTCACCCCTTTGTAGAGGTAAATCAGCGTATCCATGGGTACGTTGACGTCTACGTCAAAAGGCGCGCTTGCTGCCCAAATTGGCATTAAGCATACTCACAGGCGGACATATCGCGCTTGATTAGACGCGACTCAGAATAACCACAGGAGTCATGCTCGCCATGCAACGCCGCAAATTCCTCAAGACCGCCGGTCTCGGCGCCGCCGGTGTCGTCGCCGCGCCATTCGTTTCCACCGCCAAGGCGCAGGAAACCATCACCTGGGACATGGTCACTTCCTGGCCGACCAATTTCCCGGCGCTGGGCACCGGCGCCAATGAGTTTGCCCAGCGCATCGAACGGCTCTCCAACGGCCGCATGCGCATTCGCGTCCACGGTGCCGGCGAGCTGGTGCCGCCACTGGAAGTCTTCGATGCCGTTGCCGCAGGCACCGCCGAGATGGGCCACTCCGCGGCCTACTACTGGCGTGGCAAGGTTGCTGCCTCGCAGTTCTTTACTGCCGTGCCGTTCGGCATGAACACCACCGAAACCAACGCCTGGCTCTACCACGGCGGAGGTCAGGAGCTGTGGGACGAGGTCTACGGCAAGCACAACCTCAAGCCGTTCGCCGTCGGCAACACCGGCGCCCAGATGGCCGGCTGGTTCAAGAAGGAGATCAATTCGCTCGAGGACATGCAGGGGCTCAAGCTGCGCCTGCCGGGCCTGGCCGGCGAGGCCATGAACGGCATCGGCGTGACCACGGTGAACATGCCGGGCGGCGAGATCTTCACCTCGATGCAGACCGGGGTACTCGACGCCGCGGACTGGGTCGGCCCCTACAACGACATGGCCTTCGGTCTGCACCAGGTAGCCGATTACTACTACACCTCGGCCTGGAACGAGCCTTCTGCAGTACTCGAGGGCACCGTCAACCTGGATGCATGGAATGAACTACCCGACGATCTCAAGGCGGTGGTGACCGAGGCGGCCCGCGCCTCCAACCTGGCGATGATCAGCGAGTTCGCCTATCGCAACGCCCAGGCGCTCGCCACCCTGGTGGAGGAGCATGGCGTGCAGCTGCGCAGCTTCCCGGAGGATGTCATGCAGGCGCTCTACGAGTCCTCGCAGCGCGCCATCCAGGAACAGGTGGAGAGCGATCCCGATTCGGCCAAGGTCTACGAGTCCTACCAGGCCTTCCAGAAGCTGGTGCGCAACTTCAGCGACGTGGGCGAGTATCACTACCTCAAGACTCGCGAGAACGTCGGCGTCTGATCGTTCAGGCGACGAACTCGACAGGGGCGCCAGACGGCGCCCCTGTCGTTTTTGGGTGTACGGCCCTCAGCCGGCCTGGCGCACGGCGCGAATGCGTCCCTTGTCGTCGAGCGCCACCATCACGAAGCGAGCTTCGGTGACCTTGTGCAATTCGCTGGTCTCACGCTCGTGGGGATGGCGGATCCACACCTCCACGTCGATCTTGATCGAACTGTGGCCGATTTCGCGTACGGCGGTAAAGATGTTGACCATCGAGCCGACGCGCACCGGACACAGGAAGTCCATGGTCTCGATGGCGACGGTCGCGGTGCGGCCATGCGCTTCACGACCTGCCATCAGCTCGGCGGCCTGATCCATGTGGCGTACCAGCCAGCCACCGGGAATGTCGCCGTAGAGGTTGGTATCCTGCCGATTGGCCAGTAACTTGAGTGTCAGTTGTCCCTGGGGGGCGGGGACGTCGTCGAGGTCGGTCATGGAATGTCGTAAGCTCGGCTTGTTGTTGTGGGCGGTGATATTGCATCGCAGCGATCTCAGTGGCCATCTTATACGCCAAGATCGGTGCTCACCAGCGCTGCGACAAGACGCCATGGGCGATGCGTTCATTCCATCGCAACCTTAGACAGCCACAAGGAGACCGGCATGATTCCCTTCGGCAAGACGCATGGCTGGCGCGGACTATGCCACGTCTGCCTCGCTGTGCTGCTGTCACTACCGGTGTCGGTGGCCCAGGCGAGCGAGCCGTCCGTCGGCACCCTGGGGGTGGTGGGCTCCGACACCATGGCGGGGCTGATGTTGCGCTGGGGCGAGCAACTTGGCGAGCGCCACCCGGGTATTCGCGTGCAGCTTCAGGCCAGCGGATCGGCCAGCGCCCCCCCGGCCCTGGCGGCCGGCACCACCCGGCTCGGCCCCATGTCGCGCCCGATGGACGAGGAGGAGCGCCAGGCCTTCATCCAGCGCCACGGCTATGCGCCGGTGGAAGTGGAGGTGGCCCGGGATGCGCTGGCGGTCATCGTCCACCGTCACCATGCACTGGAGTCGCTGCGGCTGGCCGAGGTCGATGCCATCTTCTCGCGCACCCGACGCTGCGGTGGTGAGCGCGACATCTCCCGCTGGGAGCAGCTTTCCATCGATGGCCGGGCCGGACGAATCGAACTGCACGGGCGTAACCCGGCATCGGGCAGCTATGGCCTGTTTCGACAGCGTGCTCTGTGCGGGGGTGAATACCGCCAACGTCTCAATGAACATCCCGGATCGGCCGCCGTGGTAGCGGCAGTGACCGAGAGTCGCGAGGCGATCGGCTATGTTGGCCTCAACCATCTGACACCCGGGGTGAAGCCCTTGGCCCTGGAAGATGCCGAGGGCACGCTGCGACTCCCCGACGCCGAGCAGGTTCGCCGCGGCGACTATCCGCTGAGCCGGGCGCTCTACCTCTATGCCAACCTGCCGCCCGGAGAGGCGCTTTCGGGGCCGGAGCGGGCGTTGCTGGAGCTCATTCTCTCGCCGGAGGGCCAGCAGACGGTGTCGGAGCTGGGCTTCGTGGCGCTGTCTGATGCGGCATTGGCGTTCCAGCGTGAGCGGCTGGGGCTGGACACCTTGCTGCCGTGACGCTGTCATCCAACTGTCATCAAGCCGTTATAGGCTGCCGATCATGATAGAACCCTCTCCCGCTCTCTCCACCTCACGGCCCCTGTGGCGCCGTCAGCGCGATCGGCTGGCTACCGTCCTGATCACGGCCGGAGGCATCGGGGTGATCGTGGCAGTGCTGGCCATCGGTGTGTTCCTGGTGATGGAGGTCATGCCGGCACTGCTGGGGGGTGCCCTCGATTCGGCGCGCATCCGCATGACGCTGACGCCCATGGCCTGGGGTACGCTGAAGGCGGCCTTCTGGGCGATGGCCTTCGCCGTTCCCCTGGCACTGGCTGCGGCGGTTCATTCGGCGCTGTTCATGTCGCAGCGGCTGCGCAGCCGCATGAAACCTACCCTGGAGATGATGGAGGCGCTCCCCGGGGTGGTGATCGGTTTCGTCGCCGGCCTGGTTCTGGCCCCCTGGGTGGAGCGTCACCTGACGGGTTCGCTGGCGCTATTGCTGGTGTTGCCGCTGAGCGTGCTGCTGGCTGCCGCGGTGTGGCGGCGTCTGCCTTCGGCAGGGCGCCGACGGCTGTCGCTGGCCCGGGCCGGGCTGTGGCTGGTGCCTTGGCTGGCGCTACTGGCATCGTTCACCCTGGTGCTCTCGCCCTGGGTCGAGTCGCTGCTGTTCGGCGGCGATCTGCGCGGCTGGCTGGATGCCGAGCTGGGGCTCGACTACGCCACGCGCAACGCCATGATCGTGGGTCTGGCGATGGGGTTCGCCGTGATGCCGAGCGTCTACGCTCTGGCCGAGGATGCGCTCTCAGGCGTGCCGGGTCGGCTCGGCGAGGGAGCGCACGCGCTGGGTGCGACGCGCTGGCAGACCCTGTGGCGGGTGGTGCTGCCGGCAGCATCGCCGGGTATCTTCGCCGCGGTGATGATCGGCACCGGCCGCGCCGTGGGCGAGACCATGATCGTGCTGATGGCCAGTGGCAACACCGCCTTGATGAGCCTCAGCCCCTTCGAGGGTATGCGGACCATGGCAGCGGGCATCGCCGTCGAGCTGCCCGAGGCGGTGCCCGGCAGCGAGGCCTACCTGCTGCTGCTGCTGGCGGCGCTGCTGCTGTTCCTGTTCACCTTTCTGGTCAATACCCTGGCCGAGGTGGTGAGGGGCCGATTGCGGCGTCGCTACCGCTGGCTCGGTGGTTCGGCATGAGGGCGCCCGCGTGAGGCTCGGCAAGCGTCGCCTGCCACGTTCGGAAGGTCCCTGGGCCTGGCTCGCCGCCGGTAGCGTGGCGCTATCGCTGTTGATGTTGGGTGGGCTGCTGCTGTTCATCGCCGTGCGCGGACTGGCTCACTTCTGGCCGGCAGCGGTGGTGCAGATCGAAATGGAGGATGGCCGGGTACTGGCTGGCCGCGCGGTGCGCGAGCTGCCGCTGGAGCAAGGGCAAGGGCGCGAACGGCTCTATTTCACCGGTAACCGGGATCTCGACGGCCATGTCTGGCATTGGTTGTCGGTAAACGGTATTGCCGCGACCGAGCGGCCTGAGGAGCTGACGGTACTGGAGCGCCGACGCCACGGTCAGTTCATCGGCCGACTGGTCGCCGTGGGAGACGTCGGAGCGACACCAGGCCATGAGCCCCAACAGGCCGTCTGGGCCAGACTCCAGGCCAGCCTGGCGGCGCTGGAGCGGCTGCGCGTCGAGCGCGAACGGTTGCGTCAGGAAGTGCTCAGGCCGTTGATCCGCCAGCTCGACGCCGACCCGGGTGATATCGACGCCCAACGGGCGCTGGCCGAGGCCAACGCCCGAGTGCACGAGCTACAGGAGGCGATGCGCGGAGAAGTGGTGTTGCTGGAGAGCGCTGACGGGCGGCGCTTGCGCCAGCCCCTCGACGAGGTACTGCGCGCCTGGCAGCCCAACGCCATGTCGCTGCCGCAGAAGCTGGCCGCCTGGACAGGCGGCGTATGGCGCTTCCTGGCCGAGGGCCCGCGTGACGGCAACGCGGCCGGCGGCGTATGGCCGGCAATCTTCGGTACCGTGCTGATGGTGATGTTGATGTCATTGTTGGTCACGCCCTTCGGGGTGCTGGCGGCGGTCTACCTCAACGAGGTGGCGCATCAGGGCAGGATGACGAATCTGGTACGCATTGCCGTGCGCAACCTGGCGGGGGTGCCGTCGATCGTTTATGGCGTGTTCGGCCTCGGGGTGTTCGTCTACGGTATCGGCGGCTCACTGGACGAGTGGTTCTTCAGCGATGCTCTGCCTTCTCCCACTTTCGGCACCGGGGGTCTGCTGTGGGCATCGCTGACGCTGGCGCTGCTGACGCTGCCGGTGGTGATCGTGGCCACCGAGGAGGGCCTGGCGCGGATCCCCGTCGAGCAGCGCGAAGGTGCCCTGGCGCTGGGTGCCACCCGATTCGAGACATTGGCTCGGGTGGTGCTGCCGATGGCGGTGCCGGCCATGCTGACGGGGGTGATCCTGGCTGTGGCCCGGGCCGCCGGCGAGGTGGCGCCGCTGCTGCTGGTCGGCGTGGCCAAGCTGGCGCCCCAGGTGCCGGTGGATGGCGTGTTCCCTTTCCTCCATCTTGAGCGCAAGTTCATGCATCTGGGCTATCACATCTACGATACGGCGTTTCACGGCAGCGACGTGCAGGCAGCCATGCCGCTGGTATACGCCACGGCGCTGCTCCTGGTGCTGGTCATCGTGGTGCTTAATCTGACTGCCATCTTTCTGCGGCACTATTTTCGCGTGCGTCACGGTGTGCAGCCGCGTCCCTGAGGAGGTAACACCCACCGATGACCTTGCCGTCCCGCTTCCAACCCGCCCCGGGTTCGATCATCGATTTCCCCCCCGAGGCCAGCTGTTTCCAGATCGAGGGTCTGGGCCTGGCCTATGGCGGCAAGCCTGCGCTGCGGGGGGTCTCGCTGCGGGTGCCTCGGCACCGGGTCACGGCCTTCATCGGCCCGTCGGGATGTGGCAAGTCGACCCTGCTGCGTGCGCTCAACCGCCTGCACGACCTCAACGAGGAGGTAAGCCACGAGGGCAGGATTCTGCTCGAAGGCGAGGACATCCATGCGCCAGAGGTGGCCGTGGACGAACTGCGTCGACGCGTCGGCATGGTGTTCCAGGTGCCCAACCCGTTCCCCATGTCGATCTACGAGAACGTGGCCTTCGGCCTGCGTCTGCAAGGCGGGCTGACGCGACGGCGCATGGACGATATCGTCGAGTGGGCGCTGCATGCCGCGGCGCTGTGGGACGAGGTGAAGGATCGCCTGCGCGCCTCGGCCTGGTCGCTCTCCGGCGGCCAGCAGCAGCGCCTGGTGATTGCCCGCTCGTTGGCGGTGCGCCCCGAGGTGCTGCTGCTCGATGAGCCGGCTTCGGCGCTGGACCCGATCTCGACGCTGAAGATCGAGGAGCTGATTCGCAGCCTGAAGTCGCAGCTGACGCTGATACTCGTGACCCACAACATGCAGCAGGCGGCGCGGGTCTCCGACTACACCGCCTTCCTGCAGGACGGCGAACTGGTGGAGTACGCCCCCACCGACACCCTGTTCACCAACCCCAGCCTGCGTCGTACCGAAAACTACATCACCGGCCGCATGGCCTGACCGAGGCCGCCCGAGGAGCGAACGATGGACATTACCAGCGATACCCACAGCCAGCACATCTCCCGTCAGTTCAACCAGGAGCTGGAAGCGCTCAAGACCCACCTGATGACCATGGGTGGGCTGGTCGAGCAGCAGGTCCAGGAGGCGATCCAGGCACTGCTCGAGGGCGACAGTCGCCTGGCCGAGAAGGTGCGCGACCGTGATCGCGACGTCAACGCCATGCAGCTCAAGATCGACGACGAGTGCACTCGCGTGCTGGCGCGGCGCCAGCCAGCGGCCTCCGACCTGCGCCTGGTGCTGGCGGTGATTCGTGCCACCGCCGACCTGGAGCGGATCGGCGACGAGGCGAGCAAGATCGCACGCAACGCCCTGACCCTGATCGACGGCGGCAACAATGTGCGCGGCCTGGTCGAAGTGCGCCATATCAGCGAGCACGTGCGGCGCATGCTGCGCGATGCGCTGACCGCCTTCGCCCGCTTCGACACCGAGCTGGCCCTGCAGGTAGTGCACGAGGACGAGTCGGTGGACGACGAGTACGGCAGCGCCATGCGCTCGCTGATGACCTTCATGATGGAGGACAGTCGAGCCATCGGCCCGGTGCTCAACGTGATGTGGATCTTGCGCGCACTGGAGCGGGTCGGCGATCATGCCGACAATCTCGCCGAATACGTCATCTACCTGGTCAAGGGGCTCGACATCCGTCACATGGACCCGGCCCAGATCGACGAGGACGCCCTGACGCGCAAGGAATAACCCACGCAGAGGACCCCGATGCTGAACGCCTTGACGGCACTCAACCGCGGCACGCGGCTGGTCTACGGCCGCGGCCTGCGCCGCTACGTCTACGCCCCGATCGCCGTCAACCTGGCGGTCTATTCGACCATGCTCTACTACGTGGTCAGCCACTTCGGCGGCTGGTTGGATAGCTGGATGGCCATGGTGCCGGCCTGGCTCGGCTGGCTGGAGTGGCTGATCTGGCCGCTGTTCGTGGCGAGCCTGGTGCTGATCGTGTTCTTCACCTTCACCCTGGTGACCCACTTGATTGCCGCGCCCTTCTACGGCTTCCTGGCGGCCAAGGTGGAGGTGCAGGCCACCGGCCGGCCGCCGCTGGACGACCGCGGCCTGGCCCGCACCGCGGTGGATGCGATGGGGCGCGAACTGGTCAAGCTCGGCTACATCCTGCCGCGGGCGCTGGCGCTGTTCGTCATCAGTTGGATACCCGCGCTCAATGTCGTCGCCCCTTTCCTGTGGGCGCTGTTCTCGGCCTGGATCATGGCGATCACCTACCTCGACTACCCCATGGACAACAACAAGGTTAGCTTCGCCGATATGCGCCGTCGGCTCTCCTCGCACGCCTGGCAGACCCTCACCTTCGGCGGCTGGGTGACGTTGATCACCTGGATCCCGCTGGCCAACCTGTTCCTGCTGCCCGGCGCCGTTGCCGGCGCCGTGCTGATGTGGGACCGCCACTATCGCGGCGAGCGTGATATCGCCGCGATTTGAAGGGCGCTCTAGCCGAGCTTTCTCATGCGGTTCGCCTCACAGGTGACGCTCCATATCGATGGCGGTCACAGGTACGGCCCGACCGGCGGGAGTCAGCATCAGGCTGGTGACGTAGTAGAGTACGGCACCCAGCAGCGAGCCGGTGAACCAGCCATAGTCGTAGAACCAGTTCATGGTGCCGGTGGCCAGTGACAGCAGGGTCAGCGAGACGGGAACGCCGAAGGCGATGAAGCCGGCCAGGTTGAAGGCGGGATAGGCCCGGCCGTCCTGGTAGAGGCTCGGCACGTCGAGCCGCTGGCGCTTGATCAGGAAATAATCCACCGCCATGACACCCGCGATGGGGCCCAACAGGCTGGAATAGCCGAGCAGCCAGTTCGAGTACATCTGCTCCAGCGAGACGCCGGCGCCGATCACTCCCGCCTTTTGCAGCAGGTCGTAGCCCATCAGAAGCACGCCCACAAGGCCGGTGATCAGCACGCCGCGCGTATGGTCGACCAGCTTGGGGGCCACGTTCTGGAAATCGTTGGTGGGGGAGACGATGTTGGCTGCCGTGTTGGTCGAGATCGTAGCCACGATGATCAGCACCATCGCGATGCCGACCCAGAATGGATTGTCGATCATGCCGATGAGGTTGACCGGGTCAGCTATGGTTCGACCGACCAGAGACTCCGAGGCGGCCGTCATCACCACGCCGAGGGCGGCGAAGAAGAACATGGTCAGGGGCAGCCCCAGCACCTGACCCACGATCTGATCCTTCTGGCTTCTGGCGAAACGACTGAAGTCGGGAATGTTGAGCGACAGCGTGGCCCAGAAGCCCACCATGGCCGTCAGGCCGGCAAGAAAGTAGCCGACGACCGAAGCGCCTTCCGGACGCGAGGGAGGCTGTGCCAGCAGCTCGGTCATCGACATGTGCGGCCAGGCCCAGAACATCAGCCCGATGCCAACCGCCAGCAGCAGGGGAGCGGCCAGTGTCTCCAGCCACTTGATCGATTCCGCCCCGCGGATCACCACGTAGAGGTTCATTGCGCCGAAGACGAAGAAGCCGATGACCTCGCCCACGCCCCCCAGCGCTTGCCAGGGTGGGAAGAGCGCAGCGAGCAGCAGATGGATGGCCAGGCCGCCGAACATGGTCTGGATGCCGAACCAGCCGCAGCCGACCAGGGCGCGAATCAGGCAGGGTACGTTGGAGCCGAGGATGCCGAACGAAGAGCGCAGTACCACCGGGAAGGGGATGCCGAACTTGGTCCCGGGAAAGGCGTTCAGCGTCAGCGGAATCAGCACGATCACGTTGGCAAGCAGTATCGCCAACAGCGCCTCGCCCACGCTGAGCCCGAAATAGGCGGTCAGAACGCCGCCCAGGGTATAGGTGGGCACGCAGATCGACATCCCGACCCAGAGCGCGGCGATGTTCCATTTCGACCAGGTCCTTTCGCTGGCCTTGGTGGGTGCGATGTCGTCATTGAACCGTGGACTGCTGCGTAAGTCGTCGCCTACCTCGAGTTCGATCAGGCCCTTCCTGTCCAACATCCTCGATGACTGGGTCATTGTTGTTCTCCGTCACTCGGTGCATGAGCTCATTGTTGTGTTGGTCTTGCTGGCAAGTAGCAATAACTGTGCCCATTGCCATTCGGTTGGCTGGCTCCCACGCCGAATTGTCCAGCTTGAGGCTTTCTTCGAGTGTTAAGTTTATGTTTTTGAAAGCTGACTCCATAGACAGCAATATATAGAGCGAGGCGGACAAAGAATTCTGAGGAATCATCGACTCCCGTGGAAGCGCCACATGACAGACTAGACACTTTCCAATTTGGTTCAAGATTCCTTAACAGGCTAATTTTAATCACTGTGTTAAAATTATAACATATTGATATTAAAACCAAATATAGAAGTCTGCATGGATTCAGAGTTGGTGCATGCCTCCCCCACTTTGGTGTAAACGACTGATGACGCGATAAATTTGCCTTGTTCTACAAGCGTTTGAGCCGGGCCGTGATGAATTCAACGTTTGCGCCTTGCTATCCCGTGTTAGAGCAACTAATTTCAAAAAGCTGTCTTTTGAGTCAGCTTTTTGAAATTGCCCGTGCCCGCGTGGAAGGCGCAGGCTGAAAACAATCACAATGAGATCGAACTCCATGCAGAAGATGACGATCGGCCTGATTCAGATGGGCCTCAAGACCAGTACCGATCTGGAACCCTCGGCGATCCGCGATGCCATGAACGAAGCACACCTGCCGCTGATCGAGCAGGCCGCCCAGGCCGGCGTGCAGGTACTCTGCTTTCAGGAAGTGTTCAACCAGCCCTATTTCTGTCCCAGCCAGGACCCGAAGTGGTATGCAGCCGCCGAACGGGTACCGGACGGCCCCACCTGCCGGATGATGCAGAAACTGGCTGCCGAGCATCGCATGGTGATGGTCGTACCGATCTATGAGGAGACCGTGACCGGCATCTACTACAACACCGCTGCCGTGTTCGATGCCGATGGCAGCTACCTGGGCAAGTATCACAAGACCCACATTCCCCAAGTTGCCGGCTTCTGGGAGAAGTACTTCTTCAAGCCGGGCAAGTCGGACTGGCCGGTTTTCGATACCGCCTACGGCAAGATCGGCGTCTACATCTGCTACGACCGTCATTTCCCCGAGGGCTGGCGGGCACTGGCGCTCAACGGTGCCGAAGTGATCTTCAATCCCTCGGCTACCGTGGCCGGGCTCTCCCAGTACCTCTGGGAGCTCGAGCAGCCCGCTTCCGCCGCCGCCAACGGCTGCTTCATCGCCGCCATCAACCGGGTCGGCACCGAGGCGCCGTGGAACATCGGCGAGTTCTACGGCAGTTCTTACATCGTCAATCCGCGCGGGCAGATCGAGGCCCAGGCAAGCAACAAGGCGGACGAACTGCTGGTCCATGAGATCGATCTCGCGATGGTGCGTGAGATACGCAACAACTGGCAGTTCTTCCGCGACCGTCGCCCGGAGGCCTATGGGCGTCTCACCGACGGCGAATGAAGACAACAACGAAGGAGAAACGCGACATGAGCCTCTTGATTCGTGGCGGAACCGTGGTCACCCATAGCGATAGCTACCGGGCCGACATCCTGTGTGCCGACGGCAAGATCCAGGCCATCGGCCTTGGGCTCGACGCTCCCGCCGGCGGTGAGGTGATCGACGCCGACGGCATGTACGTCATGCCGGGCGGCATCGATCCGCACACGCACATGCAACTGCCCTTCATGGGCACCGTCGCCAGCGAGGACTTCTACACCGGCACGGCCGCGGCGCTGGCCGGCGGTACCACCTCGATCATCGATTTCGTGATCCCCAACCCCGGTCAGTCGCTGATGGAGGCGTTCGGCACCTGGCGCGGCTGGGCCGAGAAGGCTGCCGCCGACTACGCCTTCCACGTCGCCATCACCTGGTGGGACGACAGCGTGAGCGAGGAGATGGGCACCCTGGTGCGTGAGCACGGTGTAAACAGCTTCAAGCATTTCATGGCGTACAAGGGCGCCATCATGGCTACCGACGATATCCTGGTGCAGAGCTTTTCGCGCTGCCTGGAGCTTGGCGCGATACCCACGGTGCACGCCGAGAACGGCGAACTGGTCTACCACATGCAGCAGAAGCTGCTGGCCGAGGGGATGACCGGGCCCGAGGCGCACCCGCTGTCGCGGCCGCCACAGGTCGAGGGCGAGGCGGCGAGCCGCGCCATTCGCATCGCCAGTACGCTCGGGGCACCTATCTACCTGGTGCATGTCTCGACCCGCGATGCCGTCGACGAGATCGCCTACGCCCGGCAGCAGGGCCATCCGGTCTATGGCGAATGTCTGACCGGCCACCTGGTGCTCGACGACAGCGTCTACCAGGACACCGACTGGGGGCGCGCCGCGGCCCACGTGATGAGCCCGCCGTTCCGTCCCAAGGGGCATCAGGAGGCGCTATGGCATGGCCTGCAGTCGGGCAATCTGCAGACCACCGCCACCGATCACTGCTGCTTCTGCGCCGAACAGAAGGCCGCCGGGAAGGACGACTTCACCAAGATTCCCAACGGTACCGCTGGCGTCGAGGACCGTATGGCGGTGCTGTGGGAGGAAGGGGTCAACAGCGGCAAGCTGTCGATGCACGACTTCGTGGCGCTGACTTCCACCAACACCGCCCGCATCTTCAACCTCTACCCGCGCAAGGGCTCGATACAGGTCGGTGCCGATGCCGACCTGGTGGTGTGGGATCCCAGCGGCACTCGCACCATCTCGGCCAGTACCCATCACCAGAACGTCGACTTCAACATCTTCGAGGGCAAGACAGTGCGCGGCATTCCCCGTCACACCGTGAGCCAGGGCAAGTGGGTATGGCGCGACGGGGAGCTACGCGCCGAACGCGGTGCCGGCCGTTACCTGGAGCGCCCGGCCTACCCCGGCGTCTTCGACCTGCTCAAGCGTCGCGCCGAACTCCATGCACCTCAGGCGGTAAAGCGCGACTAAGAACGCCGTGACCGGCGGCGTTCAGTCCGGTGACATACAGCCAAGAACAACGAGGTAACGACCGTGACCCACTCCTTGAATCACCTGCCCCGGGTCGGTGAAGACCCGGCCTATGACGCGACCCGGCTCGCCAAGGGCTTCAGTGACCTGCATCCGCCGCTCAGCGAACGCCAGGCGCAGATCGAGAGCCAACGCTGTCTGTACTGCTTCGATGCCCCCTGCATCGAGGCCTGTCCGTCGGACATCGACATCCCGCGCTTCATCCGCCAGATCGGCGAGGGCAACATCAACGGTGCCGCTCACACCATCCTCGAGCAGAACATCCTGGGCGGCAGCTGTGCGCGGGTTTGCCCCACCGAGATCCTCTGCGAGCAGAGCTGCGTGCGCAATCACCACGAAGAGTGCCAGCCGGTGCTGATCGGGCTGCTGCAGCGCTATGCCACTGATCATATGCGCTTCGACGGGCATCCGTTCCGGCGTGCCGCCGACAGCGGCCGCCATGTGGCGGTGGTCGGCGCCGGCCCGGCGGGGCTCTCCTGTGCCCATCGCCTGGCGATGCTCGGGCACCGGGTGACGATCTTCGAGGCCGAGGCGAAGCCCGGCGGGCTCAATGAGTACGGCATCGCCCGCTACAAGATGACCGACGATTTCGCCCGCCGCGAGGTCGAGTTCCTGCTCGGCATCGGTGGCATCGAGATTCGCCATGGCCAGCGGCTGGGGCGCGAGCTGGAGCTTGCGCAGCTGCGAGACGACTTCGATGCGGTCTTCCTCGGCCTGGGGCTCGGCGCCAGCCGCGAGCTGGGCCTGACCGGCGAATCGGCCCCGGGGCTGATGCCTGCCGTCGACTATATTCGCGAGTTGCGTCAGGCCGGCGATCTGGCCGAGCTGCCATTGGCGCGTCGTTGCGTCGTGATCGGCGCCGGCAATACCGCCATCGACATGGCGACCCAGATGGCCCGGCTGGGTGCCGAGGAGGTCACGCTGGTCTATCGGCGGGGCGCCGAGGCGATGTCGGCCACCGGCCACGAGCAGGAGATCGCCAAGGCCAACGGCGTGCGCATGCTGACCTGGGCCAGGCCCTTGGAGGTATTGCTCGATGGCGATGGACGGGTAGCCGGCATGCGCTTCGAGAAGACGCGCGACCAGGCCGGTCGCCTGATGGGCAGCGGTGAAACCTTCGATATCGCTGCCGATGCCATCTTCAAGGCCATCGGCCAGGGCTTCGACGACGCCAGCCTCGGCGACCCGCTGGCGGCGGGCCTGGCTCGCGACGGCGAGCGAATCCAGGTCGGCGACGACTTCCAGACCTCCCTCCCCGGCGTCTATGCCGGTGGCGACTGCATCGCCCTGGGGC
This sequence comes from Halomonas sp. LR3S48, assembly GCF_025725665.1. Taxonomy (NCBI): domain Bacteria; kingdom Pseudomonadati; phylum Pseudomonadota; class Gammaproteobacteria; order Oceanospirillales; family Halomonadaceae; genus Halomonas; species Halomonas sp. LR3S48. The sequence continues at coordinate 4,621,319 of NZ_CP107009.1, read as the reverse complement.
AGGATCTCACCGTACAGGCGGTGCAGCACGGCAAGCTTGCCGCACGCGCCATCCACCAGGCCCTGATGATCCAGCAGGAGGCCGCATGAGCGCATTCACCAATGAGTCGAGCCGCGAGCTCGTCAATGGGGTCGACCTCTCCGTCGACTTCGCCGGCATCCGGGCGCCGAATCCCTTCTGGCTGGCGTCTGCTCCGCCTACCGACAAGGCCTACAACGTCGTGCGCGCCTATGAGGCGGGCTGGGGCGGCGTGGTGTGGAAGACCCTCGGTGAGGATCCGCCCGCGGTCAACGTCTCGTCACGCTACTCGGCCCATTTCGGCAAGAACCGCGAGGTGCTCGGCTTCAACAACATCGAGCTGATCACCGACCGCTCGCTTGCCATCAATCTGCGTGAGATCACCGAGGTCAAGAAGGCCTGGCCCGACCGCGCGCTGATCGTGTCGCTCATGGTGCCCTGCGAGGAGGCCGCGTGGCGGCACATCCTGCCGCTAGTCGAGGCCACCGGTGCCGACGGCATCGAGCTCAACCTGGGCTGCCCCCACGGCATGCCGGAGCGCGGCATGGGCGCCGCCGTGGGCCAGAACCCGGACCTGATCGAGAAGGTCACGCGTTGGTGCAAGCAGTACTACTCCAGGCCGGTGATCGTGAAGTTGACTCCCAATATCACCGACATTCGTGCCCCCGCCCAGGCCGCCCTGCGTGGTGGCGCCGATGCGGTATCGTTGATCAACACCATCAACTCCATCACCAGCCTCGACCTGGATGCCATGGTGGCCCGCCCCACCGTCGGTAGCCAGAGCACCCACGGTGGCTACTGCGGCAGCGCAGTCAAGCCCATCGCCATGAACATGGTCGCCGAGATCGCCCGCGACGCGCCCACTCGCAGCCTGCCGATTTCCGGCATCGGGGGGGTGTCCAACTGGCGCGACGCGGCGGAGTTCATCGCGCTGGGTGCCGGCAGCGTGCAGGTGTGCACCGCCGCCATGCTGCATGGCTTTCGCATCGTCGAGGAGATGAAGGACGGCCTGTCGCGCTGGATGGCCGAGAAGGGCTACGACTCGATCGAGGCGTTCTCCGGCCGGGCGGTGGGCAACACTACCGACTGGAAGCACCTCGACATGAACTTCAAGACCATCGCGCATATCGACCAGGACAAGTGCATCCAGTGCGGGCGTTGTTATATCGCCTGTGAGGACACATCGCACCAGTCGATCGCCAAGCTGGTCGATGTCGGCGGTGCGCGGCGCTACGAAGTGATCGAGGAGGAGTGCGTGGGCTGCAACCTGTGCCAGATCACCTGTCCGGTGCAGGACTGCATCAGCATGCTGCCGCAGCAAACGGGCAAGCCCTACATGAGCTGGGAGGAGGATCCGCGCAACCCGTTCCGCAAAAGCGCCGCCAGTGCCTTGTAGCGTCGTCGGCGACACCTCTTCGGGAGGTGTCGCCTTGCCCTCGGCCTTCAGGGGGAGAGGCCGATACCGCGCAGGATGACGCCGGTGACCGACTGTACCGCCTTCTCGAACTGCAGGTCATCGAGGGGGTGGTCGTCGTTGAGCAGGGCGATCTGGTAATCGAAGTCGGCATAGTGCTGGGTCGAGGCCCAGATCATGTAGAGCAGGTAGGAAGGCTCCACCGGCAGGATGCGCTCGTTCGCGATCCATTCACGGATCTTGGCTTCCTTGAGCTTGGCCCACTCGTAGAGATTCTCGCGCAGCTCTTCCTTGAGTATGGGCGCGCCCTGCATCACCTCGGCTGCCCAGACCTTGGAGCCGTGAGCGCGGCTGCGGGAATGCTGCATCTTGGCCCGAATATAGGTGGCGAGCACGATGCGCGGATCGTCGTAGAGTTCGAAGCAGAGTGCATCCTGTTTCCACACCTCGAGCAGCTCCAGCAGCACCTCGCGATAGAGCTCCTCCTTGGTGGAGAAGTAGTAGTGCACGTTGGACTTGGGCAGCTCGGCGAGCTTGGCGATATCGCCCATCGAGGCCCCGGCATAGCCTTTTTCCGCGAAGACGCACTCGGCGGCAAGCAAGATTCTTTCCCTGTTCTGGCGCCTGATCTCGTCCTGTTTTCTTGCCATTCAAGGATACCTTGCGTCGCCTCGCGCCTGTCGGTGTGGTCGGCAGGTCACGGTTTGGCACGATTTAAAAAAATGGTTAAAAAACAATCTGCTAATACAAATCATACACAAGAACGAAGGGCAGCGACAGCTGCGCAGCCTCGTGCTTTCGTGTCGGGCCTTGCATCTGGAAGGTAAGGCTCAGCCAGTGGCCATCTCGGCCGCCGCCAGGCGGGAGGCGGGGAATACGCAGCGGAACAGGGCGCCGTGGCCGGGGTGGGAGTCGATCTCGAGATAGGCGTCGTGGCGCAGCAGTACGTGCTTGACGATGGCCAGTCCCAGCCCGGTGCCGCCGCTTTCGCTGCTGCGCCCCTTGTCGACCCGGTAGAAGCGTTCGGTGAGGCGTGGAATGTGAACCGGGTCGATGCCCTCGCCGTCATCCTCCACTTCCAGGCAGGCGCCCTTGGGGTGCGGTTTCCAGCGCAGCACGATGTGGCTGCCCTCGGGAGTGTAGCGCACCGCGTTGGAGGCCAGATTGGACAGCGCACTATGGATCTCCGAATCGCTGCCGAGCAGCTGCCGCTCCTCCTCGATCTCGACACGGACCAGCTGGCGTCCCGCCGACAGCGCCTCGGCATCCTGGCGCACCTCCTCGAGCAGCGCCGGTACGGCCAATGGCAGATGGTCCTCGCCGCCCTGGTCGATCTCCAGGCGCGACAGCAGCAACAGGTCGTTGACCAGGTTCTGCATGCGGGTGGTCTGTTCCTGCATGCGGGTCAGCCCCTGGGCCAGGCGCGGCGGCAGGCGGTCGACGGCGTCGGAATAGGTCTCGAGATAGCCCGCCAGCACGGTCAGCGGGGTCCTCAGCTCGTGGGAGACGTTGGCGACGAAGTCGCGGCGCATTTCTTCCAAACGGTGCAGGCGGGTGATGTCGCGTGCCATCACCAGGCGCTCATCGTCGCCGTAGAGGGTGATCTGGAACTGCAGCACCTTGCGTTCGTCGACCGGCGAGGTCAACGTCAGTGGCTCGCGGTAGTCGCGGGCGTTGAAATAGGTGACGAAGCGGGGGTCACGCACCAGGTTGGTGATGTGCTGGCCGCGGTCGTGCGCGGCCTTGAGCCCCAGCATGCGCTCGGCAGCGCTGTTCCACCACTCAAGGTCGCCATGCTGGTCGAGCATTACCACGCTGTCACGCATCGCCTCCGAGGATTCCTGGATGCGCTTGAGGGTCGCCTGCAGCCGATGCTGGGTATGGCGCTGGCCCTTCTGGTAGCGATAGAGGCGATCGAACAGCTCGCCCCACAGGCCGGTGGCTGCGGGCGGCTCGCTGTGCGGGTTGCGTGTCAGCCAGCGGCGCAGGGCGTGCAACTGGCGCAGGTGATAGGTGAGGCGCAGGGCGAGCCCTGCGGCGAGCCCGAGCCCCGGGGCCGAAAACAGCCAGCCGACCAGGCTGCCGGCAGCGGCAAGCAGGCCGATGCGCCAGAGTTCATGGCTCCAGGGGCGCACGTCAGCCCTTGTTGGAGAATCGGTAGCCGGTGCCGCGCACGGTCTGGACCAGATGCTGGTGGGCATCGCCCAGCGCCTTGCGCAGGCGGCGGATGTGCACGTCCACGGTGCGCTCCTCGACGTAGACGTTGCCGCCCCATACCTGGTCGAGCAACTGGCTACGCGTGTAGGCGCGCTCCTGGTGGGTCATGAAGAATTGCAGCAGGCGGTACTCGGTGGGGCCCATCTCCACTGCCTTGCCACCGGCGCTGACGCGGTGGCTGACCGGGTCGAGCATCAAGCCGTCCACTTCCACCGGCTCCTCGACCCCCTTGGGCGTGGTACGGCGCAGCACCGCCTTGAGCCGGGCCACCAGCTCACGGGGCGAGAAGGGCTTGGTGATGTAGTCGTCGGCGCCGGCCTCGAGGCCCTGGATCTTGTTGTCCTCTTCGCTTTTGGCGGTGAGCATGATGATCGGCAGCTCGCGGGTGGCTTCCTCGCGCTTCAGCCGGCGCGCCAGTTCTATGCCGCTGGTGCCGGGCATCATCCAGTCGAGCAGCAGCAGGTCGGGCTGGTTATCGACGATCATGCTGTGGGCGCTCTGCGCGTTGGCGGCCTCCAGCACGCGATAGTCGGCCATCTCCAGCGCCACCGCGATCATTTCACGGATCGGCGCTTCGTCATCGACGATCAGTACGGTCTTGGCGGTCATCCCGAAGCCTCGCGGTCAGTGACGGGTCGGTGACGATCTCACCACGTCATCATGACAGTTGGATGACACCGTCGCCAGCGGCTTCAGGCGCCAGTGACGGGCCACAGGCTCAGGGCAATGCCGGCGAACGCCAGCAGCCCCGACCAGTGGTTGTTGAGAAAGGCCTGGAAGCAGCGTTCGCGCTTGCGCTCACGTATCAGAAAATGCTGATAAATGAAGGTGGCGGTCATGCCCGCCAGGCCCAGCCAGAAGAACACGCCGAGTTCCAGGCGCAGCCCGACCCAGCCCAGCAGTGAGAGCGTCGCTAGTTGCAGCAGGCCGATGGCGGCGCGGTCGGCGCGGCCCAGCAGCACCGCGGTGGACTTGATGCCGATCTTGAGATCGTCGTCGCGATCGACCATGGCGTACTCGGTATCGTAAGCCACCGTCCAGGCCACATTGGCGGCGAACAGCAGCCAGGCCTCCAGCGGCACATGGCCGAGCACGGCACCGAAGGCCATGGGAATCGCCCAGGAGAAGGCCGCGCCGAGGAAGGCTTGCGGCAGGTGGGTGTAGCGCTTCATGAAGGGATAGATGAAGGCCAGCGCCACGCCCACCAGGGAGAGCAGGATGGTGAACAGATTGGTGAACAGCACCAGCACGAAGGCTGCCGCGACCAGGCTGGCGAACAGGAACTTGGCCTCTTGTTCGCTGATGCGCCCAGTGGCCAGCGGCCGGTTCCTGGTACGCTCGACATGGCCATCGAAGTGGCGGTCGGCGTAGTCGTTGATCACGCAACCCGCCGCGCGCATCAGGTAGACACCGGCAACGAAGATCAGCAGCAGGTGCCGTTCGGGAAGCCCTGCCGAGGCTACCCACAGCGCCCACAGCGTGGGCCACATCAACAGCCAGGTACCGATGGGGCGATCCAGCCGCATCAGGTGCAGGAAGTCGGGCAGGCGGGCAAGCCCCTTGGGGCGCATCAGAGAGCGATCCATCGGTGTCTCCTCATTCGATGGCGATCATCCTAGCGCGATGGCAAGCCCAATTCATCCGCCATCTCACCCAGGAAGAACTCCTGCACCAGCACGGCGAAGCGGCCGTGGCGGAACACCGAACGCCGCCCCCAGGGGCCGGTCAGGCGATGGAAGGGCGCCGAAGCGGCCGTGACCTCGATGGGACTGCGCACCAGGTCGGGCTGGCGGAACAACCAACTACCCAATGAGCGCTCGCCGAGCCGTTCGAGGCGCTGCCCACGCATCTGGGCCAGCGGTGCCACCGAACGAGCCACTACCCAGGGCCGCTCGTCAAGACACAGCGCCACTTCCCGCAGCCAGGCGAGGCGGTTGAGGGGCAGTTTCAAGGCCTGGGCTTCGTCGAGTCGCGGCTTGCCCAGGCGCTGGCCGAGCAGGCGCACGCGGAAGGGGCGGCCGTCACCGGCCTCGATCAAGCGCGCGGTGAGCGAATCCCGCGTGGCCACCCAGGCCCACCACGCCGGGCTCATCGCCGGCCGACCCGCGGCCAGGGGGTGCCAGGTGACAGAAAGAGGGGAATCGGCGTGGCGCTCCGTGCGGTTCCGGGTCACCGGCACTCTCCGGGTCGAACTAGGGGCGCATAGTGTAACATGCGGTTCTGACACGATTCCCCGTGCTTGGCCGCGCCATTCGGTCGCGGCTCAGCCCCAGCGAGGAGCCCCATGACCGCACCTCTTACCATCATCGGCTCCGGCATGGCGGGCATCGGGCTGCTCAAGCAGCTGCGTGCGCTGGATGCCGAACGTCCCGTCACCCTGATCACTGCCGACAGCGGCGACGACTACTCCAAGCCCCTGCTCTCCACCGGCTTCGCCAAGCACCTGCCCCCGGAGCGACTGGCGGCACGCTCGGCGCTGGAAGTGGCCGACCAGTTGGGTGCGGTGGTGCGAACCCGCACCCATGTCGATGCCATCGACCCGACCGGGCGCTGCTTGCACATCGGCGAGGAGCGCCTGGCATGGGGCGAGCTGGTGCTGGCCACCGGTGCCGCGCCAGCGGTGCCCTTTGCTATACCCGAAGCGCTTGCCGGGCGCGTCTTCACCATCAACGATCTCGACGACTATCGTGCCTTCCATGCCGCCCTGGAAGCGTTCGGCCGGCGGGCCCGGGTGACGATCGTCGGCGCCGGCCTGGTGGGCTGCGAATTCGCCAATGACCTGATAGCGGGCGGCCATGCGGTAAGCCTGGTGGCGCCGGAGCATGCGCCCTTGCCGCGGCTGCTGCCGGAGCCGCTGGGCCGGGCGCTGGGAGAGGCGTTCAGCGCAGTGGGCATGGCGCTGTACCTGGGTCGCGGCCTGAAGCGGCTGGAGTCGGTCGGCAGCGATGTCGGCGTGACCCTCGATGACGGCGAACGGCTCGAGGCCGACCTGATCTTGGTAGCCACGGGACTGCGCCCGCGTAGCGAACTGGCCCGGACGGCCGGTCTGACGGTGGGGGAAGCCGGCATCCAGGTCGATCGTTATCTGACGACCTCGGCGCCAGCTATCCATGCCTTGGGCGACGTGGCCTGTGTGGCCGGGGTCAACGCCATGTACGTCCAGCCGCTGCAGGCCAGCGCCAAGACGCTGGCACGAACACTCAACGGTATGCCCACCGAGGTGAGCTACGGCGCCTGGCCGGTGCTGGTGAAGACACCGCTGCTGCCGGTGGTAGCGCTACCGCCCCTGACGGCGCCCGCCCGCTGGCGAATCGAGGGAGAAGGCTACGACCTGAGCGCTTTTGCCGAGGATCAAGACGAACGTTTGATCGGCTTTGCGTTGACAGGAGCCTGCGTGAAGCGGAAAGTTGAGCTGGCGCGAGCGGCGCCGCCGTTGCTAGGCTAGTGACGTCACCGTTCCGGCCGGTTTATCGGCTTGGTTCACGGCGGTCATCGTGCTTGGCGCTTCAAGAGCAAGGGACGAACCCACGCAAGGGGAACGGGCTCTCCCGGGGAAGTGACAGGCGGCTCGAGCTTTACATTGATGAATAACAACTTACCGACAGCGTTGTCGGGACATAGCCAATACCAGGAGGGCTGTAGTATGCGTAAGCCAGAATTAGCTGCGGCAATTGCCGAGCGTGCGGAACTTTCGAAAGACAAGGCCAGCCAGGTGCTCAACGTCATCCTCGACGAGATCACCGGCAGTGTGGCCCAGGGGCAGGATGTTTCATTGATCGGGTTTGGTACCTTCACCGTGCGCGAGCGTGCAGCCCGTACCGGCAAGAACCCCCAGACCGGCCAACCGCTGGCCATTCCCGCCAGCAAGACTGTTGCCTTCAAGCCGGGCAAGGGCCTCAAGGACGCCGTCGGCAAGGGCTGATTCGGAGTATCGGATCCTCTCGTGGCGCGGCCTGCCCGTCAGGCCGCGATACCTCTCTCCCTCGCTCGAATCGGACTCGACATGAAGCTGCGATTGATGCTGTGGCTGCTGGGTTTGATGCTCAAGCGTGCCCTGCGGCGAAAGCCGGGTTTCCGCCAGGCGCTCTCCGAGGTGCGCCGCCTCGATTGGGGCATCGCCACCGAGGATCTCTCCATCGCACGCCACTTCCGCATGTCGCCCGATGTCATCGAGGTTGGCGCGGGGCTGCCGGTGGACCTCGACCTGGAGCTGCGCTTCGACGACGAGGCCTCTGCCATTCGTGTGCTGCGCAAGCCGACCCAGCAGGCCTTTCTCGATGGAATGATATCCGGCAAGGTGCGCCTGGTCGGTGACTCGAGCGATCTCAAGAAACTGCAGAAACTGCTCAAGCAGCTTTAAGTTTCCCTACGTGCGCAGCTTCTGTTCCCGGCCCTTCTTGATGGCGTGACAAGACGTGGATATTCCCCACCAGCGGCTGGTCTACTTCAGAGTCACCCTGGAATCGGGTTCGGTGCGTCAGGCTGCCGCCCGTCTCGATATTGCACCGTCGGCGGTAAGCCGGCAGCTCAATCTACTGGAAGATGCCCTGGGGGCCACGCTGCTGGAGCGCAAGCGCACCGGCATCCGGCCCACGCCGGTCGGCGAGATGCTGCTGGAGTACTGCGAGCGTCGCGGCGCCCTGGACGAGAGCTTCATTGCCTCCCTCGAAGCCTATCAGCGGCTGGAGACCGGCACCGTGTCGCTGGTGGTGGGAGAAGGCTTCGTCGCCGACCTGGTCGCCAAGCCGCTGCGCGAGTTCACCGAGCGCTATACCGGTATCCAGATCGACATCCACCTGGCCGGCACCTCGGGCATCATCGAGGCGATCATCGACGAGCAGGCTCATATCGGCCTGATGTTCCATGAGCGCACGCATCATCAGCTGCGCTTCTGGGTATCGAGTCCTCAGCCGTTGATGGCCATCCTGCCACCCGACCATGTGCTGGCCGCGCAGGCCGAGCCCCTCACCTTGGTTCAGTTGAGCGAAGAGCCGATGGCGATGTGGGATCCCAGCCACCAGGTGCGGCAGATGGTGGACGAGGCGTTTCACCAGGCGCGGCTGCGCCCGCGCATGGCCATGAACACCAATTCCATGGCCATTCTCGCCCAGTACGTGCGAAGCGGCATGGGCATCACCCTGCTGCCGGCCTTCGCCGTCGCCGGCGACCTGGCCGAAGGGCGCCTGGTGGCACGCAGTGTCGACGATCCCCTGTTCCAGCGTTCCCAGGCGCACATGGTCACCCGCATCGGGCGTCAGCAGCCCAAGGCCAGCGTGCTGCTGCTGCGCCACCTCCAGCACTGGATGCAGGCGTTCCAGGGAGGTGGGGCATCGGCCGAAGTGCCCTGATGCTCAGCCCACTCCGCTACCGTAACCCAACGCCACGCTGGCCTCGGTGGCGGTCTCCACCCACACGCTCTGGGGCAGGGTGTACTCGCGCAGGCCGTCGATGCCGCTGGAGCGGCCGAAGCCGCTGTCACCGAAGCCGCCGAAGGGCGACATCACGCTGATCGCCTTGTAGCCGTTGATCCACACCGTGCCGGCACGCAGCCGGCCGGCCACGCGGTGAGCGCGTGCGGGGTCCTGGGTCCATACCGCGCCGGCGAGGCCGAAGCGGGTGGCGTTGGCCAGGCGTACGGCCTCCTCTTCGTCATCGAACGGCATCGCCACCAGCACCGGGCCAAACACCTCCTCGCGGGCGATCTCCATTTCCGGAGTGACGTCGACCAATAAGGTGGGGGCCAGAAAATAGCCCTGCGCTTCATTGGGCAGCCCCGCCGGGCGGCTACCACCAGCAATGACGCGGGCGCCGGCGGCCACGGCATCGTCGATCATGCGCATCACATGGGCATACTGGCGGGCGTTCTGCAGCGGTCCCATGCGCGTTGCCTCGTCGTCCGGTAGCCCGACGTCGATCTCGGCGGCGGCGCGCGCCAGGCGCTCGGTCACCTCTTCGAACACCTCGCGCTGGACGAGCAGCCGCGAGCCCGCCACGCAGCTCTGCCCCGCCGCGGCGAAGATCGCCGCCTGGGCGCCGGCCACGGCGGCATCGAGTCGGGCATCGGCGAAGACGATGTTGGCCGACTTGCCGCCCAGCTCCAGCACGCTCGGCACCAGCCGCCGGGCGCCGGCCTCGGCGATCATGCGCCCGCTCTGGGGCGAGCCGACGAACACCAGCTTGCCGATGCCTTCACTCCCGGTCAGCGCCGCACCGGTACTCGGCCCCAGCCCGTTGACGATGTTGATCAAGCCTCGGGGCAAGCCGCCTTGTTCCAGCAGCCTGGCGATCACCACCGAGGTGAAGGGCGTGAGTTCGGAGGGCTTGAGCACCGCGCCGTTGCCGGCGGCGATGGCCGGGGCGAGCTGCCAGGCGCAGGTGAACATCGGTGCGTTCCACGGCGTGATCTGGCCGACCACGCCGTAGGGCACGTGGCGCACGTAGTTGAGGTGCGTGGTGGGTACCGGGATCACCTCGCCGTGCTGTTTGTCGCACCAGCCGGCGTAGTACTCGAACATCTCGCGCACCTTGCCCACCTCACCGCGGCAGTCGCGGATCGGCTTGCCGGCGATGACACTCTCGAGCTGGGCCAGGGCCTCCTCATGGCCTTCGAGACCGCGCACGGCGGCATTCATGCGCCGGCCGCGCTCGCTGGCGGTGAGGGCCATCCATTCCGCTTGCGCCCGGGTGGCGGCGTCGATGGCACGCCCGACCAGGACCGGACCGGCATCGCGGTAGTCGACCAGCGCCTCGCCGGTGGCCGGGTCGACCAGGGTTATCGTCTCGCCCTCGCCCGGGCAGGGCGCCCCGTCGATCCAGTTGGAGTGCGGCACCTCGCCGTTCAAGCCGAAGTGGTCGAGCAGGGCGTCGAAGCGTTCGCGGGCTTGGCGGGTGAGTCGGTTCATTGCTCGGTCTCCTCGGTGGGGCTGACGGTGTCCAGCAGCGCACCGGCGATGCGATTGAAGTCGTCGCCGTCGGCGGGACGCTCCGGGTCGACATGCCACGCCTCGACCACGGCGGCGAGCAGCCCTGGCGCCATGCCCAGGCGCTCGGCGGCGTTACGGGCCAGGCGCAGGTCCTTGCGCATCAGGCCGGTAGTGAAGCCGGAGTCGAAGCGCCCCGAGAGAATCCACTCAGGGAAGTTGACCTCGCTCACCGCGCTGCGCCCCGAGCCGCTGTTGAGCCCGGCCAGGCAAGCCGTGGGGTCGACACCGGCGCGGGCGGCCATGGCGACCGCCTCGGCGGTGGTCAGCAGGTGCGCGGCGCAGAGGTAGTTGTTGGCCAGCTTGACCACGTGACCGCTGCCCGGGCCGCCGACATGGGTGTATCTGGCCGACATCGCCTCGAGCATCGGCGCCAGGCGCTCGATGGTCGCCGCTTCGCCGCCGAGCAGCATGCCTAGCTTGCCGTTGGCGGCCCCCCTGGGGCCACCGCTGACCGGGGCGTCGAGCCATTCGAGGCCGGCAGCCAGCACCTTGGCGGCGAGCTCACGGCTGATCACCGGGTCGGAGGTCGAGGTATCGACGATCACGCTGCCGGCGGGGGCAAGGCCGAGCAGGCCCGGGGCGGTCTCGATCACCTCCCGCACCTGGGCCGAGGTGGGCAGCGACAGCAGGTAGACGTCGCTGGGCGGCAGTTCGTCGAGGGCAGCCACGGGCAGTCCCTGGGCGGCCAGGCGCTGGCGGGCGTTCTCGAACAGGTCGCTGCCGGTAACGTCGAAGCCGGTGGCTTTGAGGGTGAGGGCCATGTTGCCGCCCATCTGGCCGAGGCCGATAACGCAGATTCTCATTGTCGTTCCTCTGAAGACGGTAGATGTCGTTTGGCGGGTACATGTGTCCGGGCCGCAGCAGCGCAGCGGCCTATCCAGACAATGCGGGGAAGTACCGCCATCAGTCGTCGAGCAGGGTCCTGACCAGGGCCTGCCAATAGGCCACGCCGAGCGGGGCGATGGCATCGTTGAAGTCGTAACGCGGGTTGTGCAGCGCCGCGCTCTCCACGCCGTTGCCGAGCCAGATGTAGGCACCGGGGCATGCTTCCAGCATGAAGGCGAAGTCCTCCGAGGCCATGCTCGGCGGCAGATCGCGGTGCACCCGGGTGATACCCGGCAGCGCCTCGAGCACTTCGGCGCAGCGTGCCGCATGCGCCGAAGTATTGATCGTGGCGGGGTAGCGCGGCTCGTAGGCGAGCTCGACCGCCAGGCCGTGGAAGCCGGCCAGCGAATCGACGGCCTCACGGAAGCGTCGCTGCAGGTAGGCGCGCAGCTCGGCATCGAAGCAGCGCAGCGTGCCGCGCAGCTCCACCGTTTCCGGGATCACGTTGAAGGCGTCGCCGGCATGGAACTGGGTGATGCTCAGCACTGCGCTCTGGTGCGGTGGCGTCTCGCGGCTGATCAGCCCCTGCAGCTGGCTGGCCAGCTGACAGGCGGCCAGGATGGTGTCGCTGCCCAGGTGAGGCATGGCAGCGTGGCAGCCGCGTCCGGTGAGCTTGAGGGTGAAGACGTCGAAGGCCGCCATCACCGCGCCGTCGTGCACCGCCGCCTCGCCCACGGCCAGCCCCGGCCAGTTGTGCAGGCCATACACGGCCTGCATGGGAAAGCGCTCGAAGAGCCCCTCCTCGACCATTACACGGCCGCCGCCTTCGCTCTCTTCCGCCGGCTGGAAGATGAAGTAGACCCGTCCGGCGAAGTCGGGGTCGGCGGCCAGCGCGCAGGACGCCCCCAGCAGCATGGTGGTATGCCCATCGTGGCCGCAGGCGTGCATCTTGCCCGGTACCTGGGAGGCGTAGGCGAACTCGTTGGCCTCCGCCACGTCGAGCGCATCGATGTCGGCGCGCAGCCCGATGGCGCGCCCGGGGCCGCGCCTGCCGTCGAGCATCGCCACGACACCCGTGCCGCCACCCAGCCCGGTGACGACCTCGAGGCCGGCCTGGCGCAGCAGCTCGGCGATGCGCCCGGCGGTGCGATGCTCCTCGAAGGCGGTCTCCGGGTGGCGATGGAAATCGCGGCGCCAGGCCGTGAGGCGCTCCTGGGTCGGCAGTAGGCTGTCATCCATGAACGGGCTCCTTAGAGGATCAGGTGGGCGATGAATGCCGAGGCGACGAAGGTGCCGGTGAACACCAGCAGCGAGACGATGACCAGCTTCCAACCGGTCTGGCGGAACATGGTGAACTCGCGGCCGGTCAGTGCCAGGCCGGCATAGGCCAGCACGGGGGTCACCACGGCAAGGAAGTTGACGTGGGCGAGGCGCTCGACGATCCAGGCGCTGCCGGGGAAGAAGGGCAGCGTCAGGGCGATGCTGACCAGCGAGACCCAGGCCACGCTGGGCAGGTAGAACGGCGCGAAGCGGCCGATGACCAGGCCGATCATGACCATGCCGTAGAGGATGGCCATGCCCGGTAGCGCCTGATGCAGCGGGGCGCCGTTCACGACGTTGGCGATCCAGGCGGCCACGCACACCACGGCCAGCAGCAGGGCGGTCTTGCCGAGCTGCTGCTCGGGACGCAGCTCCTGCAATGCTGCGGCGTCGAAGCCGCCGGTCGGTGTGGCGGTATCAGAGGTTTTCATGGCGGGCCTCCTTGAGTACGGCGCCACCCAGGCGCTTGTAGAGCCATTCGGCAACGGGAAGGGCGATGAACAGGGAAACGTAGAGGCCAGTGGCGTAGGTCAGCAGGTTGCTGGCACCGGAGAAGGCGAGCAGCTCGTCGCGCAGGTGGGGGGCTGCCTCGGCCAGGGCGCCGGAACAGGCCGCCACCATGCTGCCGCTGCCCACGCCGCAGGCCATGGCCAGGGCACGGATGTCGAGGATGTCCAGCGAGGCGAGGTAGCCGGCCATCAGCGCGAAGTAGAGGGTGCCGAACATGGTGCCTACCACGTAGACGCCCATGATGCCGATGCCCTCGGGGCTTCTCAGTCCGTACTTGTCGGAGATGATGGCAATGTTGGGTTCGCGGGCGATGGAGTAGGTGGCACCGATGGCCTCGCGGCCCATGCGCAATACCAGCACGGCAAAAGGTAGCGCCAGCAGCATGGTGCCGAGGTTGCCCAGCTCCTGCAGGATCAGCGCCGGTCCTGCGGCGACGATCTGTTCGATGGCGGGGCCGATGGTGGAGCCGAACTTGGCGATGAAGGGCAGGATGGAGATCATGATCAGCGGGCCGGCAGCGTTGCTGACCCGTTTGGGAATGATGCGCTGCATGCCCGAGAAGAGGTGCGGGTTGAGCAACACGCCGACGATGAAGGCGTAGAACAGCGGCAGCAGCAATAACGTGCCGGGGCCAAGAGGGATGCGCTGTATGCCGATCCACTCGGCAAGCAGCGACGCCAGGACCACCGTCAGGTGCAGGCGCCAGTCGAGTAGCAGTTTCATGTCCATTGGTTTTGTCCTTGTCGTGGTATGGGACTCTTCGAGTATCGAAAAGGAGCGTGTTCCAATGGTAGGCGCTGCGTGTTCTCTTTATTGCTACACGCTGCAGTGTCAGGGCTGAAGAGTCGATGCGCACCTGACGACATCGTTGATCTATACGAAAGTCTAATGAGTTAGAATGACCATCAACGATAACGCCCAAGAGCCCCATGCCGACCTCGCTATCGCTCTCACTGCGGCGTCTGTGGACGCTGGACAAGTTCGCCTACAGCCTGCGGGTCTTCCTCGCCTTCAGCGGGGCGCTGCTGCTGAGCTGGGCGCTGGCCGACATCACCTTGGTGATCCCGCTGTTCCTGGGCATCATCGCCAGCGCGCTGTCGGAGACCGACGACAGCTGGCAGGGCCGCCTGCAGGCGCTTGCGGTCACGCTGGTCTGCTTCGCCGCCGCGGCGCTCGTCGTGCGCTGGCTGTTTCCGTGGCCGTGGCTGTTTGCCCTGGGGCTGGGCGTGGCGACCTTCGTGCTGATCATGCTCGGCGCCGTGGGACAACGCTATGCCACCATCGCCTCCGGCACGCTGATCCTGTCGATCTATACCATGATCAATATCGAGCATCACGGCGGCGTGCCGCAGGCGGGCGACTGGGAGCAGACGCTGCTGATCCTCTCGGGGGCGGCCTGGTATGGCGTGATTTCGGTGATCTGGTGTGCACTCTTTTCACGCCAGCCGGTCAAGCAGAGCATGGCCCAGCTTTATCGCGAGCTGGGCAGGTACTTGATGCTCAAGGCGACGCTGTTCGAACCGCTGCGCGGCGTCGATATCGAGGCGCGCCGCCTGGCGCTGGCGCGACAGAACGGCAGGGTGGTGACGGCGCTCAACCAGGCCAAGGAGATGATCTTCCGCCGGCTCGAGGGGCAACGCGGCGAGGGCAAGCTCAATCGCTACCTGCGCATCTACTTCATAGCCCAGGAGATCCACGAGCGCGCCAGCTCCACGCACTACCCCTATGCCCGGCTGACCGAGGCGTTCTTCCACCACGATGTGCTGTTTCGCTGCCAGCGCCTGCTCGACCAGCAGGGCCAGGCCTGCAAGCGGCTGGGCAAGGCGTTGCTGCTCAACCGCCCCTTCGAACACGACCAGAGCGAGCAGGCACTCGCCGACCTGCGCGCCTCCATCGACCACCTGCGGGCCATGCACAATCCGGCATGGCGCGAGCTGATGTACCCGCTCAACGCCCTGGCCGACAACCTCGCCACCCTCGAGGAGCGGCTGGCGACGGGATACAACCCCGATGCCGGCGACGACCCGAGCGATGCGGCGCTGTTCGACCGCTCGCCCGAAAGCGTGAAGGAGGCCTGGACGCGTGTGCGGCTCAACCTGACGGTAGGCTCGCCCACCTTTCGTCATGCCATTCGCCTGCCCATGGCGCTGCTGGCGGGATACGGCCTGCTCCAGCTGATCCATCCCACCCAGGGTTTCTGGATCCTGCTCACCACGCTGTTCGTCTGCCGCCCAAACTTCGCCGCCACCCGGCGCTTCATGACCCAGCGCATCGCCGGTACCGTGCTGGGGCTGCTGGTCGGCTGGGCGTCGATCACGCTGTTCCCCAGTGCCCTGTTGCAGATCCTGATCGCGGTGATCGCCGGCGTGACCTTCTTCGCCACCCGTGAGAAGCACTATGTCATTGCCACCGCCGCCATCACCCTGCTGGTGCTGTGCAGCTTCAATCAGGTTGGCGACGGCTTCGACCTGATCTGGCCGCGGCTTTTCGACACCCTGCTCGGCGCGCTGATCGCCGGCGCGGCGGTGTTCTTCATCCTGCCCGACTGGCAGGGGCGCCGGCTGCATCGCGAGGCGGCCAACGCGCTCGGGGCCAATCGTCGCTATCTGGAAGAGATCCTGCACCAGTACGCCAGCGGCAAGCAGGATGACCTCGCCTACCGCCTGGCACGGCGCAACGCGCACAACGCCGATGCGGCGCTGTCGACCCTGCTGGCCAATGTGCTGCAGGAGCCCGAGCCCTATCGCAGGCGTGTCGCCGATGACGGCTTCCGCTTCCTGGTGCTGTCGCATACGCTGCTGAGCTACCTTTCGGCACTGGGATCCCATCGGCATCGGCTCGGTGAGGAGGCGCACGATGCCCGGCTGCTGCCCGAGGGACAGCGCATCGCCGACTACCTGGCGATGCTGGCGGACCATCTCACCCGACGCGTACCGACCGCCGGGCTGGAGGAAGCGCGAGAGACGTTGGTGGCGCGGCTCGAAGGCAAGCCACCGGAGTGGGAGGAGGAGGGCTACCGGCCCATGCATACGCAATTGCTGTTGATCGCCCAGCAGTTGGGAGCACTGACCGAAGCCGCCGAGCGCCTGATCGCGGTGAGCGATGACCGCCATGAAACCGCTGCCACGGTGGGCACTGGCTGAGCCTTCGCTACACCTGCCCGTAGCGCCCGGCTTCCTCGCCCAACCAGCGCCGGATCAGCGGTCGGCTGGCCTCGGGGTGGCTGGCCAGCAGCGCCTCGGCCAGCGGTGCGACGCGCTCCAGCAGGTCGGTGTCGCGCTCCAGGTCGGCGATCTTCATCTGGGCGAGGCCGGTCTGGCGGGTGCCGAGCACTTCGCCGGGACCGCGCAGCTCGAGATCCTTCTCGGCGATACGGAAACCGTCGTTGGTCTCGCGCATCACCGCCAGGCGCTCGCGGGAATGGGCCGATAGCGGCCCGTGGTAGAGCAGCACGCAAAAGCTCTCGCTGGTGCCGCGGCCAACTCGACCACGCAACTGGTGCAGCTGCGAAAGCCCCAGGCGTTCCGGGTTCTCGATGATCATCAGGCTGGCATTAGGGACGTCGACGCCCACCTCGATCACCGTGGTGGCCACCAGCAGGTCGAGCTCGCCTGACTTGAAGTCATCCATCACCGCAGCCTTCTCGGCCGGTTTCATGCGTCCGTGGACCAGGCCGATGGCGAGCTCCGGCAGCGCCTCGGTAAGCTCGTCGCGGGTCGCCTCGGCGGCCTGACACTGCAGCGCGTCCGACTCTTCGATCAGGGTACAGACCCAGTAGGCCTGGCGGCCCTCGGCGCAGGCATGGCGAATGCGCGCCACCACCTCGGGGCGGCGCTCGTCGGGCACCACCACCGTCTTCACCGGGGTACGCCCGGGCGGCAGCTCGTCGATGATCGAGACGTCGAGGTCGGCGTAGGCGCTCATCGCCAAGGTGCGCGGGATCGGCGTGGCGGTCATCACCAGTTGGTGCGGCGTGAGCCCGCCGGCTTCGCCCTTCTCGCGCAGCGCCAGGCGCTGGTGCACGCCGAAGCGGTGCTGTTCGTCGACGATGGCTAGCCCCAGGCGCTGGAAGTGCACGTCGCCTTGGAACAAGGCGTGAGTGCCGACCACCATGCGCGCGCGGCCGTCCAGGATGGCCGCCTTGGTGTCGAGACGCGTCTTGCCCTTGAGCTTGCCGGCCAGCCACGCCACTTCGATGCCGAGCGGCGCGAACCACGCCTTGAGCGTACGGTAGTGCTGCTCGGCGAGTATCTCGGTGGGTGCCATCATCGCCGCCTGGCAGTCGCCGGCGATGGCCGACAGCGCCGCCATGGCAGCCACTACCGTCTTGCCCGAACCCACGTCGCCCTGCACCAGGCGCAGCATGGGCACCTCGCGTGCCAGGTCCGCGCCGATCTCGTCGAGCACGCGGCGTTGGGCGCCGGTCAGCGAGAACGGCAACTGGGTGAGGAAGCGTGCCTGCAGGCTGCGTCCGCTGGGCAGCGCTGGGGCGCCGTCCTGCTGGATCTGCTGGCGTACCTGCTGCAGGCTAAGACGGTGGGCCAGCAGTTCCTCCAGCGCCAGGCGTCGGGTGGCCGGGTGTTGGCCGCTCGCCAGCCGTTCGGGGTCGGCATCGGGGGGCGGCTGATGCAGCACGTGCACGCAGTGGTGCAGCTCCGGCAGGCCGAAGCGCGCGCGCAATGTCTCGCCGATCCAGTCGGGCAGTGCCTCGGGGGCCTCGTCGAGTCGGGCCAGGGCCTGCTCGATCAGCGCCCTTAGCCGCGCCTGATGCAATCCCTCGGTGGTGGGATAGATCGGCGTCAGGTGGTCTTCCACCGGCGGTGCATCGGCGCTGAGCAGGCGATACTCGGGGTGGTAGATCTCGAGCCCGGTGGCACCGGCGCGGGCCTCGCCGAAGCAGCGTACCCGGGTGCCGGGGCGGAACTGCTGCTGCTGGGCCGGGGAGAAGTGGAAGAAGCGCAGGCTGAGGATGCCCGAACCGTCGCGCAGGCGCACCAGCAGGCTGCGTCGGCGCCCCTTGACCACGTCGCTGGCCGAAACCTCGCCCTCCACCACCGCTTCGTGTCCGGCACGCAGGGTGCCGATCGGCGTGATCCGGGTGCGGTCCTGGTAGCGCAGCGGCAAATGAAACAGCAGGTCGGCCACGCTCTCCACGCGCAGGCGCGCCAGCTTCACTGCGACCGCTTCCCCGACGCCCTTCAGGGAGGTGACCGGCGCGTCGAGAGCGTTCATGTCACTGCTCATGCCGGTTCCGGAAGCGCCTCGTGACACTGCTGGATGGCATCGGTGACCGCGTCGATCGCCTTGGGGCGCGGAAAGCTGGCGCGCCAGGCGATCGCCACGGTGCGTGAGGGCGCCGGCGACTTGAACGGCCGACTGGTAAGCAGCCCGCTTTCATAGTGCACGGTGCCGATGGCCGAACGCGGCAGCACGGTGATGCCGAGCTTGGAGGCGACCATGTGACGGATCGTCTCCAGTGAACCGCCTTCGGCGGTCAGGGTATTGCTCGGGCTGTTGAGCTGATGGCTGATGGCGGGGCAGGCCTCGAGGATCTGGTCGCGGAAGCAATGGCCCTCGCCCAGCAGCAGCAGGCGCTCCTTGAGCAGGTCCTCCTTCTCGATGCATTCGCGCTGGGCCCAGGCGTGGTCGGCCGGCATCAGTACCTCGAACTCCTCCTCGTAGAGGGCCTTGCTGACCACGTCGGTCTCGGTGAAGGGCAGTGCGATGATGATGGCATCGAGTTCGCCGCTGCGCAGCTTGCGTCGCAGGTTGGCGGTGAAGCCCTCCTCGATGTAGAGCGGCATCTGCGGGGCGCTGCGTGTCAGTGCGGGCACCAGGTGCGGAAACAGGTAGGGACCGATGGTGTAGATGGCGCCGATGCGCAGCGGGCTGGCCAACTGGTCCTTGCCGGAGTTGGCCAGCTCCTTGATCACGCTGCTCTGTTCCAGCACGCGCTGGGCCTGCTCGACGATCTTCTCGCCAAGCGGGGTCACCTGGACGGTCGACTTGGAGCGCTCGAACAGTGCCACGCCAAGTTCCTCCTCGAGCTTCTTGACCGCTACCGACAGCGTGGGCTGGGAGACGAAGCAGCGTTCAGCCGCCCTGCCGAAGTGGCGTTCCTGCGCCAAGGTTACGATGTACCGAAGTTCTGTTAGAGTCATGTCTGGTGCCCTTGGGCATCCTCTCGGACGATAGATGACTTTCAATAGGGACTTTTTATCAGGGGGCGAGAGAAAGTTGAAGAAGACAATACTGATTCTTGGCTGTGGTGACATCGGGATGGTGCTCGGCAGGAACCTGCTGGAGGCCGGGCACCATGTGATCGGTGCCCGCCGCAGCGTGGCGGCACTGGAGGGCTCCGGCATCGAGCCGCTGGCGCTCGACCTTGTCGACGAGGACGCGCTGTCCGCGCTGCCCGATGCCGATTACGTGGTCTACATCCTCAGCGCCGACCGCTTCGACGAGGCGGCCTATCGGGCGGCCTATAGCGACGGTCTCAAGGCGGTGCTGCGCACCTATGGGGGGCGCAAGACGGCGCCGAAGCGCTTGTTCTTCGTCTCTTCCACCAGTGTATACGCGCAGAAGGAGGGCGAGCGAGTCGACGAGGAGAGCCCCGCGGAAGCGACCGGTTTCTCCGCGACGGTGATGCGCGAGGCCGAGCAGGCTCTGCTCGAGAGCGCACTGGCCGGTACCACGGTGCGATTCTCAGGCATCTACGGTCCGGGCAGGGACCGCCTGATCCGTCAGGTGCAGGAGGGCCGTATCGCGCCCAAGGCCCCGCCCATGTACTCCAATCGCATTCACCGCGACGATTGCGCTGGCGTGCTGTCCCACCTTATCGGCCTCGATATGGCGGACAAGCCGCTCGACGACCTCTACCTGGCCAGCGACTGCGCGCCGGAGCCGCTCCACGACGTCATGCTTTGGCTTGCCGGCCAGCTCAAGGTCGAACCCACCGAGGTGATTCAGGCGCCGCTGCGCAAGCGCGCGAGCAAGCGCTGCGACAACTCGCGCCTGCGCGAGACGGGCTATGCCTTCCGCTACCCCAGTTATCGGGAAGGCTATGCCCATGTCATGAAGGAGGGTGGCTTCCTGGCCGAGCCGGTCTGATCCGGACGCGACGGGCGAAGGGGAGATCGCCTCGCCTGTCCGGTTCGGGCTGCTCCTGCCGCCGGCGGATTCCCTCCGCCGGCGTTCACAGCGGCAGACGATAGCCCAGGGCGAGCACCTCGATGCCCTCGTTGGGGTCCTTGATGCCGGCGTTGGAGTAGTGCGTGAACTCCAACGAAAGCTCGCCAGGACCCACTCTTCCGCCAAGCGCGATGCGATCCTGGAACTGGAACGCCGTGGAAAGGTCGCGTGAGCCGATCCGCGCGTCGAGAAATACCGCGGCACCGATACCACCCTCGAGATAGACCTCGCGTTTTCCGGCGAAGGTGTAGCGCAGCATGGGGGTGAGCAGCCAGGCCGCGTTCTCGTCGCTTTCGTCACCTTCTAGCAGCAGCAGGCCGGTGGCCAGGCGCAGGTCGAGCTGCGGATGCAGGCGTTCGAGGCTGATCAGGGTGTCGAGTTCGATGCGGCCGGCGGCGGCCGATTCGCTGGTGATGCCGCCTGCCACGTAGAGGTCGGCCAGGGCGGTCTGGCTGACGGCCATTGCCAGACTGGCGCCGAGACCAGCCAACAGGGTCCTTGCTCTAAGCACGTCTTTTCTCCTTCTTCTCGTGTGCCGTTGACTGGTCAGCCAACAAAGGGCGCACCTTCATCCTTGAAGTTCAGCTCTGCGAAACGGCCAGGCTCCGGTAGCGGCCACCTCGCTCGTCGGTAATCGATTCAATCAGCTCAAGCTGATTATAAGACCATGACAGGTCAATGGAGGGAAGGTCTTCCAAATGGAGTGAGGCCGCGCGTCGCAGCAGGGTGACATGCGGGACGAACCTGGCGGGGCATGTGCCGAAGCCGAGCGGCTCGAGGGTGCCCCAGAGCCGGGCCTGCAGCCGTACCAAGGTTGGATCGACTGCGTGGCCACCGACCCAGACGATGCCGGGACGCCGGAAGCAGCCCCAGCGGTCGAGACGCCACTCGCCGGGCTCGATGGCAAGGCCCTGCACCCAGGCGACCAGTTCGGCCGCTCTCACCTCCTCCACGTTGCCGAGAAAGGCTAGCGTCAGGTGCAGGCTCTCCTCGGGCATGCGCCGACCGCCGCAGCGCGCGTGGGCGACATCCGCCAGCTCGCCGAGCCGCTCTCGCAGCTCGGGCGGTGGGGTCAGGGCCAGGAAGAGTCGCATAGGGTCGAACCCAATTAAAGCCGAAAAGGATCTCGAGCGCAGTAGCGAGTCCGCCTTTTCTAGTCGCCGATGACCATTACAGCTTCGGCCTCGAACTGAGCGCCCTTGGGCAGCGCCTTGACGCCCACCGCGGCGCGGGCCGGGTAGGGCTTATCGAAGAACTCCTCCATCACCTGGTTGACGATGGCGAAATTGCCCAGGTCGACCAGGTAGAGGTTGATCTTGACGATCTCGCCCAGTGAGCCGGCCGCTTCCTCGCACACCGCCTTGAGGTTGGTGAAGACCTGGCGGGCCTGGGCCTCGAAGTCGTCGGAGACGAGTTCCATGGTGGCCGGGTCCAGCGGGATCTGGCCGGAAAGGTAGACGGTATTGCCGGCCTTGATGGCCTGGGAGTAGGGGCCGATGGCGGCGGGCGCCTTTTCGGTATTGATGACGGCCTTGTTGCTCATGATGCTCTCCTTGTGATGTTCGCGTTGTGTCGCAAGGGTCAATGAAAGGCCCGTCCGCCGCGGTCGGCGGCGAACGGGCCGAAACGGGTTCAATTGCCGACGCGGGTGATCTTGCCGACGTGGGACAGATTGCGGATGCGTTTGATGATGCGAGCGAGGTGAACGCGGTCGCGCACCGCCAGGGTCAGGTGCACGATGGAGAGCCGGGCGTCGCGCTCCTCGATACCGATGCGTTCGATGTTGGCGTCGGCATCGGTGACCAGGCTGGCGAGTTCGGACACCAGTCCGCGGCGGCTCTCGATCTCGATGCGCAGGGCCACCGGGAAGTCCTCACTGACCTCGTTGGACCACTCCAGGGCAAACAGCTTGTCGGGGTCGCCCTTGAGTTCATCGAGATTGCGACACTCGGTGCGGTGCACCACGATGCCCTTGCCCACCGACAGGTGACCGACCACCGGGTCGCCGGGCAGGGGGTGGCAGCAGCGGGCGAACTTTATCACCATGCCTTCGGCGCCACTGATCATGATGGGGCCCTGGGCGGCGAGTACTCGCTCGCTGGCGGTGGTCATGTCGCCATGCAGCAGATCGACCAGGCGCCGCGCCACCACATGGGCCACCCGCGTGCCGAGGCCGATCGATTCCAGCAGGCTCTCCTCGCCCTTCAGCGAGAGTTCATTCAGCAGCTCCGGCAACACGGTCTCCGGCAGCTCCTCCAGGCTGGTCTCGAAATCGGCCAGGGCCTTGTTGAGCAGGCGTCGGCCGAGCTGTACCGCCTCGGTGTGCTGTTGGTGCTTGAGTGCATGCCGGATGGCCGAGCGCGCCTTGGCGGTGATCACGAAGTTGAGCCAGGCCAGGTTGGGGCGCGCGCCCGGCGCGGTGATGATCTCCAGCGTCTGGCCGCTCTCCAGGCGGGTGGAGAGCGGTGCCAGATGGCGGTCGATGCGACAGGCGATGCAGCTGTTGCCGATGTCGGTATGCACGGCGTAGGCGAAGTCGATCACAGTGGCGCCCTGGGGCAGTTCCATGATGTCGCCGCGCGGCGTGAAGACGTAGATGTCGTCGGGAAACAGGTCGTTCTTGACGTGTTCGATGAATTCCAGCGAGTCGCCGGCGTGGCGCTGCATCTCGAGCAGCCCCTTGACCCATTCCCGGGCGCGGGCGTGGCTGCCCTCGGCGATGGGATGATCGGTCTGGCCGGCCTTGTAGAGCCAGTGGGCGGCGATGCCGTTGTTGGCCATGGCCTCCATCTCGCGGGTGCGGATCTGCACCTCGATGGGCATGCCGCCGCGGCCGAACAGGGTGGTGTGCAGGCTCTGGTAACCGTTGGCCTTGGGGATGGCGATGTAGTCCTTGAAGCGCCCCGGCACCGGCTTGTAGAGGTTGTGCACCACGCCGAGGATGCGATAGCAGCTATCCACGTCCTCGGTGAGGATGCGAAAGCCGAACACGTCCATGATCTCGGCGAACGGCTTGCGCTGGTCGCGCATCTTCTTGTAGATCGACAGCAGATGCTTCTGGCGACCCACCACGGTGCCAGGCAGGTTTTCGTCGTCGAGACTCTTCTGCAGCGCATTCTGAATCTGGCGAATCGCCGAACGGCGGTGACCGCGAGCGCTGGAGACGGCGCGCTTGATGCGCTCGGCGCGCATGGGATGCAGCGCCTGGAACGAGAGATCCTCGAGCTCCACGCGGATGGTGTTGATGCCCAGGCGGCTGGCGATGCGGGCGTAGATCTCCAGCGTCTCGCGGGCGATGCGGCGCTTCTTCTCGGGGCGCAGGGCGCCGAGGGTGCGCATGTTGTGCAGGCGGTCGGCGAGCTTGACGATGATGACGCGGATGTCGCGCGACATCGCCAGCACCATCTTCTGGAAGTTCTCGGCCTGGGCGACGGCCTTGTCCTCGAAGGTAATCTGGGTCAGCTTCGAGACGCCATCGACTAGCTCCGCCACCGGCTTGCCGAACTGCTCGGCAAGTGCCTCCTTGGAGACACCGGTATCCTCGATCACGTCGTGCAGCATGGCCGACATCAGGCTCTGATGGTCCATGTGCATGTTGGCGAGGATATTGGCCACGGCGAGCGGATGGGTCACATAGGGCTCGCCCGAACGGCGACGTTGGCCGTCATGGGCCTGCTCGGCGTAGTAGAAGGCGCGCTTGACCTGCTGGATCTCGTCGGGAGGAAGGTAGCCGCCGAGTCTGTCGGCCAGGTCGTCGATGGTGAACATTAGCGCGCCTTGGGTGACAGCCTTACTCCTCGAAGGACATGCCCGGTTCGCCTTCGCGGCGAATCCTGACAGGTGCCTCGATCGGCTCGTCCAGCACGGTATGGTCGACCAGCCCGGCGGCAATCTCGCGCAGGGCCATCACGGTGGGCTTGTCGTTTTCCCACGGCAGCTGGGCGTCGCGCGAACCACGCGAGAGCTGACGAGCGCGCTGGGTGGAGATCATCACCAGCTTGAAGCGATTTTCGACGTTATCCAGACAATCTTCGACGGTGACACGCGCCATATGGGGTCTTCCCGAAAGCGTTTGGGGATGCCCGCCAAATCACGGCCATCCAGGATGGAACAGGACAGTCTAGATTACTCGACGCCCGGCGGTTGTGACAAGCGCCGGCGGCTGGAGGTCAGGACAAGTGCCTGCGACTGGTTATGACAAGCGCCCGTGGCTATTAGGACAAAAGCGCCGACAGTAGCGGACCATGCGCCTCCTGCACCCGGGCCAGGCTCAGGCGCCGGCTGATCACCAGCGACTGCAGCTCGCGCAGGGCGGTGGTGAAGTCATCGTTGATCACCAGGTAGTCGTATTCGTCGTAGTGCGACATCTCGCTCACCGCATCGCGCATGCGCCGGGCGATGGTGGCGTGCTCGTCGGTGCCGCGGCTGGACAGGCGCCGCTCCAGCTCGTCGCGCGAGGGCGGCAGTATGAAGATCGATACCGCATCGGGCATCCGTTCGCGAACCTGGCGCGCACCCTGCCAGTCGATCTCGAGGATCACGTCCTGGCCGGCCTCGAGGAGTGCCTCTACCGCCGGCCGCGCGGTGCCGTAGAAGTTGTCGAACACCCGGGCGTGCTCGAAGAACTCGCCGCGCGCGATCATCGCTTCGAACTCGGCGACCTCAACGAAGTGGTAGTTGACGCCGTCCACCTCGCCACGCCGCCGGGCCCGGGTGGTATGCGACACCGAGACCTGGATGCCGTCGAGGCTCTCGATCAGTTCGCGCACCAGGGTGGTCTTGCCGGCGCCGGAGGGCGCGGAAATGATGAAAAGCGTACCTTGGGACATATCGGGCTCCGGATCGCAAATGCCCCCGCTCGCACGAGGCAAGGGGGGCGCGAGCGCCATGGCTGCGCATTCGAGCGGAACAGTATACCCGCCCGGCCGTGGGCGCGTCATGGGCTGTGGCCGACGCAGCGGGCCAGGCGCCTCACGTTGCCATCTGGTGTGAATCGAATTCCTCGGCAAACAGCTCCAGAGCATGCTGGGCGGCAACCGAGTTGCCGTTCTCGTCGAGCGCCGGCGACCAGGCGCAGACGGTCATCCTGCCCGGCACCACCGCGACGATACCCCCGCCGACGCCGCTCTTGGCCGGCAGGCCGACGCGATAGGCGAAGTCGCCGGCCGCGTCATACATGCCGCAGGTGGTCATGATCGCATTGATCCGTCGCGTCAGACCTGGCGAGACGAAGCGCTCGCCCGTGGCCCGGGCGTGGCCGTCGGCAGCCAGGAAGTTCAGGGCGACGGCCAGGTCCGTGCAGCTCATGGCCAGGGCGCAGCAGGAGAAGTAGGTGTGGAGTACCTCGTCGACCTCATTGTCGAGGTTATCGAATGCCTTCATCAGGTAGGCTGCGGCGGCATTGCGCGAACGGTGCTGCCACTCCGAGGTCAGCACATGATCGTCGATCAGGATCGAGGCGTTTCCCGACAGCCGCCTGGCGACGTCCTGCAAGTGCTTGTCCGGCGTGGCGAAGGCGCTGACCAGACGATCCGTCACCACGATGGCGCCGGCATTGATGAAGGGGTTGCGTGGCTTGCCCTGCTCGGCTTCGAGCTGAGCCAGGGAGTTGAACGGCATGCCCGAGGGATTCAGGCCCACCCGCTGCCACAGCACCTCGCCGTGGGTACGCAGGGCAAGGGTGAGCAGCAGCACCTTGGCGATGCTCTGGATCGAGAAGGGGATCCCGGCGTCGCCGGCGGTGTACAGCTCACCGCCGTTGGTATACACGGCGATGCCGAGCCGTTCGGGATCCTGCTGGGCCAGCGCCGGGATATAGCTGGCGACACGACCGCTGCCGAGCCGCGTTCGCGCTCGGGCATGGATACTTTCTATCCAGCTCTGCATGTCCGTCTCCTCCGGCCGGGCTCGCATGGCCTGAGCCGGCCTCGATGCATCGAGGCCGGCGGAGTGCTGCGACAGAAAGTGCTGCATGTGGCTATTTCGCCGGCTGGCTGGGCGACGCCGCCTCTCCGTAGCGCTTGAGCCGCTCGAGGTCCTCGGGCTCGATCTCCCAGGCGTCGGGATCGACATCCAGGTCGGCGAACTTCTCGGCATCGAACACGGGATGGCGAATGCCGGCATGGATCTGGTCGTCGAAGTCGCGCAGGATGCGCAGGCCCGGCTTGAACAGCATGAGCAGGGCGATCAGGTTGGCCAGGGCCAGGAAGCCCATGGTCACGTCGGCGAAGGCGAACACCGTGCCCAGGTCGGTCATCGCCCCCCAGCCGCACAGGACGATGACGGCGACGCGAAAGACATTGAACAGCGTGAGGTTGCTCTCGCTGAAGAAGTTGAGGCTGTTCTCGCCCAGGTAGTAGTTGTAGAGGATGGTGCTGAAGCCGAACAGCAGCAGCGCGACGCTGACGAAGCTGCGCCCCCATTCGCCCACATGGTCGGCCAACGAGACCTGGGTCAGTGCCACGCCCTCGATCTCGGCACCGCCGGCAGGGTCGTAGGCGCCGCTGAGCAGGATGATGAAGGCCGTGCAGGAGCACAGGATCAGGGTATCGATGAAGACCGAGAAGGCCTGGACGATGCCCTGGTTCACGGGGTGCGGCACATAGGCGACCGCGGCGACGTTGGGTGCGCTGCCGAGTCCTGCCTCGTTGGAGAACAGCCCGCGCTTGACGCCCATCATGATGGCGGCGCCGATGCCGCCGCCCACGGCTTGCTCGAGACCGAAGGCACTATTGACGATCAGCATGATGACCTCGGGAATGCGCGGCAGGTTCATGCCCAGCACCACGATGGCGATCAGCAGGTAGCCGATGGCCATTACCGGTACCAGCACTTCGGTGACGCGGGCGATACGCTTGATGCCGCCGAAGATGATCAGGCCGACGATCACGGCCATGCCCAGGCCGGTGTAGAGAACCGGGACGCCGAAGGCGTCATCGAAGGAGGTAGCCACGGCATAGGACTGCAGCGCCGTGAAGCCGAAGCCGAAGGTGACCAGCAGCAGAACCGAGTAGACGCCGGCAAGCCACTTCCAGCGGCGGCCGAGGCCGTGGGCGATGTAGTAGGCCGGGCCGCCACGATAGGTTCCGTCAGGCTGGGCCGTCTTGTAGGCCTGGGCGAGGGTGCACTCGAGGAAGCTGGTGGCCATGCCCATCAGGCCGACTACCCACATCCAGAATATCGCACCGGGGCCGCCCAGGGTGATCGCCACCGCGACACCGGCGATGTTGCCGCCACCGACGCGCCCCGCCACCGAGAGCAGCAGGGCCTGGAAGGAACTCAGGTGGCCGTGCTTGTCGCGCTTGAACGCCTGGCTGGCGCCGAGAATGCGGAACATGCGGGCGAAATAGCGGAACTGGACGAAGCGGGATCTCACGGTGAAGCCGATGCCGACTGCGATCAGCAGGGCGATGAGCACCTTGCTCCAGAGAAAATCGTTGATCAGATCCAGCATCATGCTTTCCCCCGGGCGATGGTGAGCGGGGTGGGCGTTGCAGGCCGTGTAGCGGCAGCGGGAGTCATTGTTCTTGGCATGGGAGCGAACCTCTTGCTTGCGTTTGTCGACATGGCCCGCCGTAAAGCAGGCCGGGTTATCAACGCAAGGTCCATGCCAGTATAAGAATTAGTTCAACTTGTTGTTTTTATTAAGTTAAGTCGAGTCTTGCCGGGCGAGTAAAAAATCAAGCGGTATAACCACTGGCATGTCTCGATACAACAGGAAAATAGAAAATCACTTAATTTCAACAGGTTGCCTCGCCTATAACCTGGGTTATCGCTATAACCCAGGTTATGGCCCTTCACTGCGGCGTTTCTTCAGCCGCTTGCTCAGGGCCGGCTGCGAGATACCCAGCCAGCGCGAGGCCATGGACTGGTTGCCCTCGGCGCGTTGCAGCGCCTCTTCCACCAGCAGGTCGGCGACTTCGTCCAGCGTGGGTAGCGGCTCGTCGGGGGCGAAGACGGCTCGCTGACGCTGGGGCGAGGGGAGGCCGCCTCCGGATGCCTGGTCGATGGCGCGCTTGAAAGCGTCCATGGAGAGCGTGCGGCTGCGATGTTGGCTCATGGCATCGAACGCCATGGCACGCAGTTCGCGCACGTTGCCGGGGAAGGCATAGTTGCCCAGCAGCAACGCCAACTCCGGGGGATAGCTCGGCTTGCTCTTGCCGAGCTCCTCGGCCGCCTCGGCGAGGAAGTGGTCCAGCAGCAGCGCAATGTCCTGCTTGCGCTGGCGCAGCGGGGGGATGTGGACCTGATGCGTGCGCAAGCGGTAGTAGAGGTCCTTGCGAAAGCTTCCCATCCGCTGCTTTTCGGCCAGGTCGTGGTGCGTCGCCACCATCACGCGGGCCTGGAGGCGCTTGGGCCGATCGCTGCCCAGCGGATAGTACTCTCCCTCCTGGAGCAGGCGCAGCAGCTTCACCTGCGACGCCAGACTGAGGTCGCCGATCTCGTCGAGCAGCAGGGTGCCGCCCGCCGCCTGCTCGATCATGCCGGCCCGTGGCTGCTCTGCGCCGGTGAAGGCGCCGCGCTGATGACCGAACAGCGTATCGGCGAAGACGTTGTCGTCCAGACCCGCCACATTGACGCATACCAGCGGGCCCTGGCGGCCGCTCAGGGTATGGGCCGCCCGTGCGATCAGCTCCTTGCCCACGCCGCTCTCGCCGGAGATCAGGATCGGCTGCTGGGTCAGCGACACCGACTCCAGGTACTGGAAGACCGCGCGCATACCCTTGTCGGCGGTGACGATATGGGCGAAGGCCTCGGGCCGTTCCAGGGTGTCGTCGAGTACTCGGCGGCGCAACGCCTGGTTCTCCTGGCGCAACTCCTGAAGCCGGATGGCGCGGCGGATGCCCTCCACCAGCCGGCTTTCCTCGTCGGTCTTGACGAAGTAATCGAAGGCGCCGAGCTTGATGCAGTTGACGGCGGTCTCCACCTGATTCAACCCGCTTACCACGATGACGCCGATGTCGGGGTACTCCTCGACGATGCGTGCCAGCAGCTGCTCGCCCGAGACATGGGGCATGGTCAGGTCGAGCGTCACCAGGCCGATTTCCTCTCGCCCCAGGATTTCCATGACTTCGCGGCTGTCCTGGCAACGGTGGATATGGTTGATCCCCCCGCTGCGCTCTAGGGTAATGCTCAGGCTGCGCAGGAACGAAGGCTCGTCGTCGACGAGCAGGACGCCGAAGGCCGGATAGAGGGTCTGCGTCATGGCGTGTCGGGCTCTTGCTGTCGGCCGGTGGCACCGCTCGGAACGGCCGCGGTGGGTGTCGCGGCTTTCGCGACCGGCAGCGACAAGGTCGCGCGGGTGCCCTGGCCGGGGTGTGAGTCGAAGGTCAGGCTGCCCTGGTGTTCGCCGACGATGCCGGCGGAAACGGAGAGGCCCAGGCCGGTGCCACCACACTCGCGCCGGGTAGTGAAGAAGGGGTCCGTCAGCCGGTGCATGGCCTCGGGCGCGATACCCCGGCCCTCGTCACGTACCTCCAGCACGACCTTGCCCGCGGCGCGATCGTGACGTGTGGTCAGGCGGATGCCCTGGGCGGGCTGTTCGAGGGCCTGGCAGGCATTGAGTACCAGGTTGATCACCACCTGCTCGATACGCTGGGCGTTGCCCGAAATCGGCGGAAGATTCTCGGCGTAGTGCGTCTCGAAGCGGCTGGTCGCCTGGCGGATCGAGTTGTCGACCAGGCGCACGGCGGTGGCTACCACGGCATTGAGATCGAAGCTCTCGCCCAGTTCGTCGCCGCCCTGGCGGGCGAAGTCCTTGAGGTCGCCGACGATGCGCTTGATGCGCCGGGTGCCCTCCTGCATGTCATCGATCATGCCGGGGATCTCCTCGCGCATGCGCGAATAGGGCAACCCGCCGAACGTGAAGTCACCGTGGGTGCGGTAGTGCGCCTCGAGGATCGGCTCGGCGTCGGCCCAGGCATCGCGCAGCACCGGCAGGTTCAGCAGCAGCAGGCTGCTGGGGTTGTTGATCTCGTGGGCCACGCCCGAGACGAGGACACCGAGCGAGGCCATCTTGTCGGCCTGGATCAGTTGCTGCTGATGCTGGCGCAGCTCCGCGGTGCGTGCCGCCACCTCGCGCTTGAGCATGCGGTTCCAGATCACGATGGCGCCCAAAATCAGCAACAGCAGCGCGGAAAGCGCCGCGCCCACCTGGCCGATCTTCTGCCAGGGAATGCCTTCGCGGCCCTCCAGAGGGCCCAGCCACTTGTCGTAGATCGCCTGGTGGCGGCCGGTGTTCTTGAGGATGGCCAGCCCCTCGCTGAACTTGGCCAGCAGGTTGGCATCGCCCTGGCGCACCGCATAGCCGTAGCGCAGCGAAAAAGGACGCGCCACCGGCACCAGGTTGGTCAGCCCCAGTTCGCGGCTGAGGTAGAGCGCCGGCAGGTTGGCGACCAGGGCGTAGTCGTGCTGGCCGGCGGCCAGGGCCCGCAGCGCATCGGCGTGGGTATCCACGGGGATCACCACCGCACCGATGTCATGCTCGATCAGGTAGTCGTGCATGATGTCGCCGCGCTGGACGATTACCTCTTTGCCGCGCAGCTCCTCGACCTCCACCACCGGGTCGCCGCGGCGGGCGAAGATCGACTGATGGACGATGGCGTGGGGCGGCGCGAAATCGAAGCGTGCGGTACGCGCCTCGGAATAGGACATGCCCTGCAGAATGTCGATCTCGCCCTGCTCCAGCCCGCGGCGCACCTCGCTCCACGGCTTCAGCTCGATGCGCACCTCGATGCCCATCACTTCGGCGATGGCCTGGGTCAGCTCGACGTTGTAGCCGGCCGGCTCGCCGTCCTCGTCGAGGAACTCGTAAGGGGGGTGATAGTGATCGCCACCGACGACGATTGTTTCGCCATCGGCCGGGCTTGGGGCGGGAGAAGCCGCCTGCCCCCAGCCCGCCACGGGTACGCTGAGACAGGCGGCCAGCGCCACGCGCCCCGCCCACCGCACCACGGCGGGAAGGCGATTGCTTGAGGGCTCGGCCCGGTTCGCCTTCATTGATACGCTACTCGATACCCTGAATCTGAAAATAGTGCATGAGAAATTCCCATAATCCAATCAATCGCTTGCTAGAAATCCAGCAGGCGGATGTGGCTTTGCTCCCCAGCGTACTCCCATTTGGCTGGGTTGCGCGGCGCTGTCAAAGTCAGGCAAGAAAGTAGCGATAGAAAGGATTGACGGCATTTTGCTGAAGCGCAGCCGCAGGGCTATCTACTGCAAGGCTGGTTATTCGGGCTATTCCCTAGGATTCCGCGAACGCCAATAACGCGCAATGGTAGGCTTTACGCTGACCCCGTGAACCAGAATCGACAGGGCAATCACCACGAGGATCAGGTGTATCAACTCCAGCGCGATTTCCTCTGGCAGCCCATGCTGGATGGCGTACATAAGGTAGTACAGCGAGCCAATACCACGAACACCAAACCAGCCCATGAGGTTGCGCATTCGCTTAGGCGCCCTGCTTCCCAGTACGCCGAGATGCACACTGACGGGGCGGGCGACAAAAAACACAAATGCCGCAAAGCCCACGGCTCGCCAACTCCACGAATCCCAGAAGAGTGAGCCGCCGAGCAGTAAGACCAGCACGATTTCTGCCAGCCGTTCGAGGTGCTCGTTGAATACCAGAGAGCTTTCGCTAACGTGCACGTGTGCTATCGCTCGTGGCCCACCCTCCAGGTGTGTCTCGACCGGAGCCGAATAGCCTTGCTGGAGGCCGGCCAATTTCAATTCGGTATGGCGCAGAGCCACGGCTGCACTAAAGACGGCCAGGAAGCCCCAGGCATCCACCAGCAAGCTGATTCCGTAGGCGAACGCGATCAATCCCAGGCCAAGAAAACTTTCCAGAAAGGCCGTGTCCGCAAATCGGGTGCGCATCGCGTTTACCAGCCAACCGACGCCAACGCCCGCCAAGATACCGATGCCGATACCGGCACCGCTTGCCCACAGCACATCCACTACCAGCCACCGCCAGCCGGCGTCGCCAAGGTCGTGCAGGCCCAGCAAGCCCAGGCCGAGCATCACGAACGGGAAGGCGCTGCCGTCGTTCATTCCTGCCTCGCAGGTCAAGGAAAAGCGGAGTTGGTCAGTATCGTCGGCGTGACGCACCTGCACCTCGGTGGCCAGTACAGGGTCGGTCGGGGCCACCACGGCACCCAGCAACACGGCTGCCCCGAGGGGGAGAGCGAGCCAGTAGTAGCCGAACAGCGTCACAAGCCCGACGGTCAGCACCATCGAGACCACCGCCAGTTGCAGGGGAGTTCGCCATCGCTTCAGGGTCACCGGCGCCGGCATTTTCACGCCAGCGCAGTACAAGGAAATGAGTACGGCGATTTCGGTCAGAAGCTCCAACAGAGCCGACTCTTCCAACGGATTGAAATGAAACAAGTTGAAGCCCATGGGCCCCACAACGAATCCGATCAGAAGATATACAATGGCAGAGGTGGCGGGAACGCTCTTGAGATAGGAGAAAGTCAAGCCCACTACCAGCAGCAGCGAACCTATTAAGATAAACCAGGTGGCGGTTGTCATAGGTGACTCGTTGTCATCAGCCAGGCGACGCAGCTTGGCCGCGAAGTCGGCCTTTCACCAAGCGCAGATTCAGTCTAGCAGGTAAGCCAGCCTTCCCCGCCGTCAGTAGGGGAACACGATGCCACGCACCGGCAGGGGCCGCTGTCCGGGTCCCCTGGTCCTGGCGAGCAAGGCAGCGGCCAGGGGTAACCGATCAGGCAAGGCGTCGTTGGCCGCATTCTGGTGCGCCTTGGTTCGCGGCCGGAAAGGTCCGGGTATCACTCGATATTCTGGATCTGTTCCCTCATCTGCTCGATCAGCACCTTGAGTTCCACTGCGCAGCGCGTGGTGCTGGCCACCGCCGACTTGGAGGAGAGGGTGTTGGCCTCGCGGTTGAGTTCCTGCATCAGGAAGTCGAGGCGGCGCCCCTTGGGGCCCCTCTGGTCGAGCTGGCGTGCCACCTCGCCGACATGGGTCTCGAGGCGGTCGAGTTCCTCGTCGACGTCGGCTTTCTGTGCCAGCAGCACCAGCTCGGCCTCCAGCCGCTGGGGGTCGAGCTCGGTCTTGACCGCCTCGAGCCGCTCCAGCAGCAGGGCGCGCTGGCGCTCGAGGATCTGGGGCATCAGGCGGCGCACCTCGACGACCTGTTCGCGCACGCCGGCCAGTCGCTCGCGGATCAGCGCCGCGAGCTTGTCGCCCTCGCGGGCGCGGGCCTCGATCAGCTCGTCGAGGGCGGCCTCGAACAGCGCCGTGGCCTCCGCCTTCACTTCGTCCAGGTCGACGCCCTGGGCCTCGAGCACGCCGGGATGGTCCAGCAGCGAGAGCGCGTCGGGCATGGCGACCTGGGGTAGCATTTCGCGGATCTCGCCCAGCGCCTCGGCCAGGGCGACCAGCCGGCTGTGGTTGACGGCCAGGGTTTCGCTGATGTCGGTAGGTTCGAAGCGCAGGTGGCACTCGACCTTGCCCCGCGCGAGGCGCGTACGCAGCGCCTCGCGAAAGGCCGGTTCGAGGTCGCGCAGGGCCTCGGGTAGCCGGAAGAAGGGTTCCAGGTAGCGCTGGTTCACCGAGCGCAGCTCCAATTGCAGACTACCCCAATCGCCTTCACGGCTCTGGCGGGCAAAGGCGGTCATGCTGTGAACCTTGCTGTGATCAACCATGGTGACTCCTCGTTCGGTTGGCGGCGCCGCGGCCGGCACTGTCCGACGACAGGCGGGACAAGGAGTTTAACCGATTCCTTGGCCCAACCGTGTAGAATGGCCAGCCATTCGACGCCAGGGACGCGCATGGCCGGCTCGGCTTGTCGTGTCGGGGCGTCATTCAGTTCGTTTCTGCATCCGAGAGGTACCATGGCTTCCGAACTCAAGCGCCCCAGCGGGCGTCGCCCCGACCAGTCCCGCGAGATTCGCCTGACCCGCGATTACACCCGTCATGCCGAAGGCTCGGTGCTGGTGGAGTTCGGCGATACCAAGGTGCTGTGCAACGCCAGCGTCGAGGCCGGCGTGCCGCGCTGGCTGCGTGGCAAGGGCCAGGGCTGGGTCACCGCCGAGTACGGCATGCTGCCGCGCGCCACCCACACCCGCGGCGGCCGCGAGGCGGCCCGCGGCAAGCAGGGCGGGCGCACGCTTGAGATCCAGCGTCTTATCGGCCGTTCGCTGCGCGCTTCGATCAACCTCAAGAAGCTGGGCGAATTCACCATTACCGTGGATTGCGACGTGATTCAGGCCGACGGCGGCACCCGCACCGCCTCTATCACCGGCGGCTGCGTGGCTCTGGTGGATGCCATCCGTTACCTGCAGCGCAAGAAGATGATCAAGGGCGACCCCTTCGTGCAGCTGGTCAGCTCGGTCTCGGTGGGGCTCTACAAGGGCATGGCGGTGGTCGACCTCGACTACCCCGAGGACAGCGGCGCCGACACCGA
The DNA here is from genome assembly GCF_025725665.1 of Halomonas sp. LR3S48. Taxonomy (NCBI): domain Bacteria; kingdom Pseudomonadati; phylum Pseudomonadota; class Gammaproteobacteria; order Oceanospirillales; family Halomonadaceae; genus Halomonas; species Halomonas sp. LR3S48. The sequence continues at coordinate 4,586,416 of NZ_CP107009.1, read as the reverse complement.
CATGAACGTGGTCATGGCCGAATCGGGCGGACTGATCGAGGTGCAGGGCACCGCCGAGGCGGGTGTGTTCTCGCGGGAACAGCTCAACGCCATGCTGGAACTGGCCGAAAATGCCGGCGCCCAGCTCTTCGAGCACCAGCGCGAGGCGCTGGGCATTCGTCGCTGAACACTCGTAGTATTCCTAAAGCATTGCGCCGGCACTAGGCCGGCGCAGTGCGTTCCGGGCAAAGCCCGGCCGCGACGTAAGGGTGTGCTTACAGCGTCAGGTCGTACTCGACGAACAGCGGGGCGAACTCGCTGAAGGTGGCGTCGTAGTCGATCCAGGCGTCGACCACGTGGCGGCGCAGGTTGGGCCCGACGATCTGGTAATCGATACGCCAGCCTTCCTGGCGTGAGCGCGGCACTTCCTGGTCGAGCTTGGGCCACCAGGTGTACTCGCCGGCGTCGCGGTTGATCTCGCGGAAGGTGTCGATGAAGCCGGTGGGGCCGAACACCTGGTCCATCCAGGCACGCTCTTCGGGCTTGAAGCCCGGCGTGGTCTGGTTGTCGGCCCAGTTCTCCAGATCGACGGTCTTGTGGGCGATGTGCCAGGTGCCGCAGATGATGTACTCGCGCCGCTTGCGCGCCATCTTGTTCAGGTATTCCTGGTACTGGCCCATGAAGGCCTGCTTGGCGGCGTAGTCGCTGCCGTCGGGCATCAGGAAGCTGGCGATGCTGAAGCGGTCGTAGTCGGCCTGCAGGAAGCGCGCCTCGTGATCGCACTGCGGAAAGCCGAGACCGTACATGATCGCCTTGGGGATCTTGCGGCAGTAAATACCCACGCCGGAGAAGCCGTCCTCCTCGGCATCGAGGAAGTAGCCTTCGTAGCCTTCCGGGTACAGAATGCTGTCATCCAGCTCGAAGCTCTTGGCCTTGAGGTTCTGGACACAGACGACATCGGCGTCCTGCTCGGCCAGCCAGTCGAGGAAACCTCGTCCGACGGCCTCGCGGATTCCGTTGACATTGATGGTGGCAATTTTCATACATGGTCCCTTTGACGTCGCGCGTGTATGATACCCGACGTTTCGACGTTTGGGTAAATGGCCCGCATGGATATTCGTGGTATTACACGCAATTTCCTTCCATGGAGCCTATGAATAGCAGGGGGAGCGCCGTGTCGGCCAGCATGCATGCCTATCAGCGTGAGTTCATCGAGTTCGCCATCGAGCAAGGCGTGCTGAAGTTCGGCGAGTTCACCCTCAAGTCGGGTCGTGTCAGCCCCTACTTCTTCAATGCCGGCCTGTTTCGCAGCGGCGGCGCCCTGGCGCGGCTGGGGCGCTTCTACGCCAATGCCATCGAAGCCAGCGGTGTGGCGTGCGACGTGCTGTTCGGCCCTGCCTACAAGGGCATCCCGCTGGCGGCAACGACAGCGGTGGCGCTGGCCGAACATCACGGCCGCGACCTGCCGTTTGCCTTCAATCGCAAGGAGGCGAAGGACCACGGCGAGGGCGGCAACATCGTCGGTGCCGAGCTGGCCGGGCGCATCCTGATCATCGATGACGTGATCACCGCGGGTACCGCCATTCGCGAGGTGATGGCGCTGATCGACGCCGCCGGCGCCGAGGCGGCAGGTGTGGTGATCGCACTGGATCGCCAGGAGCGCGGCCAGGAAGGGGGTGAGATCAAAAGCCAGAGCGCCATTCAGGAGGTCGAATCGCGCTACGGCATGCCCGTCATCAGCATCGTCACGCTGGACATGGTGCTGGCCTACCTCGAGCAGCAAGCCAACCAAGAGCTTCGAGGACATGCGGCCGCCATTCGCGACTATCGCGCGCGCTATGGCGTCGCAGCCGATTGATGTTCAGTCACGTAATGCGCGCAGTGAGCAAGGAGACATCGATGAATCCGCTCGGACAGTTCGCCAGGGCCGCCCTGGTTTCGGGTATCGTATTTGCCGCCAGCGGCGCCCACGCCGCCGGCAGCCTGGATCTCAACCTCGGCGCCGATGCCATGCAGTTCGAAGCCGCCGGCGAGATCACCCAGGGTGTGGCCCTGGGTGGTGGCGTGATCAACAGCGAGTATCGCGAGGACGCCACCCTCTACCATGCCCAGTTGCTGGGCGTTCAGCGCAACCGCGATCGCGATGTGGGCATTGGCGCACGCTGGACCCAGTTCGACACCGACTACGGTGATGGCGGCGGCCTGGGCTTGGGCGGCTACGGCTATGTCTACCTGCCGCAGGCGCCCGCCGTCTCGCTGGGGGGCTACGGTTTCTACACCCCCGGCGTGGTGACCAGCGGTGATCTGGACGACGGCTACGAGGTGGGCGTGCGCGCGCGCTATGCCTTTACCCCCAACGTCGACGGCTACGTCGGCCTGCGTCAAGCGGCGGCCGACTTCGACAACCGCCACGGCAACCGCACCCTGGATCGTGGCGCCCAGGTCGGGGTTCGTCTGAGCTTCTGATCGTCCTCGCTGTACCGGCGGGCCCTGGCGGGCCCGCCAGCGCTTCCAGGCAGGCCGCCATGCTCGATGTCGTACTCTTCGAACCCGAGATCCCGCCCAATACCGGCAACCTGATCCGCCTGTGTGCCAACAGCGGCTTTCGCCTGCACCTGATCGAGCCGCTGGGCTTCGTGCTCGACGACAAACGCCTGCGCCGCGCCGGGCTCGACTATCACGAGTGGGCTGCCGTCAGCGTACATCGCGGTTGGCCGGCTTTCGTCGATGCGGTCACACCCTCGCGGGTATTCGCCGTATCGACCCGAGGCCGAACGGGCTACCATGAGCCGAGCTATCGCCCCGGCGATGCCCTGTTGTTCGGCCCCGAGACTCGCGGCCTACCTCAGGCAATGCTGGATGCCTTGCCGCCAGAGCAGTGCCTGCGCATTCCCATGCTGGCGGACAGCCGAAGTCTCAACCTCTCCAACGCCTGTGCCATCCTGGTGTTCGAGGCCTGGCGCCAGCTAGGCTTCGCCGGCGCGGCGCAGCCCGAGTGATTCCATGAGCATTCAGCAACGCCTCGCCAAGCTCAATCCGCGCCAGCAGGAAGCCGTGCGCTATATCGACGGCCCCTGCCTGGTGCTGGCCGGCGCCGGTTCGGGCAAGACCAGTGTGATCACCACCAAGATCGCCTACCTGGTCCAGGTGTGCGGCATGAGCGCACGCCGTATCGCCGCCGTCACCTTCACCAACAAGGCCGCTCGCGAGATGAAGGAGCGCGTGGGGCAGATGCTTAAGGGCAAGGAGGGGCACGGGCTGACCGTCTCGACCTTCCACACCCTGGGGCTCAACATCATTCGCGGCGAACTCAAGGCGCTGGGCTACAAGCCGGGCTTCTCGCTGTTCGACCCCGAGGACGCCAAGGCGCTGCTGCGCGACCTGATGAACAAGGACGCCCAGGTCGACGCCGAGCAGATCAACGCCGTGCAGCACCAGATCTCGGAATGGAAGAACGACCTGGTGCTGCCGGGCCAGGCGCTGTCCCACGCTGTGGACGAGGACGAGCAGTACGCCGCACGGGTCTACGAGGCCTACGTGCGCCACCTCAAGGCCTACAACGCGGTGGACTTCGACGACCTGATCCTGCTGCCGGTGGTGCTGCTCAAGGACAATCCCGAAGTGCTGGCGCGCTGGCGACGCAAGATCCACTACATGCTGGTCGACGAGTACCAGGACACCAACGTTTCCCAGTACCTGCTGGTCAAGCTGCTGATGGAGGAGCGCAAGACGTTCACCGTGGTGGGTGACGACGACCAGTCGATCTACGCCTGGCGTGGGGCGCGGCCCGAGAACCTGGTGACCCTGGGCGAGGACTTTCCGCGCCTCAACGTGATCAAGCTGGAGCAGAACTACCGCTCCACCGGCACCATCCTGCGCGCCGCCAATACCCTGATCGCCAACAATCCCCACGTCTATGAAAAAACGCTGTGGTCGGAGATGGGGCAGGGCGCGCCGATCCGTGTGGTGGTCAACCGCCACGAGGAGGCCGAGGCCGAACGGGTGGCCAGCGAGATCCTCACCCGGCGCATCAAGGAGCGCGCGGAGTGGCGCGACTTCGCCGTGCTCTACCGTGGCAATTTCCAGGCCCGGCTGCTCGAGTTGAAACTCCAGCACTACCAGATCCCCTACAAGCTCTCCGGCGGCACCTCCTTCTTCTCGCGTAACGAGATCAAGGACGCCATGGCCTACCTGCGCCTGCTGATCAATCCGGCAGACGACAACGCCTTCCTGCGCATCGTCAACGTGCCGCGCCGCGAGATCGGCCCCGGCACCCTGGAGAAGCTGGCCAACTATGCCACCGAGCGGGGCGCCTCGCTGTTCGACGCCTGCCACGAGCTGGGCCTGGAGCAGCAGCTGCCGGCGCGGGCGGTGGAGCGCCTGGGGCGCTTCACCCACTTCATCGACGGTGTGCGCCGCCGCATGGACGAGGGGGATTCGCTGGCCGCGATACGCGGCATGCTGCACGAGATGGACTACGAGGCGTGGCTCTACCAGAACGCCAGCGCACCCACCATCGCCGAGCGGCGTATGGCCAACGTCTGGACGCTGATCGACCAGCTCGAGAAGTCGATGAAACATGATCCTGAGGAAAGAGCTGCGGAGATCGAAGCGGAAGACGCCGCCGAGACCGGCGATGTGGAGGCGGCCATCTCGCGGCTGGTGCTGCGCGACATCCTGGAACAGCAGGCCGAGGAGGACGATACCGACAAGGTGCAGCTGCTGACCATGCATGCCTCCAAGGGGCTGGAGTTCCCGCATGTCTACCTGATGGGCCTCGAGGAGGAGCTGCTGCCCCACCGCAACGCCATCGAGGCCGGCACGGTGGAGGAGGAGCGGCGCCTGGCCTATGTCGGCATCACCCGCGCGCGCCAGACCCTGACCCTGACCCTGGCGCGCCAGCGCAAGGCCTTCGGCGAGTTGATGGATTGCACGCCGAGCCGTTTCCTCGACGAGCTGCCGCCGGACGATCTGGAGTGGGAAGGCCGCGCCGACAAGGAGGATCCGGAGAAGAAGCAGGCGCGGGGGCAGGATGCCATCGCCGGGCTGCGCTCGTTGCTGGGTTAAATCCCGACGGGGTGTCGGGTGGATGAGACATGAACGCCGACGGGGCGCCAAAAGGCGCCCCGTCTTTGGTTACAGACCCGCGTACGGATTACTTGACGGGCTCGACCAGGAAGTCCACGGCGGCACGCACCTCGTCGTCCGAGAGACCCATGTTGCCACCCTTGGGCGGCATGGCGCCGACACCGTTAATGGCGTGGTCGTACAGCGTCTCGATATCCTGATCGATGCGCCCTTCCCACTCGCCGGCTTCGCCGCGGCGCGGCGCACCGGCGGCACCGGTCATGTGGCATGCCATGCAGGCCTGGTTGTAGATCGCCTCGCCGTCGATGCCGGCGTGGGCCGGCTCGTCGCCAGCGGCCTCTTCGTCGGCAGACGCTTCCTCGACGGCCTCTTCATCCGCGGCTCCGTCTTCGGTCGCCACCGCGGCGGCTTCGGCATCCTCTTCGACGGCGCCTTCTTCGGTCACGGCCTCTCCATCGGCGGCAGCCTCGTCCTCGGATGCGGCTTCGTCGGATGCGGCTTCGTCGGATGCGGCTTCGTCGGATGCGGCTTCTTCATCACCGCCCAGCTCCGGCACGTCCATCACAGGATCCACCAGGTGCGCAGTAGCGGCGGCGACTTCCTCGTCGGAGAGGTTGGGGTTGCCGCCGCGGGCCGGCATGGCGTTGAAACCGTTGATGGCGTGATCCAGCAGCGTGTCCCAGCCCTTGTCGACGCGGTCGGCCCAGGCGTCCTCCTCGCCGCGTACCGGCGCACCGGCGGCGCCGCTGTCATGGCATGCGCTGCACACCTGGCCGTAGATGCCCTCGCCATCGGCGCCTTCGCCACCGCTACCCGAATCGCTCGCAGCGGTTGCTGCCGTGCCACACTCATCGCCCTGCAGGCAGAGTTCACCCACCGGCTTCAGGCGCTCGGCAATGGCATCGCGGTCCACTTCGGCCTGAACGGACGCGGCGCCCGCGACCAGGCCCAGGGTGGCCAGACACCCCATGATCAGCTTGCTGGATTTCACTCTCACCACCTCTCGACGGTCCTGTAATCGTAATCTGTTGGCGACGACGGCACGCGACAGCCGGAGCGCCATGATACACACAATGGGCGCTAGTATACCGATATAGCAAAGCGCTGGAAAACGCCGCAGCCCACGCCTTTGGCATGAGTCAACGCAGCGGCCCTGGCCGGCTGGCCAGCGCAGCGGCCGACGAGTATCGTGGTAGCTGACTTCGGTGTGTTCCACTGGCGACGCGAGGCCTGCGTGTACGATTTCATCATTCTGGGTGGCGGCATTCTCGGCCTTTCCACCGCGATGCAACTCATCGAGCGCTATCCCGACAAGAAAATGCTGCTGCTTGAGAAGGAGAGCGGCCCCGCGCAGCACCAGAGCGGCCACAACAGCGGCGTGATTCATGCCGGTGTCTACTATACGCCGGGCAGCCTCAAGGCACGCTTCTGCCTGGAGGGTAATCGCGCTACCAAGGAGTTCTGTGACCGCCATGCCATTCCCTACGAGGCCTGCGGCAAGCTATTGGTGGCAACCAACCCGCAGGAGATGCAGCGCATGGAAGCGCTATGGGAGCGCACCGCTGCCAACGGACTGGAGCGGGAGTGGCTTTCTGCCGGGGAGCTGATAGAGCGCGAGCCCCACATCACCGGGCTCGGTGCCATCTTCGTCCCCTCCAGCGGTATCGTCAGCTATGCCCGGGTGGCCGAGGCGATGGCCGAGGAGTTCCAGCGTCATGGTGGCCAGATCCGCTACGACCACGAGGTCACCGGGATCGCCGAGCGTACCGGGGAGGTCCTCGTCGAAACCTCCCAGGGTGAGTTCAACAGTCGCTACCTGGTGACCTGCTCGGGACTGATGGCCGACCGCGTCGTGCGCCTGCTGGGACGAAACCCCGGCTTCTCCATCTGCCCCTTCCGCGGCGAATACTACCGCCTGCCCGACCGGCTCAGCGATATCGTCAAGCACCTCATCTATCCCATCCCCGACCCTTCCATGCCGTTCCTTGGGGTGCATCTGACGCGCATGATCGATGGTTCGGTGACCGTGGGGCCCAATGCGGTGCTGGCGTTCAAGCGCGAGGGGTATCGCAAGGGCGACGCTTCACTGCCCGACATGGCGCGCATGTTCAGCAATCCCGGCATCCTCAAGGTGCTGGGGCGCAACCTGCGGCCCGGCCTGCGCGAGATGAAGAATTCGCTGTGGCGTCGCGGCTATCTGGAAGAGGTGCGCAAATACTGCCCCAGCCTGACGCTGGGCGACCTCGAGCCGTGGCCCGCCGGCGTGCGCGCCCAGGCCGTCTCCCGCGATGGCCGGCTGATCGACGACTTTCTGTTCGTCAATACCCGGCGCACGGTCAACGTCTGCAACGCGCCGTCGCCGGCCGCCACCTCGGCGCTGCCCATTGGCCGGCACATCCTGGGGAAGGTCGGCGAGATGATCCAGGAGACGTGATTACCGCGGGCGGTAGTCACGGCCGTGGCGTTCACCCACCAGGCGCATGAAGGGGCCATGAGCGAGCGGCGTTACGCCGCCTGGCGCGGCATCTTTTATCGCCATGGTCACATCGCGCTGGCGGTCGTCGGGCTGCTGGCGTGGTCCCGGCTGGGACCGGGGCTGGCCAGCGTACTGTTGCTGCCGGCCTGGGCGTTCGCCGGTCAGTTGATCTTCGCCGGCAGCTTCGAGGCCGCGCGACTGCGGCGCGGTGCCTGGCTGGGTCAGTACCTGCATGCGTCGTCGCCCTGGCACCGTCGGTTGCGGGGCGGGCTATTCATGATCTTGAGCCATCAACTGCTGGGCCTGCTGCTGGCGCTACTGCTGCTGGTGCAGCTCCGCCTGCTCTCACCGGTCGCCTGGCTGGCACTGCTGCTGGCGACGCTGACGCTGGGATGGCTTCAGGCCATCCTGCGCCGGCGCATGGCCCGGCACGTGGTCGCCGCCTACATCCCGTCATTGACCCGCCGCCTGCTGGTCTGGCCCGTCGGTGGCCTGCTGGCACTGTTGCTGATGTTTTTGGCGCTGTGGTTGCCACAGCCCTATCTGGTCGGGCTAGCCTGGGAAGAGGCCCTGTTGCGGCATGTCTCCACCGCCTCGGGTGGCACGTTGCTCGGCTTCTTCGAGCGCCTGGCCCAGGCCGTGGAGCTGACCCAGTACTGGGCCATGCAGAATGCCGTCACCCGCGCCGGGATCGATGACTGGATGGTGCTGATCGGCTGGCTGGTTCTGTTGCTGTCGCAGAGCGCCTTCGCCTGGGCATTCGTCAGGCTGTTGGTGGGCGTCGACGCCCTGTGTGGCCGGCTGACGCAGCGGCCTGAGAGCGGGCGGGAGGAGTCCACATGACGATACGCACCGACACCTTGAGGCGCCTGCCGGTAGTGGCCTGGATCCTGGGTCCGCTGCTGGCAGCGCTTTTGCTGCTGGGCCTCGTCCTGGCCTACTACCTGCTGCAGGCACGCAGTGAGGCACCGCTCTTCCGGGTCGTGGTCGACGGTGAGACCCTGACTCTTGACGCCGAGACCCACGCCGCCCTGGGGCGGGAACTGGGCGAGCTTGCCGCTGGCCTGGACCTGAGGCTGCGCCAAGAGATGCAGCTCTGGCTCGATGCGCACCTGGACGCCGCCTTCGCTCCGCTCGAGGCCGCGGTGCCGGAATACCTCGATTGGCACTTCTCGCCGCGAGGCAGCTACCTGCGCCTGGCGATGACGCTGACGGGTGGGGTGGACGAATGGCTGGAGGTGCAACTGGCCGAGCGATTGGCCGAGCGCAGCGGTTTCGAGGCCGCGCTGAAAGAGCTCGAAGCCGATTACGCCACGCGTCTCGAGCAGGCCCAGCAGCGATTGGGGCAGGGCATCGCCCTGACCCTCCATGCTCGCTACGGCGAGCGGCAGGCGAACGTTACCCCATCACGGGAGATACACGAGATCGATCTCGATCTGGCTCTGCAGCATGCGTTCCATGACCGCCGGGAAGAGATGCGCTGGGGAACGGCTGCTGCGGGGGGCGCTCTTGGTTTGACTGTCAGCCGGGCGCTTGCCCAGCGGCTGATGGCGGGCGCGGCGATGCAGGGGTCGAGAGCCGTGGCCGGCCGGGTCGTGGCGCGCTTGGGCGGTCATGCGACGCGCTCGCTGGGTAGCGGAGCGACGGCCACGGTGGCCACTTCCCCGACCGGCCCCGCAGCACTGCTGGCCGGTGCCACCGCCACGGCAGTGGCCCTGGCCGGCTTCGTCGGCACGGAATACGCCTTACTCAAGGCCGAAGAGCATCGCTTTCGTGACGCCATGGAAGCCGAACTGACCGGCGAAGTGGCGCGTGCCCGGGCCGAGGTGCGCCATGTGCTCGAAGCCGATACGGCCCGCCGGGCCGAAGCGCTCGAGCGCTACCTGGCGCAGGCGGCACGTGACGCCGAGACGGTCGGTGAGGTGCCGCAGACGTACCGTATCTTCTACCCTGGCCGCTGAGTCTCGCGGGAAGCTGCCAGGCTGGACAGCGCGGGCGCTGACGGTTACGATGTTGGCCGTTTCTCGGTGGCCATGTGCTGCCACTAGACGGGAGCCAGCAAGGCTTGCGTCGCCTCTCCAGAAGCGCCCGTAGCTCAGTTGGATAGAGTGTTGGCCTCCGAAGCCAAAGGTCGCAGGTTCGAATCCTGCCGGGCGCGCCAAGAAATTATTCCCTCCTCCATTTGATCTGAAACTCGATCTCCTCTTCGTCATCCGAACGCTCGTGTTCGATGGTGAATTCGGCTCGTGCTGGCACGTATATTCGTTCACCGGCTATCTGGATATCGAAGCGCCCGCCTTTTTCGATGGTATCTGCCAGGCGCCTTAGTTTCGCGACGAACTCGGCTTTGGAATAACCCTTTTCGACGTCCCGTTCTGTCTTGGTTGGCATGGGGTCCTCTCGCCTCGTGGGCATGGCATGGCAATAGGGAAAATAATATGATGTATGACCAAGTATCGACACACGATACGTTCGACTCATCCTAGCGCCCAAGCTGGCGTAGTATAAAGAAATAGAGGAAGAAAAGAGGGGGCCATGCTCAGGGTAACCATATGACAATCGACATTTCAGATCTGAACGTACAGAAGGTCTCGAAGCAGGGAAGCCTCCCGACGCATGTCGCCGATAAGCTGGAAGCATTGATTCTGGAAGGAAAGATAAAGGTCGGCGACAAGCTGCCGACCGAAGCGCGCCTGTGCGACTCGTTCGGTGTCAGCCGTACGGTAATTCGCGAAGCCGTGACGCACCTGAAGTCGCTGGGTCTGGTGGAGACGCGAAGGGGAGTGGGCACGACGGTACTGCGGGCCACCGCCATCGAAGCTCGCCCGGCCGAGAGGATCAGTCCCACCACGATCGAGGACATTCTGCATGTGCTCGAACTCCGGTTGTCGCTGGAGCCGGCGGCAGCGGAGCTGGCCGCCTTGCGCTACGACGAAGAGGACCGCCGCAACCTGGAAGCCAAGCATGCCGCTTTCATCAAGGCGCATGCCGAGAAATCCCAGGCGCGCGTGGAGGATTACGAATTTCACTACGCCATCTTCAAGGCCGCGAAGAACCCCTTTTTCCTGCAACTCTACGCCCAGCTCAGCCAGAGCATGATCCCTCGCGCCAAGCTGATGGCCGTCGACATCAACCGGGCCGCTGCGGAGCGCTACATCGGACGGGTCAAGGAGGAGCACGGCTACATTCTCGAGGCCATCCTGTCTCGCGATGAGGAAGCGGCCAGGGAGACCATGTATCAGCATCTCAACCGCTCGTGGAATCTCTACCGGAATTATCTGGAGAGCTAGACCTTGGCGAAAGCCTCGGGACCGCTCGGTCGAGCCGAGTGGCTGTGGTGACGGGAAAAGACAGCGCCGGGGAGCCGGCGCTGGAGGAAGGGGAAGCCGTCAGCTGGTGACGCCTTTTATGACCGGTGTCTTGGGCTTGCGGACCACCATGAAGTAGTAGAACACCCCAGTCAGCAGCAGGAAGAAGAGGCTGTCGAAGCTGGTAAGGAAGATCATCGGGTTGCCGTCGCTGATGGACAGGGCCCGACGACAGTACTCCTCCAGGCCAGGACCCAACACGAAGCCTAGCAGCAGGCAGGCGATGGGGTACTTGTGCTGGCGCAGGACGTAGGCCAGCACGCCGAACAGCAGCGCCAACGCCATCTGGAAAGTGGAATAGGTGGCCACGTAGCTGCCGACCAGCGCGATGACGGCGATGCTGGAATACAGCACGTCACGGCGAATCGACACGATACGTACGAAGTAGGGACCCAGCAGGTAGAGCGTCAGCGGCACGAGGACCAGGGCGCTGACGAGCAGGGCTGCGAACATCGGGGCCACCAGGTGCAGTTGGGCGTCGAGGAACTGGGGGCCCGGCTGCAGGCCGTTGATCACCAGTACCCCGAGCACGATGGCCGTGGTGGGGTCGCCGGGGATACCGAACGAGAGCATCGGCACGAAGGCGCCGCTGCACATCGAGTTATTGGCTCCTTCGGCTGCGGCGATGCCTTCGCACGAACCCTTGCCGTAGCGTTCGGGATGCTTGGAGCTGCGCATGGCTTCGGCATAGGAGACGAAAGCGGCCATCGAGCCGCCCGCGCCGGGCAGGACGCCGATGGCGTAGCCGATGACGGCGGACTTGAGATAGCGGTAGACGCCGATTTCGCGCACTTCGCTGAGCGGCGGAATGAAATCCCGACGGCGGATTTTTGTGGCCTTGATGGCATCGGCATCGACGGTACGCCGCTCGGCCTTGCGTGCCTGCACCAATAGTTCGCTGATGGCGAAGGCGCCGATGACCAGAGGCATGATGTCGATGCCCTGCATCAGCGTGCTGGTGCCGAAGGTGAAGCGCGGTACGGGTTGCATCACGTCGATGCCCACCGTGGCGACCATGACCCCCAGCGTCGTGGCGACCAGCCCCTTGGGGATGGAGTCGCGCTGGGAAATGACGATGACGATCAGCGCGAAGGCGATCAACGAGAATTTCCCCGGCGTGCGGATCAGCAGCGCGGCTTCGGCTGCCATGGGCGCCACCACCATCAGCAGGACGGCGCCCAGGGCACCGCCGATCATGGAGGCCAAGGCCGCGTGCCCCAGGGCCTTGGCCCCCTCGCCGCGCTGCTGCATTGGATAACCCTCGATCGCGGTCATCATCGAGGCCGGGGCACCGGGAATGTTGATCGTGGTGGCGGTGATGCTGCCGCTGCACATGCCCGCCATGAAGATGCTGGCGCAGGCCACGAGCGCCGAGGTCACGTCGAGGCTGTAGGTCAGGGGCAGCAGCAGGGCGATGGCCAGCATCGAGGTCAACCCCGGCACGGCGCCGAAGAAGGTGCCGATCAGGTAGCCGCCCACCATGTAGGCGAACACCTCGGGCTGTAGCAGGGTGGCGAATCCGTTGAGGAGTTCTCTGAAGTAATCCATGACCGTCACGTCCCTAGGGTGGGCAAGCGAACCTGGAAGATGAGTTCGAACAGGGTGTAGCCGAGCAGAGTAATGAGCAGGGCGGCGAGGATCTTGACGGCCCAGGCGCGCCCGCCCGTGCCGGGACGGGGATTGCCGAACAGGAACGTCAGCAGCAGCACGTAGAGGAACGTGGAGGTGAAATAGCCGATGACCGAGAAGATGCCGATGTACGCGCCGGTCGCCACGGTGACCCACAGCGCACCGAAGCGATTGAGGGCCGGCACCCCGGCCTCGGCTTGCGTCTCGTCGGCCGCGGGCGTTTCGACCGTGGTGCTCTTGCCGGTTTCGCTACGCCCCTGCCAGATCACGATGCCGATCGAGAGGTACATGATCGCGGCGAGCACGACCGGGAAGAACGAGGCCGTAATATCGCCGCGCTTGATCGGCGGCATCATCTGCAGGGCTTCCACGAGATAGATCGTGGTGACGACCAGCAGCAGGACGGGCACGACCCACTTTCCACTGAATGAGTAGGGGAGCTTCAAAGGTTCCACCTCTCTTGCTGTAGGGGATAGCCCGCCGCGTGGCGGCACGGCGGGGGGCGGGAAATCGCGTTGGGCGCCGGGTGGATGGCAAGGCGCTTCTGCGCGGCCTAGTCGAGGATGCCCTGCTCCTGGAGTTCCTCCATGGTGACGAAGATCTCCTCCTGGGTCGTGCCGACCCACTCGGTGACTTCATCGCGTCCCAGCCAGTTGGGGGTCACGCCGACGTCGACCAGCCAGCCCTGGAACTCGTCGCTCTCGTAGGCTTCCTGATACGCCGCCTCGAGCTCGTCCAGGATCGGCTCCGGCGTACCGGCCGGGGCGGCCAGGATGATGAAGCTGCCCATCTGGATATCGAGATCGCGTTCGGAGGCGGGCGGCACATCCGGGAATGACTGGCTCTGCACGTCGGTGAACTCGATCAGGCCACGCGCATCGCCACCCTCGATGAGCGAAGCGAAATCGCCCAGGCTGGTGATCGCGAAGTCGATCTCGCCGTTCAGCAGCGCCTCCTTCTGCGGCGCGGCGCCGCCCGGATAGGAGATGATCTTGAAATCGGCCCCGGTTGCGTCCATCAGCTGGAGCAGCGTCAGGTGGGTGCGCGCCCCCATGTTCTGGATGCCGGCGCGAATGCGGCCGGGCTCGGCCTTGGCCGCCTCGATCAGGGCCTCGATGCTGTCGTGTTCCGAGTCGGCCGGCACGATGAGGGCATCGGGCTCGCTGGTGATGCGCGCGATCAGGTCCATCTCGTCGACGCTGTAGCCCGGCAGCATGTCTTGCCACGGCACGGTGATGACACTGTCGTAGGTCAGGGCGCCGAGGGTATAGCCATCGGCCTTGGCGTTGATCAGCTGGATCAGCCCGTTGCCGCTCATGCCGCCCTCGATGTTCTCGACGTAGACGGTGCCGGACAGCGACTCTTCCGCCAGGTCGGTGATCTTGCGCACGATGCCGTCGGTGCCGCCGCCGGCGCCCCATGGCACGATCATGCGGATATCTCGGGTCGGATACTCCTCCGCGGCGTTGGCCGTCGCGGTCACCAGCGTCATGATGCAGGCAAGACCCAGGGTTTTCTTGAGCATGGTGATACTCCTCTTGTTGTTGGCTTCGTCGTTTCGTTGTCGTCAGGGGCGGTGCCCAACGGGCGAGCCGCCATACTCCTTGCTACTTGACTGCTTGTTGCGTTAAGGGGCGTCATTCCGCGAGAGAGAGGATCTCGTTCCAGGTTGCGTCGTCGACTTCAACGGCCGCATCCGGCGCATACCTGTCTCGCCTCCGTCGCTCGTCGGTCGATTTGCCCGGCCAGCGCACGGGGGCGCCGCTCTCGTCCGGCGCGGCCGAAGCCAGGTGGGCGGTGATGCCTTCCACCAGGTGGTGGCAGAGCTCCTGTCCGCCCAGCTGGCGCGGGTCGAAGAGCATGAAGACCTGGCAGCAGCCGGTACCGCTGCCTCGCTGCAGCTTGTCGATCTCGTGGCTGGGCCGGCCCTGGGCCAGCAGCGCCGCGAGAGCGTCGAGCAGGATGGCCAGGCCGGAGCCTTTCCAATAGCCGGTGGGCAGGATGCGGCGCGTGGCTTCGATCGCTGCGGGCTCCCGGGTCAGCTCGCCCTGGGCATCGAAGCCGCCGTCGACGGGAAGCGGCTTGCCTTGCTGGCGTAGCGTCTGGAGCTTGCCGTAGGAGAACTGCGACATGGCCATGTCGAGCACCAGCGGGCTCTCGCCCGGCACGCCCATCACCAGAGGGTTGTTGCCGATACTCTGCTGCGACGACCCCCAGGCCGGCATGCACGATTCCGTATTGGTCCACATCAGTGCGGCATAGCCTCGCTCAACGGCATGCCAGCCATAGCTGCCACCGCGCATCCAGTGGGTGGTGTCGCGCAGGGCCACGACTCCCATGCCATGCTCCTCGGCGAGCGACATGGCGCGTTCGGTGGCCTGCAAGGCATTGCGAACCCCGATGCCGAAGTGGCCGTCGTGGACTTCAAGCGCACCCAGGGCGTGAACCCGCTCCAGCGTGGCGCTCGGGTCGACCCAGCCGCGGCGAACGTAATCGACGAAGCGGGCGATACGGCCGACGCCATGCGAGGCGACACCGTCCCAGGTGCTCTCGGCATGGAGGCGGGCGCAGAGCCGTGCATCCGCGCTCGTCAGTCCGGCGCGCTGCAGAACGCGCTCCAGGGTATGGAGCAGAGTGGTGAAGGGAACCGCTGTCATCGTGTCGTTTCCATTAAGTCATACATCATACAAATACCGTAGCGGCCAAGTGCCCGTTCAGATATGCGCCTTTAGTAGCAGGAGGGCGATGGAGAGTTTCCCGGTCGAATGAAGATTCACACAGGGGTTGCAAAGATAGTAATACATAGTATGTATTACTAAAGGTCGCGATTCCCGATCCCGAAACGTCAATTCCCGAAAGAGGTCATTATCATGTTCGTCGATCTACGTACCTACACGATGGTCCCGGGCCGTCTGAACGCTTATCTCGAACTCTACGAGCGCGAAGGGCTGCCGATTCAGCAGCGCCATCTGGGTAACCTGTTGGGTTATTTCGTTACCGAAACGGGGGAGCTGAACCAGGTCGTGCACCTGTGGGGCTACGAGAGCGCAGCGGACCGAGATGCCCGGCGCACTGCGATGGAGAAGGACCCCGACTGGATCGCCTACCGTAAGAAGAGCGCCGAGGCGGGCAATGTCCAGCACCAGAGCAACAAGCTGCTGCGCCCCACTCGCTTCTCCCCCATCTGAATGGAGGTGTCTATGGCTGGCTCGTACGAGGACCAGGCCCCACGCACGGGCGCGCAGGTGCTGGTCGATGCATTGCTGGACAACGGCGTGACGCAGGCCTTCGCCGTACCCGGCGAAAGTTATCTCAGCGTACTGGACGCGCTGTACGATCATCGGCAGCGCCTGAAGTTGGTGACCTGCCGGCATGAGTCGGGGGCATCCAACATGGCCGAAGCCTACGCCAAGATGACGGGGCAGCCGGGCATCTGCTTCGTCACGCGCGGACCGGGGGCGTGCCACGCCAGCATCGGCGTGCATACCGCACGCCAGGACTCGACGCCGATGATTCTGTTCATCGGCCAGGTCGCGCGGCACATGCGCGAGCGAGAGGCCTTCCAGGAGATCGACTATCGCCAGATGTTCGGGCCGGTGGCCAAGTGGGTCACCGAGGTCGACGATGCCAGGCGGCTGCCGGAACTGCTGGCGCGTGCCTTCCAGACGGCAATCTCCGGCCGCCCCGGCCCGGTGGTCGTCTCGCTGCCCGAGGACATGCTCGATGATATTGTCCGCGTCGAAGATGCCCCGGCCGCGAGCCGCATCCCCATCGTTCCCGATCCGCAGTCGCTGGTGCGTGTCTCTGGCGCCCTGGAAGAGGCGCAGCGTCCGGTACTGATCGTCGGCGGTGGCGACTGGAGCGCTCGGGCCGGCGAGCACCTGCGACAGTTCGCCGAGGCGCATCAGGTGCCGATCCTGGCCTCGTTCCGCTGCCAGGATTTCGTCGACAACGATTCGCCGGCCTATGTGGGGCGTCTCGGCCTGGGTGCGTCGGCACAGGCCAACGCGCTGGTGGAGCAGGCCGATCTGGTCATCTCGCTGGGTGCCAGGCTGGGCGAGGCCACCACGCAGGGCTACACCCTGCTGGTACCCCCACGGCCGCGACAAGGATTCATCCACGTGCATGCGGATATCGGCGAGCTGGGCCGGGTCTACCACGGCTTGACGATCAACGCGACCTCGCCGGAGTTCGCCGAAGCGCTGGCGACGCTACCCCCGCGGGGCGAGATGGCGCGTCGTGCCTATCTGGCTCAGGCGAGGCAGGCTTTCGAGGACTACACGAAAGTCGGGCCCGCCGAGGGCGACCTGGACATGCAGACCGTCGTGGCGACGATCGCCGAGGCCCTGCCCAGGGATACGGTCTACGCCAACGGTGCGGGCAATTACACCCTGTGGCTGCAGCGTTACCTGACATTCCATGTCTTCCGTACCCAACTGGCACCGACCAGCGGTGCCATGGGATATGGCTTCCCCGCGGCCATCGCCGCCAAGCTGGCTCATCCTGAGCGCAGCGTGGTCGCCTACGGTGGCGATGGCTGTGCGCTGATGAGCATCCAGGAACTGGCGACGGCCCGCATGCTGGGGCTGAAGATCCTGTTCGTGGTCGTCAACAACGGCAGTTACGGGACGATCCGCATGCATCAGGAGCGTCGCTTCCCCGGACGCGTCTCGGGAACCGAGCTGGTCAATCCCGACTTCGTGGCCCTGGCTCGCGGGTTCGGGCTGCATGGCGAAGCCATCGAGCGCAACGACCAGCTGCCGGAGGCGCTGGCCCGCTGCCAGGCCCAGGCGGGCTCGGCGCTATTGGAAATTCGCATGTCCGCCGACACGCCACATGCCACGCCGCCCAAGGTGTGAAAGCAGCCTTCCATTCCGTTCGTCGCTCCCGCCTCTCGCAGTTCTTGCCCAAAAGCGACGCTTACGACATCTGGTTGCGACACTGCAAGGCCGCCTGACTGGCGGCCTTTTCGTGAATGACGGATTTTAAACGTATCCGAGAGCGACAACATGGAATATCTTGGAGATAAGGGCTTGCCTGATCGCGACACCTCAAAGGTACTGATCCAAGCCCGACCCATGACCCTGACACAGCACCCTTACGGGTAAACATGCCGATAACCATAACGATACACGGCATCGGAGTATGAACATGGCCACGTCCCCCCAGGCTTCGTCCTCAACCCAGGCTTCGTGCAAGGAACCGGCTCCACAGACGCTGGGTTTCCTGCTGCTGGAAAACTTCACGCTGTTCTCGCTGGCCTCGGCCATCGAGCCGCTGCGCATGGCCAACCAATTGGCCGGGCGAGAGCTGTATCGCTGGTTCACGCTGAGCGTGGACGGCGGGCCGATCTCGGCCAGCGATGGGCTTCAGGTCACTCCTGACGGTGCCATCACCATGCCACTGGCGCTGGACATGGTCATCGTCTGCGGCGGCGTGGGGCCGTCTCGTGCCGTGCAGCGCGAGCACGTCAGTTGGCTGCAGTCCCAGGCGCGCCTTTCGCGCCGGCTGGGCGGTATCTGTACCGGCAGTTGGGCGTTGGCCAAGGCAGGGCTGCTGGACGGCTACGAGACCAGCGTACACTGGGAATGTCTGGCGGCGATGCGCGAGTCGTTCCCCCGCACGGTGCTGACCACGCGGCTGTTCTCCATCGATCGCGACCGGGCCACCGCCTCCGGTGGCACCGCGCCGCTGGACATGATGCTGACCCTGATCGGACGCGAGCATGGCCGCGAACTCTCGGCGGGCATCTCCGAAATGTTCATCTGCGAGCGCATGCGTGGCGAGAACGATCATCAGCGCGTGCCGCTCAAGCATGTGCTGGGCACCACTCAGCCCAAGCTGCTGGAGATCGTCGCGCTGATGGAGGCCAACCTGGAGGAACCCATCGCGCTCGAGGAGTTGGCCGCGTACGTCGATGTCTCGCGCCGCCAGCTCGAGCGGCTGTTCCAGAAATACCTGCACTGTTCGCCGTCGCGCTACTACCTCAAGCTGCGACTCACCCGAGCGCGCCAGTTGCTCAAGCAGACCTCGATGTCGATCATCGAGGTCGCCTCGGCCTGCGGCTTCGTCTCCACGCCCCATTTTTCCAAGTGCTATCGGGAGTTCTTCGGCCTGCCGCCGCGGGAGGAGCGCCTGGGCACCAGCCCGCTGCGCCCCCCCGTGCTGGCCGAACAGCCAACCGGCAGCCTGCTGCTGCAACCGGTCGCCTTCCAGCCCGTGCCGGAACAGCCGATCTCGGCGGCGCTGATGGCGCTCGACCAGGCCCGTGGCGAGCCGACCTACGCCAGCGTACGCCTGGACCATTGACCTGAACCCTTGAAGAAGCGGCTCGTGGCCAGGTCGCCGCGAGCCGTTCGCTTCCTCCTCTCCTCGCCTCGATGCCGCCCTCTTCCGTTTCTGCGGAGAGGAACATTGTCATGTTCACGTTTTCCTGCATATCCGGGGGCAGCGCTGTGCCGTTCGTCGCAGTCGCGACAGAGATGACGTTTTTGGGATTATCACCGTCGCTTCCAGAAGTCGGGGTAGGCCTGGCCGGCGCTATGCTGCCATCAGTCAACCCCGATTCGGAGCACGCCCCCATGACTCCCCAAGACCTGCACGACGACGCCATCGTCATCGACGGCCTGATCATCGCCAAGTGGAACCGCGAGCTGTTCGAGGACATGCGCCGCGGCAGGCTCACTGCGGCCAATTGCACCGTCTCGGTTTGGGAGGGTTTCCAGGCCACCGTCGACAATATCGTCAAGTCCAACCAACTGATGGCCGAGTGCAGCGACCTGGTGCGCCCGGTGCGTACCACTGCCGATATCACCCGGGCCAAGGAGGAAGGCAAGACCGGTATCATCTACGGCTTCCAGAATGCCCATGCCTTCGAGGACCAGATCGGCTACGTCGAGATCTTCAAGCAGCTCGGCGTGGGCATCGTGCAGATGTGCTACAACACCCAGAACCTGGTGGGCACCGGCTGCTACGAGCGCGACGGCGGGCTCTCCGGCTTTGGCCGCGAGATCGTCGCCGAGATGAACCGCGTGGGCATCATGTGCGACCTCTCCCATGTCGGTTCCAAGACCTCCGAGGAGGTCATCCTCGAGTCCAAGAAACCGGTCTGCTATTCCCATTGCCTGCCATCCGGCCTCAAGGAGCACCCGCGCAACAAGTCTGACGAGGAGCTGCGCTTCATCGCCGAGCATGGCGGTTTCGTCGGCGTGACCATGTTCACGCCCTTCCTGCGCGCCGGCATCGACGCCACCGTCGACGACTATGTCGAGGCCATCGAATACGTGATGAACATCGTCGGCGAGGACGCCATCGGCATCGGCACCGATTTCACCCAGGGCCATGGCAAGGACTTCTTCGAGTGGCTGACCCACGACAAGGGTTACGCCCGTCGCCTGACCAGCTTCGGCAAGATCATCAACCCCGAGGGTATCCGCACCATCGGCGAGTTCCCCAACCTGACCGAAGCCTTGCTGCGCCGTGGGTTCAGTGAAACACAGGTGCGCAAGATCATGGGCGAGAACTGGGTGCGCATACTGAAGGACGTCTGGGGCGAGTGACGATAACGGCTGCTCCGGGAAAGTCCCGATGATTGCCAAGAACAACGATTTTTGAGGAAACCAACCGTGACCAAGATGGCCCCTGAGCTTCCCATCGAAGTGGATAGCGAAACCGGCGTGTGGACCACCGACGCCCTGCCGATGCTCTACGTACCGCGCCACTTCTTTATCAACAACCACACTGCCGTCGCCGAGGCGCTGGGTGTGGACAAGTACGCCGAGATTCTTTACCGCGCCGGCTACAAGAGCGCCTGGCACTGGTGCGAGAAGGAAGCCGAACTGCACGGCCTGGCCGGCGTGGAAGTGTTCGAGCATTACATGCTGCGGCTCTCCCAGCGCGGCTGGGGCAAGTTCGTGACCGAAGAGATCGACCTCGATGCCGGCACCGCTCGCGTTCGCCTGGAGCATAGTGCCTTCGTCTACCAGCTCGGCAAGACGGGGCACAAGGAGGAGTACATGTTCACCGGCTGGTTCGCCGGCGCCATGGACCAGATCCTCGCCGCCCGCGGCAGCAGCCTGCGTACCGTTGCCGAGCAGACCCAGAGCGCCGCCGAGCCCGGCTGCGACGTGGGCATCTTCACCGTCAAGCCGTTGCCCGACGCCCGGGGTTGAGGAGGTTTCCATGGCATTCGACGCGATTTTCGAGCCGATCCAGATCGGCAAGCTGACCATCCGCAACCGCGTGGTCAGCACCGCCCATGCCGAGGTGCACGCCACCGACGGCGGCATGACCACCGAGCGCTATGTCAGGTACTACGAGGAGAAGGCCAAGGGCGGCTGCGGCCTGTGCATCTGCGGCGGCTCCTCGGTGGTCTCCATTGACAGCCCCCAGGGCTGGTGGAGCTCGGTGAATCTCTCCACCGACCGCATCATCCCGCACTTTCAGAATCTGGCCGATGCCGTGCACAAGCACGGCGGCAAGATCATGATCCAGATTACCCACATGGGGCGTCGCTCGCGCTGGGACGGCTTCGACTGGCCGACCCTGGTGTCGCCCTCGGGTATACGCGAACCGGTGCACCGCTCCACCTGCAAGACCATCGAGGAGGAGGAGATCTGGCGCATCGTCGGCGACTTCGCCCAGGCCGCGCGGCGGGCGAAGGAGGGTGGCCTGGATGGCGTCGAGCTCTCCGCCGTGCACCAGCACCTGATCGACCAGTTCTGGAGCCCACGGGTCAACAAGCGCACCGACCAGTGGGGCGGCAGCTTCGAGAACCGCATGCGCTTCGGCATGGAAGTGCTCAAGGCGGTGCGCGCAGAAGTAGGCGACGACTTCGTCGTCGGCATGCGCATCTGCGGCGACGAGTTCCATCCGGACGGCCTGACCCACGATGACATGAAGAAGATCGCCGCCTACTACGACGCCACCGGCCAGGTTGACTTCTTCGGCGTGATCGGCTCCGGCTGCGATACCCACAACACCCTGGCCAACGTCATTCCCAACATGTCCTACCCGCCGGAACCCTTCCTGCACCTGGCGGCGGGCATCAAGGAAGTGGTCACCGTACCGGTGATTCATGCCCAGAACATCAAGGACCCCAACCAGGCCCAGCGTATCCTCGAAGGCGGCTACGTCGACCTGGTGGGCATGACCCGGGCGCACATCGCCGACCCGCACCTGATCGCCAAGATCAAGATGGGCCAGATCGACCAGATCAAGCAGTGCGTCGGCGCCAACTACTGCATCGACCGCCAGTACCAGGGTCTCGATGTGCTGTGCATCCAGAATGCCGCGACATCCCGGGAATACATGGGCCTGCCGCATATCATCGAGAAGAGCGAAGGTCCCAAGCGCAAGGTCGTGGTGGTGGGTGGTGGGCCCGGCGGCATGGAGGCCGCCCGCGTCGCTGCCGAGCGCGGCCACGACGTGACCCTGTTCGAGGCCGCGGAGGCCTTGGGCGGCCAGATCACCATCGCCGCCCAGGCCCCGCAGCGCGACCAGATCGCCGGTATCACCCGCTGGTACCAGCTCGAACTGGCGCGCCTCGGTGTCGACCTGCGCCTGGGTACCCGTGCCGACGAGGCAACCCTCGAGGACCTGCGCCCCGACGTCGTGATTCTCGCCACCGGTGGCCAGCCCTTCCTCAGCCAGTTCCCCGAGTGGGGCTATTCGGAGAACCCCGAGGAGAGCCTGGTGGTGAGTACCTGGGACATCCTCTCGGGCAAGGTGGCGCCGGGCAAGAACGTGCTGATCTACGACGCCATCTGCGAATTCTCCGGTGTCTCGGCGGCGGACTACCTGGCCGACAAGGGCGCCAAGGTCGAGATCGTCACCGACGACATCAAGCCGGGTGCGGCGGTGGGCGGCACCACCTTCCCCACCTACTACCGCAGCCTCTACGAGAAGGAGGTGATCATGACCTCCGACCTGATGCTGCACAAGGTCTACCGCGAGGGCAGCGGCCTGGTGGCGGTGCTCGAGAACGAGTACACCGGTGCCCTGGAAGAGCGGGTGGTCGACCAGGTGGTGGTGGAGAACGGCGTGCGGCCCGACGAGGCACTCTACTACGCGCTCAAGGATCGCTCGCGCAATGGCGGGCAGGTGGACCTCGAGGCGCTCTATGCCGCCAAGGCACAGCCCTGCCTGAGCGCAGACGGCGACGGCTACCTGCTGTTCCGACTGGGCGACTGCACCGCGCCGCGCAATACGCACGCGGCCATCTATGACGCCCTGCGGCTGTGCAAGGACCTCTGAAAGCTATTGCGCTCGGCCAGGCGTTGTTGAAGTTCGGCTCGTCATGCTCATGGAGCAAGCAGTCCACTCCGCTGACTCGCCGAACTTCGCCTAGCCTGGCCGTCGCTCATGACGCTTTCACCGTGCCGGCCTCTGTTGCCGCCGGTAAAGCCCCGGCGCTAATGCTAATGCCAAAGCCAACGGCTTATGAGACGAGGTGAGCACCATGCTCGACACCCTCCTGCCGATACTGATCTTCTCCGCCCTGGCACTGGCGGTCATCGGCGCCGTCCGCCGCGTTCGCCTGTGGCGCCAGGGGCGGCCGTCGCCAGTCCCGATTCTTCAAGGCCTGGCGGCCATGCCGCGCCGCTACCTGGTGGACCTGCACCACGTGGTGGCGCGCGACAAGGTCATGTCCAATACCCACGTGGCGACCGCCGGCGGCTTCGTGGCGGCTGCCGTGTTGATGATCCTGGTGCATGGCCTGGGATTCGCCAACCCCATGCTGGGCGGGCTGCTGCTGGCTGCCAGTGCGCTGATGTTCGTGGGCAGCCTGTTCGTCGCCAAACGGCGGCGCAATCCGCCCGCACGGCTCTCCAAGGGGCCGTGGATGCGGCTGCCGAAGAGCCTGATGGCGTTTTCGTTGAGTGTCTTCCTGATCACCCTGCCGACGGTCGGCGTCCTCCCCGAAGGTACGGGTAGCGTGATCCTCGCCTTGGCGCTGGTCGCGGTGCTGACCTGGGGCCTGGGCGAGATGTTCTTCGGCATGACCTGGGGCGGGCCGATGAAGCACGCCTTCGCCGGTGCCCTGCACCTGGCCTTCCATCGCCGCCCCGAGCGCTTCGGTGAGGGCAACCGCTCCACCGGCCTCAAGGCGCTGAACCTGGATGATCCCAAGGCCCCGCTCGGCGTCGAGACGCCCAGCGACTTCACCTGGAACCAGCTGCTCGGCTTCGATGCCTGTGTCCAGTGCGGCCGCTGCGAGGCGGCCTGCCCGGCCTTCGCTGCCGGCCAGCCGCTCAATCCCAAGAAGCTGATCCAGGACATGGTCGTCGGCATGGCCGGTGGCAGCGATGCCAACTACGCCGGTTCCCCCTACCCGGACAAACCGATCGGTGAGCATGCCGGGAGCCCGCACGGCCCGATCGTGGCTCGCGAGGGCACCGCGCTGGTGGATGCCGAAACGCTGTGGTCCTGCACCACCTGCCGCGCCTGTGTCGAGGAGTGCCCGATGATGATCGAGCACGTCGATGCCATCGTCGACATGCGCCGCTTCCTGACGCTGGAGCATGGCAACACCCCCAACAAGGGGGCCGAGGTGCTCGACAACCTGATCGCCACCGACAACCCGGGCGGCTTCGATCCCGGCTCGCGCATGCACTGGGCGGCGGACCTCAACCTGCCCCTGATGCGCGAGGTGGGTCAGGTCGACGTGCTGCTGTGGCTGGGCGATGGTGTCTTCGACATGCGCAACCAGAGGACGCTCAGGGCCTTGGTGAAGGTGCTGCGTGCGGCGGGGGTCGACTTCGCCGTGCTCGGCAATGAGGAGCGCGACAGCGGCGACGTGGCGCGCCGCCTGGGTGACGAAGCGACCTTCCAGTCGCTCGCCAGGCGCAACATCGCGACCCTGTCGCAGTACCGCTTCCAGTGCATCGTCACCTGCGACCCGCACAGCTTCCACGTGCTCGGCAACGAGTACGGCGAACTGGGCGGAAAGTATGAAGTGCGCCATCACAGCACCTACATCGCCGAACTGTATGAGGCGGGGCGCCTGCACTTTGCGCCCTGGAAAGGCGGCAAGGTCACCTATCACGACCCTTGCTATCTCGGCCGCTACAACGGCGAGTATGAGGCCCCGCGCAACGTGCTCAGGGCGCTGGGCATCGAAGTCTCCGAGATGGCGCGCTCGGGCTATCGCTCGCGCTGCTGCGGCGGCGGCGGCGGCGCGCCGATTACCGATATTCCCGGCAAGCAGCGGATCCCCGACATGCGCATGAACAACGTGCGCGAAACCGGGGCCGAGCTGGTCGCGGTGGGCTGCCCGCAGTGCACCGCCATGCTCGAAGGCGTGGTGGACGGTCCGGCCGAGGTACGCGACATCGCCGAACTGGTGGCCGATGCCCTGGTGGAGCGTTCCGCTGCTTCAGGTAACAGCCGAGCCGCGCAGCCATCCGTCGAGGAGGTGACACCATGAGCGAGATCCCGCGCCGCGATCCGCGTAAGGAGTGGATTGCCAGAAACCGCCTGCACCCCGACCATCTGAGCGTGCTGGCAGAACTCGGCGAGGGCACGTCCGTAGCGACGGAGTGGATGGGCCCCAACGGGGTGATCCGCAGGAACCCACACGCGGTGGGTTTCATCGGCCCCAATGGCATCAAGCGCATCGACCGTAGCGGCGCCCAGCAGGGTGGGCCTGCCGTCACCGGCACGGCGGAGACGAAGGACAGCCGCCGTCAGGTGACGATCGATGATCCGGCCTTCCTGGTGACGGTGGTGCCGGAACTTCCCGGCGGCCGCCTCTCCGGCCACGACAAGGACCTACTGGGCCTGGCCCGGCGCTTGGCCGATGCCGACCCCGAACGCCCCGGCGCCGTGCTGGCCGTGGTGTTCGGCGAGCACAAGGAGGAGGCATTTGGCGAGGCGGGCATCGACCGCCTGCTGCATCTCGATGATGCGCTGTTCGATGGTTATGCACCCGAGGCCCGCCTGGCGGCGCTCGCCGCCGTCGAGGCTGAATACGCCCCGTCTCACTGGTTGCTGCCCGACTCCAAGCTGGGCGGCGCCGACCTGGGACGGCGGTTGGCGGCACGCCTACAGGAGCGGCCCGCCGCTGGCGTCTGGCAGATCGAGCCCGACGCTGCGGCCCCGCTGGGCTGGCGCTGTACGGGTCGGGGTGCCGCCGGCACCACCGATATCCAGCGTGCCCTGCCGCGTGTCGCCCTGGCCTTGCCTGAATGTGCCGAGCCGGTCTCCGAGACCCGTCATGCGGCGCAGTCGCTCGCCTTGCCGCAGCCGCTGCCTGCCCTGCTGGCGCGTATCGAGGATCGCGGCCAGGTGGCCGTCGATCCGGCCGGCGTGGCCCTGGCCGAAGCCGAGTTCATCCTCTCCGCCGGCAACGGCGTCAAGGAGTGGGAAGGATTCCATCATGCCGCCAAGGTGCTGGGAGCGACCGAAGGCGCCTCGCGGGTGGCGGTGGACGACGGATTCATGCCGCGCGACCGCCAGGTGGGCGCCACCGGTACCTGGGTCACCGCCCGGGTCTACGTGGCAGTGGGTATCAGCGGTGCCATCCAGCACCTGCAGGGGATCCAGAGCTGCGAGAAGGTGGTGGCGATCAATCTCGATCCGGGTTGCGACATGATCAAGCGCGCCGACCTGGCGGTAATCGGTGACTCGGCGGGCATACTTGCGGCACTGGTCGAGATGGTGGAGCGGCTACGAGAGGAGAAGCGCGATGCAGCCTGAAGCTCAACAACCTGGAGCCCAGGAGAAAGCTATGCTCGAGGTGGCGGTACTGGTCTCGGTCGGCCGGCATCCCGTGACCGGTCGTGCGCGTCGCGCCGATCAGGACGCCCGTGGTGTGGAACTGGCCATGTCCCTCGGCCAAGCGAATATCACACTGCTGCATGCGGGTACGCTCGACGAGCAGAGCGAGGATGCCTTGCGCGGCTACCTGGGCATGGGCCTGCCGGAGTTGACCCTGGTCGAGCAACCGTCCGGCGCCGACGTGATTCCCGCCCTGGCCGGTACGCTGAAAGAGGCAAGGCCGCAATTGGTGATCGCCGGTGAGCGTGCCGAACAGGGGGAGGGCTCCGGAATGCTGCCTTACCTGCTGTCCGAACAGCTGGGTTGGCCGCTGGTCAGTGGCCTGGCCGGCGTGGAAAAAGTCGAGAATGGCGTGGCGACATTGCTCCAGGCCCTGCCGCGTGGCCAGCGCCGCCGGCTTCAGGTGCGGCTGCCGGCCATCGTCACCGTCGACGCCGCCGCCGCGACGGCCCGCCAGAGCGCTTTCGGGCCGGCCCGGCGCGGTGAGATCGAGGTCGAAGCCGCCGCGGTGGAGTGGGACGAGGCCCAGGCGGAGTGGAGCGTGGCCCCGGCCCGCAAACGCCCCAAGCGGCTCAAGATCGTCAAGGCGACATCGGCGCGGGAGCGCTTCAAGGCCGCGGCGGCCAAGGCCGAAGGGGGCAGTGGCCAGGTGCTGACCGACGTGACGCCGGAGCAGGGCGCCGAGGCGATCTTCAAGCTATTGAAGGAGGAGGGTGTGCTGCGGTAACGGCAAGCGTCACCCGCGACCCAACGAGCCCCGGCGCAATGCCGGGGCTCTCGTATGAGAGGCCCCGCCTTCAGGGCGAGATGCGGGTGCTGGCGTCGGTGAAGCCCATCAGGGAGATATCCAGATCGATGCGGTCGCCGCGTGGGCCGAACAGGCTCAGGGTGGCCGTACTGCCGCTGCGCAATGCCTGCAGCAGGGATGGTTGAACGGGAAGGTCGGCACGGCAGCCCTGTTGCACACAGGTCTGGTAGGGGAACTGGACCGGCTCTCCGTCACCTACCTGGAGCTGCAGGCCCGAGGCGAGATGCACCCCCAGCGGTAGCAGGAAGGTCATCGCCGGGCCGTCGAGTTGCGGCGGATACGCCATCACGACCTCCATCACAGGCTGGTTGCTGTCCGGTTCATTGACCACCTGGCCCATCGTGCAGATGCCTCCGCCCTCGCTTGGGCAGGCGACCTCCCAGTCACGGAATTGCTCGGTGGTGACTTCGGCATCGGCGGCCCCCGGCGAGGTCTGCTGGGCGAAGGCAGGGGGGGGCAGTGTCAGCAGCGACAACAGGCCGGCCAGGCCCAGGCATCGGGTGAACCGGGTCGACATCAGTGTTACCTCCTTCGACTTGGGTGACCATGGGCTCTCGTCGCGTCGTGACCACACGACAGGGAGGGGCACACTTGCCACCTCGACGAGGGGTCAGGATGGAAACCACTACCATGCCCGTTCGTTCCCTCGAGGTCGAGCCCGATCTGAGGTGGCGTGGCGAGAAGCCTACAACGCAACAACCCCGGCCGAAGCCGGGGCTGTTGCGTTAGAGGAAGGGAAGCTTGCGAATCAGGCCGGCTTGGCTGCCACCAGCCCACGCTGCTCTTCCAGCAACCCTTTCACCAGGCAGAAGGCCATGCCCAGCAGCACCAGGGTGAAGGGCAGCCCGGTAGCCACGGCGCCGGCCTGCAGCGCACCCAGTGCGGTGCTGCCGCCGCCGTAGAGCAGAATGCCGGCGATCACGCCTTCCAGCACCGCCCAGAACACACGCTGGCCGCGGGGGGCGTCGGTCTTGCCGCCGGCGGTGATGTTGTCGATCACCAGCGAGCCGGAGTCCGACGAGGTGATGAAGAAGATCAGCACCAGCAGGATCGCCAGGCTGGAGGTCACAGTGGTCAGCGGCAGGTGCTCGAGCATCTGGAACATCGCCAGCGAGACGTCGCTGATGCCGTCTGCCAGGGCGCCGACGCCAGCGGCCGACTGCCCCAGGGCGGTGCCGCCGAAGGCGCTCATCCACACCAGGGTAACCAGGGTCGGCACCAGCAGCACGGCAATCAGGAACTCACGCACCGTGCGCCCGCGGGAAACCCGCGCAATGAACATGCCGACGAAGGGCGACCAGGAGATCCACCAGGCCCAGTAGAATACCGTCCAGCCGTGGTACCAGGTGGTGTCGTCGCGGCCGATCCAGTTGGAGAGCGGGACGATATGGCTGACATAGGCCAGGGTGGTGCTCCACAGGTTGTTGACGAACAGCAGCACGCCTCCGGTGACGATCACGAAGGTGAGCAACGCCAGGGCGATCACCATGTTGATGTTGGAGAACAGCTTGACGCCGCCGTCGATGCCGCGCCACACCGAGAACAGGGCCACGGCGGTGACCACCACGATGATGGCCAGTTGGGTGCCGATGGTATTGGGTATGTCGAACAGGTAGTTGAGTCCGCCCGCCGCCTGGGAGGCACCGAAGCCCAGCGATGTGGCCAGGCCGAAGATGGTGGCCAGCACCGCGACGATGTCGATGATGTGGCCGAACCAGCCGCGCACGCGCTCGCCGAGGATCGGAGTGAAGGCCGAGCGCAGGGTCAGCGGCAGGCCGCGGTTGTAGGCGAAGAAGGCCAGCGACAGCCCTACCACGCCGTAGATTGCCCAGGGGTGCAGGCCCCAGTGGAACATGGTGGCGCCGATGGCTGCGCTGGCTCCGGCCGGGGTGTGCGCTTCGGCATTGAG
Organism: Halomonas sp. LR3S48; assembly: GCF_025725665.1. Classification (NCBI taxonomy): domain Bacteria; kingdom Pseudomonadati; phylum Pseudomonadota; class Gammaproteobacteria; order Oceanospirillales; family Halomonadaceae; genus Halomonas; species Halomonas sp. LR3S48. The sequence continues at coordinate 4,557,380 of NZ_CP107009.1, read as the reverse complement.
CGGGGTGCCATACCAGTCGGTGTAGTAAGCCACCGGCTCAGCCACGCTCCAGAACATCAGGCCGATGCCCATGCCGGCGGCAAACAGCATGGCGAACCAGGAGAGCGTGGAGTATTCCGGCCGGGCTTGACTGCCGCCCAGGCGAATGCGTCCCACCGGCATGGCGATCAGCGCCAGGCATAGCAGCACGAAGAGGTTACCGGCGATCATGAACAGCCAGTCGAAATATTCGATCGACCAGCCGCGGGCCGCGGTGAGGTGGCTGTTGGCGGCATCGGGATAGATCAGGGCATAGAGGATAAAGGCCAGGATGGCCAGGGCCGAGAGAGGGAAGACGGGATGATGGAAATCCATCCCCAGCACCTGGGCATTGTCCTGCCCCGGTTTGAGGATCGGTGCATCGTCATGCTTCATGGGGGGTTCCTCGTGATTATTCTTGGTGTTGCGCGGGTGCCGGGGGCGTTGGTGCGCCCGGGCCGCTCATTGTTCGCCTCCTGAGAAGTCGGTGGTGTCGTGAAAGCGACCTGCGGTTATCTGGGGGAGGCTTGAACATGGCGATATCACGCATGACGACGTCGCCTATGCGTATACGGGGTGTGCAAGGTGTGGCGTAGGCTGGCTCGGTGGCCTCGCGCCATCCCCTCGGCGCCGTGATCCAGTCCGGTCAGCCGCATAACAACGTAAGGAGCCAGCCATGAGCCAAGCCAACCGCGGAGTCGTCTACAAGGGCCCGGGCAAGGTCGACGTCGAATCCATTCCCTACCCGGAACTCGCTCTCGGCAATCGCAAATGCGACCACGGCGTGATCCTGAAGGTGGTCACCACCAACATCTGTGGTAGCGACCAGCACATGGTGCGCGGACGCACCACCGCCCCGTCCGGCCTGGTGCTGGGCCACGAGATCACGGGCCTGGTGGTCGAGTGTGGACGCGACGTCGAATTCATCCAGCCGGGCGATCTGGTCTCGGTACCCTTCAACATCGCCTGCGGGCGTTGCCGTAACTGCAAGGAAGGCCGCACCGGGATCTGTCTCAACGTCAACCCGGCGCGTCCAGGCGCGGCCTATGGCTACGTCGACATGGGTGGCTGGGTCGGTGGCCAGACGGAATACGTCATGGTGCCCTACGCCGATTTCAACCTGCTGAAATTCCCGGATGCCGACCAGGCCATGGACAAGATCCGTGACCTGACCCTGCTCTCGGACATCTTCCCCACCGGCTTCCACGGCTGCGTGACGGCCGGTGTCGGGCCGGGCAGCACCGTCTATATCGCCGGAGCCGGTCCGGTGGGCCTGGCGGCGGCGGTTTCGGCCCAACTGCTGGGGGCGGCCTGCGTGATCGTCGGCGACATGATCGAGGAGCGTCTGGCCCAGGCGCGCAGCTTCGGTTGCGAGACCATCGACCTGACCCAGGATGGCGACATGGCCGACAAGCTCGAGGCGATTCTCGGCGAGCGCGAAGTCGATGCCTTCGTCGACTGCGTCGGCTTCGAGGCCCATGCCTGTGGTTGCAACCACGGCAAGGAGGCTCCCGCCACCGTACTCAACTCAGCGATGCAGATGACGCGTGCCGGTGGCCAGATCGGCATTCCGGGTCTCTACGTGACCGAGGACCCGGGTGCCGTGGACGATGCCGCCAAGCAGGGTGCGCTGAGCATGCGCTTCGGCCTGGGCTGGGCCAAGTCCCACTCCTTCCATACCGGCCAGTGCCCGGTAATGAAGTATCACCGCCCGCTGATGCAGGCGATCCTGTTCGAGAAGGTCAAGATCGCCGATGCGGTCAACGTGCAGATAATCTCGCTGGATCAGGCACCGCAGGGTTATGCCGACTTCGACGGCGGTGCGGCGAAGAAATTCGTCATCGACCCCCACGGCAGCGTGGCTGCCTGACGCCCGAGCGGGTAATGTAGAGGAGTAAACGACGGCTAGCGACAGCGGGAGGTGGTGAGAGAGATGATGTACGCCGACTTGATCGATGCGGAAGACTTCCGTCAGCGTCTGGTGGCACTGGGCATCGATCTACCTGCCGATGCCGATCCCGACACCTGTGCTCGGCTTGTCGCTCAGCGGCAAGCCGAGGTGGGGGTTCCCGGCTTGCCGGCGCTGGTCGCCGAGCTGGAGGCCCAGACCGGCGTCATGCAGCCTGAGGTGCGTGAGGCGCTGTCGAGCCATCTGCGGCCTGCTATCGGCTAGCCGCATAGCCCAGGCTGCGTCCCCGTACCGCTGTCCGAACCCGAGTAAAACGCAATCGCCCCCGGCTCAAGGCCGGGGGCGATTGTTTGCGGTCGGGTGAAACGAGAGGCTTAGCCGCCTACCAGATGCAGGTGCGGTGCGCTGTGGCCCAGGTTCTCCTGCATCCGCTCGCTGTACCAGTCGATGAAGTCAATCACGCCGAACTCGTAGGTTTCCGAGTAGGGGCCCGGCTGATAGGCCTTGGAGTTGATGCCGCGCTGGTTCTCCTCGGCCAGGCGCTTGTCCTGGGCATTGGTAGCATCCCACACCCGGCGCATCTCGTCGGGGTTGTAGTCGACGCCCTCCACGGCATCCTTGTGCACCAGCCACTTGGTGGTCACCAGCGTTTCCTGCGGCCCAAGCGGCAGGACGCGGAACACGATGGAGTGATCGCCCATGAAGTGGTTCCAGGAGTTGGGCAGGTGCAGGATGCGCAGCGAGCCCATGTCGGGGCTGGTCAGGCGGCCCATCAGCTTGCGGCAGGCCGGCTTGCCGTCCATGGTCATGGAGACCACGCCATCCAGCAGCGGGGTGCGGGTCAGCCGGTTGCGCTTGCCGAAGCGCTTGAGCTGCCAAGGGATCTGCTCCTCGTCCCACTCGGACTGCTTCTTGGCTACCAGCGCCTTGTAGGCTGGCGTAGCGCGGGGGTCGTCGGTGTCGTCGAATTCCTGCAGCGAGTTGAGCAGCTCCGGGTGGGCGCCGTTGCAGTGGTAGCACTCGCGGTTGTTCTCGATCACCAGCTTCCAGTTGGCCTGCTCGACGATGCTCGACTCCACGGCGACCTTGACGTTGTCCATCTCGTAAGGCTCGAGATAGTGCTCCAGGGTGAGCAGGAAGTCGTCGATGGCCGGCGGCTGTTCGGCCAGGCTGATGAAGATGAAGCCGCCGCCGGTGCGCACGTGGACCGGCTTGAGGCCGTAGGCGGAGAGATCGAAATTCTCGCCCATGTCGCTGCCGGCGAACAGCAGGCGGCCGTCGAGTTCGTAGGTCCACTGGTGGTAGGGGCAGACCAGCTTGGCGACCTTGCCCTTGTCGCTGACGCATAGCCGCGAACCGCGGTGACGGCAGACGTTGTGGAAGGCATGGATCGCACCGCCGTCGCCGCGCACCAGGATCACCGGGTTGTCGCCGACCTGCAGGGTCATGTAGTTGCCCTTGGCCGGGATCTCGCAGGCCATGCCGGCGAACAGCCACTCCTTGCCGAAGATCTCCTGCATGTCCAGGGCGAACAGGCGGGCATCGTTGTAGAAGGGCTGGGGCAGCGAGAAGTTGCGCGTGCGCTCGGCAAGCATCTTGGCGGTGGCCTGACGCGCCGGATCCAGGGGGTCGTCCAGGGGGGCCGGGGAGAGTGTGTCCATGGAAGCTTCCTCATTGCTGGCCGCGTCTGCGGCATCGGTCGGATTGTTGGTGTTGATGTCGTCAGGGATTCGGCGTCGTCATTGTGTGGGTGCCGGGGTACGAATACGGCGAGTGTGGATCAGCCGCCGGGCGCCCAGTTGTCTGCCGACGACAAGGATGAATGCAGGCGCGACGCGCGGAGGAAGAAAAGACACATCGGGTGGGGAGCATGGGCATGCCCGTGTCGTAGTCAGGCAAGTCGTGGCCTTGCTGCCTGGCGCAGAATTCGTTCAACGGCAGGCGGTGTTCCGCAGTCGGAGCCTTCCACGCTGATCAATGCCAGGCGACACGACATGACCATGAACTTTCTCAACCCCGTCACGACCCAGACCTGGACCAACGGCCGCCACTTGGTGCGTTGCGTCAAGGTGATCCAGGAAACCTGGGACGTTCGCACCTTCTGCTTCATGGCCGAGCAGCCGGTGCTGTTCTTTTTCAAACCGGGGCAGTTCGTGACCTTGGAACTGGAGATCGACGGGGAGCCGATCATGCGCTCCTACACGATCTCCAGTTCGCCATCGATTCCCTACAGCTTCTCGATCACCGTCAAGCGGGTGCCGGGTGGCCGGGTGTCCAATTGGCTCCACGACAACATGAAGGTCGGTGACGAGCTGGCGGTGCATGGTCCGGTGGGCAATTTCAACTCGATCGACTTTCCCGCCGACAAGGTGCTGTTCCTCTCCGGCGGCGTGGGGATTACGCCGTTGATGTCGATGACTCGCTGGTTCTTCGACACCAACGCCAGCGTCGACGTCGAGTTCATCCACAGTGCCCGTGCTCCGCGCGACGTCATCTACCATCGCGAACTCGTGCACATGTTCTCGCGCATCCCCGAGTTCAAGTTGCATATCGTTTGCGAAAAAAAGGACGATATCGGCGAGGCCTGGGCCGGCTATCGAGGGTATCTGACCCAGCCGATGCTGGAGTTGATGGCGCCCGACTTCCTGGATCGGGAGATCTTCTGCTGCGGCCCCACTCCCTACATGAACGCGATCAAGCGCATCCTGCGCGATAACGGCTTCGACATGAGCCACTATCATGAGGAGTCCTTCGGCGCCACACCGCTGGAGGTGCGCGAGGATGTGCTGGAGCTGGCCGAACAGGCCGAGGCCGAGGCCGAGGAGATCGATGTCGCCGACATGCTCAGCGTCGAGTTCTCCGGCTCGGGCAAGAGCGTGCGCATTCAACCGGGCGAGACGGTGCACGCCGCCGCCGCCAAGCTGGGCCTGCACATTCCCAAGGCCTGCGGCATGGGCATCTGCGGCACGTGCCGAGTGGGGCTCAAGTCCGGTGAAGTGGACATGGAGCACAATGGCGGTATTACCGATGAAGATGTCGCCGAGGGCTACATTCTCTCCTGCTGCAGCAAGCCGCTGGGCAACGTGGTGGTCGACTACTGAGGTCGACCCCGGCGAGGCTCAGGCGTTTCCGGTCTCGTCGAACAACTCGTCGACGCTGCATACCTCGCCGCAGCGATTCGGCGAGTAGCCGGGCAGTTCGCTGACGGCTTGCAGGAACGGCTCGCTGCGGATCATCTCCAGCAGGCGCTTGACGCTGGGGTCGGTGAGGCTCCGCCGCTGGCACACCAGCAGATAGTGCTCCTGAGCCAGGGGCAGGAAGGCCAGGCCGAACTGATGTGCGGCGGCTTCCACCCCGAAGCCCACGTCGGCCATGCCGGCGGCGATGTAGGCGGCCACGGCGGAGTGGGTGTACTCCTCCAGCTCGAAGCCCGGGATCCGTTGCGACGAGAGCCCGGCGTCGCGCAGCAGGATATCGAGCAGCGCCCGGGTGCCCGATGCCTTCTGACGGTTGATGAAACGCACATCGCCGCGTGACAGGTCGGCCAGGCCGGCGATGCCCTTGGGGTTGCCCGGCCGCACCATGAGCCCCTGGCAGCGGGTGATGAACCGAATGATGCAGTGGCTGCGCGGGCGCAGCTGACGGCGGTAGCCCTGCATCAGCGGGCCGCGGGTCGCCGAGGTCGGCATGTGATAACCGGCCACGTCGCAGGCGCCGCGATTCAGCGCGGCCAGCGCCTCCTGCGGGCTGCAGTACTGCAGATCGAGCTGGAAGTCGCTGGCGAACCGGGGCAGCAACGCCACCGCATAGCCGTGGCTGGCGTGCATGCGCAGTACTGGCTCGACGCCTTCGAACAGCTGCTGCAGTTCGAGGTTCAGCTCCGAGCCCAGGCTCTCGAGCTGCGGGCCGAGCCGGGCGGCCACTCGCTGGCGTGCCCACAGCAGCTTGTCGCCCAGCGGCGAGAGCCGGGCGCCGCGCCCCTTTTGCATCTCCACCAGCGCAGCGCCGAAGAAGTCCGCCCACTTGTTGAGCAGGTTCCAGGCGTGGCGGTAGGAGATGCCGGCTTCGGCGGCGGCCGCGGTCAGCTTGCCGCTGCGATGGATGCCCTGCAGCAGCCCGAACAGCTGTGGATCCAGGCGGTTACCGGCCTCGTCGGTGAACGACCAGGCCGGTTCGATTCTAATGCGTTTCATATGCTGTGTTTTTCATATTTCGAAACGGGAGCAGTGCTGCTACCTTCACAAGTACGTACAACTACGCACGAGCAAGTGATACTACGGGCACTTTAACCAATATATGCACTGTAGTACATAACTAGACCGTAACCAGCAGCTTCGAACGTACCGGTGCAGGAATAGGCGCCATACGTTCGCTTCGAGGCCAGGCCATGCTCAACAGCACCTTCCAACCGTGGACCCCCCAACTGGTTCGGGACGAGATCGACGCCCTGAAGCACAAACCGGGAGCCCTGCTGCCCATCCTGCATGCGATCCAGGATCGCTGCGGCTACATACCGCGCGAGGCAGTGCCGATCATCGCCGAATCGCTGCAGCTGACGCGTGCCGAGGTGCACGGCGTAATCAGCTTCTATCACCATTTCCGCAGCGCGCCACCGGGACGCCATGTGGTGCAGATCTGCCGCGCCGAGGCGTGCCAGGCGCGCGGCTCGCGGGCGCTGGAGATGCATGCGCGCTCGACGCTCGGTATCGATTACCACCAGACCACCGCCGATCGCGAGATCACCCTGGAGCCGGTCTACTGCCTGGGCAACTGTGCCTGCGGCCCGTCGCTGCGCATCGGTGACCGCATCCACGGCCGGGTCACGCCCGAGAAATTCGATCGCCTGGTCGACGAGATGACCACCCAAGTGCTGGAGGTGAGCTGATGAGCGTCAGAATCTTCGTTCCCCGCGAAACCACGGCGCTCGCGCTCGGCGCTGATGAAGTCGCCGCACGCATCGAGGCGGAGGCGGTTGCACGCGGTGCCGAGGTCGAGCTGGTGCGCAACGGCTCCCGCGGGCTGTTCTGGCTGGAGCCGATGGTGGAGGTCGAGACCGCCGTGGGGCGCATCGCCTACGGGCCGGTCGAGCCCGGCGACGTGGCCGGCCTGTTCGACGCCGGGCTGCTCGAAGGCAGCAACATGCCACCCCTCTGCCAGGGACCGACCGAGTCGATTCCCTACCTGCAGGCCCAGCAGCGCCTGACCTTCTCGCGCATCGGCGTCACTGATCCACTCTCCATCGACGACTACCGGGCCCACGACGGCTTCCGCGGCCTGGAACGGGCGCTCTCGCTCGAGCCCCAGGCCATCGTCGACGAGGTCAAGGCCTCCGGCCTGCGCGGTCGCGGCGGGGCGGCGTTCCCTACCGGCATCAAGTGGCAGACGGTACTCGCTGCCCCCGCCGAACAGAAGTACATCGTCTGCAACGCCGACGAGGGCGATTCCGGTACCTTCGCCGACCGCCTGGTGATGGAGTGCGACCCCTACCTGCTGATCGAGGGCATGGCCATCGCCGGCCTCGCCGTGGGTGCCACTCAGGGCTACATCTACCTGCGTTCGGAATACCCACTGGCTCACGAGATCTTCGATGAGGCGATTGCCCGCGCCGAGGCCGCCGGCTATCTCGGCGCCGATATTCTCGGCAGCGGCCGGCGCTTCGATCTCGAAGTGCGACTCGGTGCCGGTGCTTACATCTGCGGCGAGGAGACCTCACTGCTCGAGAGCCTCGAAGGCAAGCGCGGCATGGTGCGCTTCAAGCCGCCGCTGCCGGCGATCGAGGGGCTGTTCGGCCAGCCCACGGTGGTCAACAACGTCCTGTCGCTGGCCGCGGTACCCTTCATTCTCGCCCACGGGGCCACGGCCTACGCCGACTACGGCATGGGCCGCTCGCGGGGCACTCTGGCACTGCAACTGGCCGGCAACGTCAAGCGCGGCGGGCTGGTGGAGCTCGCTTTCGGTACCACTCTGCGCGAGCTGATGGAGGACTTCGGTGGCGGTACCTTCAACGGACGGCCGCTGCGCGCGGTGCAGGTCGGCGGCCCGCTGTGCGCCTACCTGCCCGAAAGCCAGTGGGACCTGCCGCTCGACTACGAGGCCTTCGCCGAAGTCGGCGCGGGGGTCGGCCACGGCGGCGTGGTGATGTTCGACGACACGGTGGACATGGCCGAACAGGCACGCTTTGCCATGGAGTTCTGCACCGTGGAGTCTTGCGGCAAATGCACCCCCTGCCGTATCGGCGCGGTGCGCGGCGTCGAGGTGATCGACCGCATTCGCGCAGGCGACAACCGCGAGGCCAATCTGGCGCTGCTGGGTGACCTGTGCGAGACCATGGTTGACGGCTCCCTCTGTGCGATGGGCGGCATGACGCCCTTCCCCGTGCAGAGCGTGATGAAACACTTTCCCGAAGACCTGCAACGCGACGCGCAGCAGCGTTGAGCGGGAGGAGGTACGACATGTTGCACTACTACGATCCCAAGCACGTTTCACCGGAGCGCGACTACGGCACCCCGGCGCGGCTTTCGGAAAAGCTCGTCACCCTCGAGATCGATGGCACCGAGATCACCGTGCCCGAGGGCACCTCGGTGCTGCGCGCCGCGGCACTCGCCGACATCAACATTCCCAAGCTGTGCGCCTCGGATAACCTCGAGGCGTTCGGCTCCTGCCGCCTGTGCGCGGTGCAGATCGAGGGCAGGCGCGGGCTACCGGCCTCCTGCACTACGCCGGTCGAGGCCGGCATGCAGGTCACTACGCAGAACGCGCGGCTCGCCAAGCTGCGGCGCAACGTGATGGAGCTCTATATCTCCGATCACCCGCTGGACTGCCTGACCTGCCCGGCCAACGGCGACTGCGAGCTGCAGGACATGGCCGGCGCGGTGGGCCTGCGCGAGGTGCGCTATGGCTTCGACGGCGAGAACCACCTGGCGGCCGAGACCGACGATTCCAACCCCTATTTCAGCTTCGACCCCAGCAAGTGCATCGTCTGCTCACGCTGCGTGCGCGCCTGCGAGGAGGTGCAGGGCACCTTCGCCCTGACCATCGAGGGGCGCGGCTTCGAGTCCAAGGTCGCCGCCGGGCAGAGCGAGGCGTTCATGGATTCCGAGTGCGTTTCCTGCGGTGCTTGCGTGCAGGCCTGTCCGACCTCGACGCTAATGGAGAAGTCGGTGATCGAGCAGGGCCAGCCGGAGCACAGCGTGGTCACCACCTGCGCCTACTGCGGCGTGGGCTGCTCGTTCAAGGCCGAGATGCAGGGCGATCGGGTGGTGCGCATGGTGCCGTACAAGGGTGGCGACGCCAACCACGGCCACTCCTGCGTCAAGGGTCGCTTCGCCTTCGGCTATGCCACCCATCCGGATCGTCTGAAAACGCCGATGATCCGCGAGTCGATCGACCAGCCCTGGCGCGAGGTGGGCTGGGAAGAGGCGATCGCCTTCGCCGCCGAGCGGCTCAAGGCGATCCAGGCCAAGTATGGCCGCGAGAGCATCGGCGGCATCACCTCGTCGCGCTGTACCAACGAGGAAACCTACCTGGTGCAGAAGCTGGTGCGCGCGGCTTTCCGCAATAACAACACCGACACCTGTGCGCGGGTGTGCCACTCGCCCACCGGCTTCGGCCTCAAGGCGACCCTGGGCGAGTCCGCCGGCACCCAGACCTTCGATTCGGTGATGAAGGCCGATGCCATCGTCGTCATCGGCGCCAACCCCACCGACGCCCACCCGGTGTTCGCCTCACAGATGCGCCGGCGCCTGCGCCAGGGCGCCGAACTGATCGTCGTCGATCCGCGGCGTATCGATCTGCTCAAGACGCCGCATCATCACGGCGCCCAGCATCTTGCCCTGCGTCCCGGCACCAACGTGGCGATGGTCAACGCCCTGGCTCACGTGGTGATCAGCGAGGGACTGGAGGATCGCGAGTTCATCGCCAAGCGCTGCGACGAGTCGGGCTACCTGGCCTGGCGCGAGTTCATCCTCGAGGAACGCCACTCGCCCGAGAACGTCGAGGCGATTACCGGTGTGCCCGCCGAGCAGGTGCGCCGTGCGGCGCGCACCTATGCCAACGCACCCAATGGCGCGATCTACTACGGTCTCGGCGTCACCGAGCACAGCCAGGGCTCGAGCATGGTGATGGGGATCGCCAACCTGGCGCTGGCCACCGGCAACATCGGTCGCGAGGGCGTGGGCGTCAACCCGCTGCGCGGACAGAACAACGTCCAGGGCTCCTGCGACATGGGCTCCTTCCCCCACGAGCTGCCGGGCTATCAGCACGTCGGCGACGCGGCGGTGCGCGAACGCTTCGAGGCAGCCTGGGGCGTGCCCATCGACGACGAGCCGGGGCTGCGCATCCCCAACATGTTCGATGCTGCGGTTGCCGGCGAATTCAAGGCGCTCTACGTGCAGGGCGAGGATATCGCCCAATCCGACCCCAACACCCAGCACGTCGAGCTGGCGCTGCGCTCGCTGGAATGCCTGATCGTGCAGGACATCTTCCTCAACGAGACGGCCAAGTTCGCCCACGTGCTGCTGCCGGGCTCCTCCTTCCTGGAGAAGGACGGCACCTTCACCAACGCCGAGCGGCGCATCAACCGGGTGCGCAAGGTGATGCCGCCGCTGGCCGGCAAGCAGGACTGGGAAGTGACCGTGGACCTGGCCAATGCGCTGGGCTACCCCATGCACTACGACCACCCGGCGCAGATCATGGACGAGATCGCCAGCCTCACGCCGAGCTTCGCCGGCGTCAGCTACGCGCGGCTCGACGAGCTGGGCAGCATCCAGTGGCCGTGCAACGAGGTGTACCCGAAGGGCATGCCGACCATGCACATCGAGGACTTTCCCATCGGTCTCGGCCAGTTCGCCATCACCGACTACGTGGCCAGCGAAGAGCGCTCCAACCGCCGCTTCCCGCTGCTGCTCACTACCGGGCGCATCCTCTCCCAGTACAACGTCGGCGCCCAGACCCGGCGCACCGACAACCAGGCCTGGCACGACGAGGACGTGCTCGAGCTGCACCCATCTGACGCCGAGCTGCGCGGCGTGCGCGACGGCGACTGGGTCGGCATCACCAGCCGCGCCGGTCAGACGGTACTGCGCGCCCGGGTCAGCGACCGCATGCCGCCGGGAGTGGTCTACACTACCTTCCACCACCCGGGCAGCGGGGCCAACGTGATCACCACCGACAGCTCCGACTGGGCGACCAACTGCCCGGAGTACAAGGTGACCGCCGTGCAGGTCGAGAAGGTCAGCCAGCCGTCAACTTGGCAGCGCCAGTTCCAGAGCTTCGACCGGCTGCAGCTCGAGTTGCTTCGCGGTGGCAAGAACGAAGGCAAGCAGCCCTCAGCGGAGCGTGCGAATGAGTGACGACCCCAGCCGCTGCCGGGCCCCGGTGGATGTGCGTCGGGGAGGTGGCGGCGCCGAGCGGTTGGAGGACAGCATCGCGGTGGAGACCCCGGTGGCGCTGGTCTACAACGGCATTTCCCATGCCGTGATGATGGCCACGCCCGCCGACCTGGAGGACTTCGCCCTCGGCTTCAGCTTTACCGAAGGGATCCTCGAAGAGCCCGAGGAACTCTACGGGATCGAGGTGCGAGAAGAAGCGGCCGGCATTGCCGTGCACCTCGATATCGCTGCCCAGCGCTTCATGGAACTCAAGCAGCGCCGGCGTAGCCTGGCGGGCCGCACCGGTTGTGGCCTGTGCGGTACCGAGTCGCTGGAACAGGCGATTCGCCCGGTGGTTTCGGTAACGGCGCCGAGGGTGGAAGACGCTGCCATCCAGCATGCATTGGATGCCCTGAAGTGGCATCAACCGCTGCAGCGCGAGACCGGTGCCACCCACGGTGCCGCCTGGTGCGATCTCGACGGGCAGGTGCAGCTGGCGCGCGAGGACGTCGGCCGCCACAACGCCCTGGACAAGCTGATCGGCGCCATGCTGAAGCGTCGTCTCGACCCGCACCACGGCTTCGTGCTGGTCTCCAGCCGGGCCAGCTACGAGATGGTGCAGAAGTGCGCCAGTGCCGGCATCGGCTGCCTGGTCGCGGTATCGGCGTCCACCTCGCTTGCCATCGAGCTGGCGCGCCAGGCGGGGCTGAAACTGGTCGGCTTCGCCCGCCCGGGGCGCCACGTCATCTATCATCAGCCGGCTACCGAGACGGTGCCGGCATTCCATGCCAGCGGAGGTTGATGTCGCCATGAGCCGCAGCCAGCTCGACACCCTGATCCATATGGCGAACCAGATCGCCATCAACAATGCGCACTACGGCGACGCCGCTGAACGCATCCATACCCACCTGAAGAAGTTCTGGGCTCGCAGCATGAAGCGCCAGATCATCGACTACCTGCGCGAGGACGGCAGCCAACTTTCTCCTCTGGCCAGGCAGGCCATCGAGCGGCTGGGGCAAAGCCAGGGAGAAGCCAGGCCGGCGAGCGCTTGAGCCGGCGGGATCACGTTTTTCAACGATACCAGGCGCACCCCCTCTTTCGCCTTAATCGCCCTGTGCTATATTCGACTCATGCGTCTCATGGCCCGGCCAATGGCCGTGCAGCCGGGCCCTGGGTCCGAAGCGAAGGCCAACTCCATGAGCGCCGCAGAGCGCTCTTTCACGTCCTTGCCATGTGAAGCATCCGTCGAAGGGAGTCGTGCCATGACCATCGTGGCGCGGGCCACGGCTGGCCTGAATAAATAACCGATCGGTTCCAAGCCGACAGCTATAACTCCATTACGCACGGGGCAGGGGCTCATGAACAGGGCATTTTTCCAGGCTGCCGCCTTGACGGCAGGCTTCTTGACGTTCGGGCCGACGGCACAGGCCAATCTTCCCGCTTCTCTCGATGGCATGCAGGCTGGCCAGCCGACGCTCTGGCAGGTGCTGGATGCGGTGGTCATGCCCGAAGGACTGACGGCCGACGAGGTCTGGCTCAGCATCGATCTGCGCACTCGCCAGGTACGGGTGATGCGCGGCGAGACGGTGATCACACGCATCGAGCATTTGGCCTTCGGGGCAGGCGGCGCGGCGCCGCTGCGGGCCAAGGGCAGCTCGATGACGCCGCTGGGCGAGTTCCGCGTCGATCGCATCAACCGCGCCTCGCGCTTCGGGCTGTTCTTCGGCTTCGACTATCCCAATGTTCAGGTCGCCGAGGAAGCGCTGCGGCTCGGCAGGATCACGCCGCAGGAGTACTGGTACATCGAGAATTACCGCGCGCGCCACGGCCGGGCGCCGCATACCACTTCGCTGGGCGGGCTGATCGGTATTCATGGCCTGGGCCGAGGTGACCCCGACGTTCATCGCAGCTTCGACTGGACCGAAGGCTGCGTGGCGGTCAGCAACGAGGAGATCCGTGCGCTGGATCCGTGGCTGCGGATCGGCACCAGGGTGGTGATCAGCGGTTAAGCGCGGGGAAGCTGGCGGAAGAGCGTGGGAGTCGAACCCACCAGGGACCGCTGGCAGCCCCTGCCAGATTTGAAGTCTGGCCGCCCCACCGGGGGTCGATCCTCTTCCTTGAGCATTTCGCCGACAGTGCTCCGGGCTACTGCCACATGTCGGCGTGGCGAATCACACGCTCGTCACCGATGCGGCGCGTAAAGCCTACCCTATCAAAGAATTCGAGAATGTGAATGGCCAGCTTGCGGCCGGTGCCGATGCGGTCGCGAAAGGCGGCCGCGCGTATCCGGCCTTGCTCCTGAGCCAGCGCCTGCACGATGGCCGCCATTTCGGTCACCGTCTCGGCCAGGTAGAAGTGATCGCGGCGCACCTGATATAGCCGGCCCAGACGGGCACAGGCGATGAGGACTTCGCGGATACGCGCCTCATCAAGGCTTTCGCTCATGGCCAGGTCGCGCACCCTCGGCGGCTGGAAGGGAGTGGCGGCGATGAGCGGTTCGAGTTGCTGCCACAGCGTTTCGTCGACCTCGTTCAGTGCCGCGCGATGTTCCGGAAGGGCGACGAAGGGCCCGTGGGCGACCAGCGCCCCGCGCTCGACCAGTACCCTCAGCAGTTCCCGGCAAACCGGCGCGGGCAGTTCAGGCATGGTCTGGCGCGCCAGCCGACTGCGCTCGGTGCCGAGCATCGAAGGTTCGTGCGCGTGGTTGGCCGCGACGGCACCGAGCAGGCGTTCCAGCAGCGCGACGATGGTTCCCTGCGAGAAGCCGCGGAGCTGGCCCTGGGTGGCGATGATCTGGCCGCCCAGCGCCTTGGTCCGCGCGGTCAGCTCCGCCGCCTCCGCATTGGCATTGCGTGCCATGGCGATCAAGTCGAACCCTTCGGGCCGTCGATCCAGTGCTTGGCGCAGCAGCGGGTCGAGGTCGAACGGCGGCCCGGCGACGGCGCACTCGGCCAGTGCCGAAAGCCAGGCGAGGCGCTCGGGACGGCGCTGGCCGCGGCGCGGCGGGTCGCCGTCGAGCACCACGCCGCCGCCCAGGGTGAGGCGCCCGCCGGGGTCGCGGATCACGAAGCGATCGCCGAGGCAGGCGTGCACCGGGGCGTCGAGCACCAACTGGCCCAGCATGCGCTCGCCCGGCGCAAGCCGCTGACCCTCGAGCAGCGACATTCGTCCGCTGAGCCGGGCCACACCCAGGTGTGCATGGATCGGCGCCCAGTGCTTGAGTGCCGGCGCGCCGTCGAGCAGTTGCAGCTGGACATCGAGGCGTCGCAGCGGTGGCGTCTCCAGCGCTTCGGCCACGACCCAGTCGCCGCGCTGAATCGCGTCGCGGTTGATGCCCGGCCCGGCGAGGTTGAGCGCCACGCGATCGCCCTGTTGCGCCCGCTCGCTATCGCGGTGTTGCCGCCGTATCCCCCGCACTCGCGCGGTCAGGCCGGTCGGTACCAGGCGTACCCCGTCGCCCTGGCACACCTGGCCGGCGAAGGCCGTGCCGGTCACCACCAGCCCGGCGCCGGACTTGGTGAAGACCCGGTCGACGGCAAGACGAAAATGGCCCTGGGCCGGGATGGCACGCTGGGTGGCCGCCAGGGTCCATAGCCTGTCGCGCAGCGCTTCCACGCCTTCGCCGCTGTGGCTGGAGGCTTCGACAATCGGCGCTCCGGCCAGCGGTGTAGCGGCCAGCAGCGCGGCGATCTCCTCACGCACCTGGCGGCGGCGCGCGGCGTCGACCCGGTCGATCTTGGTCAGCGCCACCAGGCCGCGGTCGAGCCCCAGCAGGGTAAGGATCTGCAGGTGCTCGACGGTCTGCGGCATGACGCCGTCGTCGGCGGCCACCACCAGCAGTACCGTGTCGACGCCGGCGCTGCCCGCCAGCATGTGGTGGAGGAAGCGGGCGTGTCCGGGCACGTCGACGAAACCGAGCTCGACGCCGTCGGCCACCTCGGGATAGGCGAAGCCGGGCTCGATGGTCAGCCCGCGCGCTTTCTCCTCCTTCAGGCGGTCGGTGTCGATGCCGGTGAGTCGTTGGATCAGGGCAGTCTTGCCATGGTCGACATGGCCGGCGGTGCCGACGATCAAGGCGTGCCTCCGTGTATGACGCTGACGCTCTCTGTCTCGTTGGTCGCACTGCGTCCTGCCCCTTCGCTGGCCGCACTCCTTCCCTCGTTGGCCATGCTGCTCGACGTGCTGGTCGCGTAGCGCCGTTGCAGTTCTTCCAGCTGATCCAGGAAGGCCGTCTCGTCGGCCGCTCCGGCCAGGCAGCGCAGGTCGAGATACAGGGCACCGTCGCTGAGCCGGCCGATGACGGGGCGGGGCAGGGCGCGCAGGGCCGACTCGAGGCGTCGCAGGCAGCGCTCGCGCAGGCGACGTTGGTTGACCTCGGGGCGCCATGCCAGCGCCCTGCTGGGCAGGCGGTCGACCGGCAGCGAACCGCTGCCGAGCTGGCTCAGGCACGGTTCCAGCGTCACCGCAATGCCAGGAAGCAAGCGCTGCACATGCGGAAGCAGCCGCTCGCCGGTGGCGGCGATGGCGGCCTCCGGGCGGGTCAGCTGCGCCAGGGTGGGAATGTCGTGCTGCGGGGCGTCGCTGTCGCGGTAGAGACGTAGTGTCGCCTCGAGTGCGGCCAGGGTCAGCTTGTCCAGGCGCAGGGCGCGCTTGAGTGGATGACGCTTGATGGTGGCGATGGCTTCGCGGCGGCCGACGATGATGCCGGCCTGGGGGCCGCCCAGCAGCTTGTCGCCGCTGAAGGTGACCACGTCGGCGCCGGCGCCGATGGCGTCACCGGGTTGCGCCTCGTAGGGCAGGTCGAGCGCGGTGAAGTCGGCCAGCGCGCCGCTGCCGAGGTCGATCAGGAAGGGAATGCCGTGGCTGTGGGCGATCTCGGCCAGGCGGGTCTCGGGGACGCTGCTGGTAAAGCCGGTGATGGCGTAGTTGGAGGTGTGGGCCTTGACGATCAGCCCGGTATGCTCGCCGATGGCCGTCTCGAAGTCGCTCGCGTGGGTGCGGTTGGTGGCGCCAACCTCGCGCAGGCGGCAGCCCGCCGCGGCCATGATGTCGGGCATGCGGAAGGCGCCGCCGATCTCGATCAGTTCGCCACGCGAGATCAA
The DNA here is from genome assembly GCF_025725665.1 of Halomonas sp. LR3S48. NCBI lineage: Bacteria > Pseudomonadati > Pseudomonadota > Gammaproteobacteria > Oceanospirillales > Halomonadaceae > Halomonas > Halomonas sp. LR3S48. The sequence goes on along the minus strand of NZ_CP107009.1, from coordinate 4,540,983 downwards.
CGCCTCGCGGCCCGCGGCCAGCGCCCCCAGGGCCAGCAGTACGGCGCCGGCATTGTTGTTGACCACGGTGGCCGCCTCGGCGCCGGTCAGCTCGCACAGCAGCCCTTCTACCAGCCGGTCGCGATCGCCGCGGCCGCCGCTGTCGAGGTCGTATTCCAGCGCCACCGGGTGGCGCGCCGCTTGCGCTATGGCCTCGATGGCCGCCTCGGCGAGCGGCGAACGGCCCAGGTTGGTGTGGATGACCGTGCCGGTGAGATTGAACACCGCGCGGCTGGCGGGCCGGGCCAGTTCGACCAGGCGGCTCAGCACCCGTCGTGCCAGGTCGTCCAGGGCGGGTTCGTCGGGAGAAGAGCCCGCCTGCGCCAGGTCGTGGCGGGCCTCGTCCAGGGTCTGGCGCACGGCGCGACGGGTGAGGCGATGACCGAATCGCTGTCGGGCCTCGTGCACATCGGGATGGGCCAGCAGTGCATCCACCGCGGGCAGGCTGCGTCGAACGTCCATTGTCGTCATGTCCATGCCGGTGTCGGTCATTCCCTGCCTACGAGGGAGAGTCATCCACAAGGATAGTCATCTTTCATGGCATAGCATGTCGGACCGGAAGGCGTCCAACTGCACTGTCTCAGCTCTCGACGATCAGCAGTGGGTTGGCCCCGCTGCGCCGGTAGCGCCCCTCCTCGTCGAGCAGCAGGTCGAGCGCCAGGCTGGCCAGGTCATCGGCCAGCGGTTCGACCTCGGAGTCGAGCGAACGCGGGAAAATCTTGAGGTAGCTGCCGCAGTCGCCGCAGGCCTCGGCCTGCGCCGGCAGGGGGACGGCTCCATCGCTCCCTTGCGCCAGGCTCAGGTAGTCGAGCTTACCGCTCTGCTCGCAGACGCTGCAGATGGAGCGCTCCAGGTACCACTGGGTGGCGCACAGCCCGCACTGCAGGTAGCGCACGCCGTGGTACTGCGGATCGGACTCGATCACGCTGGCCAGCGGTGGCGAGCCGCAGCTGGGACAAAGGGTGCGTACCTCGCCGATGGGGCGCGCCGGTGCCTGGGGCAGCGTGAGTGCCATGCGAAGCCAGGCCACCTGCAGCGCGGCGGCCACCAGTGGCATCAGGCCGCGGGTTCGCTCGTTGCCGGCTTCGCCTGCCAGCACCTCGCCCGCCAGCCGATCGACCTCTGCCGCCGACAGCTGGCGCAGGATGTCGAGCAGGGGGCGCTGGGCCTGGCCGACGTGGAGTTCGAGCGCGCTCAACAGGGCGTTGAGCTCGGCTTCGAGGTCGATGTCGCCGCGCAGTGCCTGAACGTTGAGCGGCGGCATGCCGTGCTCCAGCGCTGGGGCGAAGGCGTCGGGCTGGGGCTGCCAGCGCGGCGTGGCATGCTCCAGCGCAACCTGCTGGGCCCGGGCCAGTTGCGCCATGAAGCGCAGGAAGTCGTCCAGCGAAGCGACGCGGTCGGCGAGTGCCCCCAAACGCCGGGCGCGGCGGGCGAAATGGTCGTCGTTGGGCAGGCGGACCTCGGGGGGATGCATCACCCCCGTGGGGGCATTGCCGAAGGCGTGTGTCACGGCGACTCCTGTCGGTTCGTTGGTGCCGCGTGGTGGCGGCTGATCGCGCGGTGCTTGCGCGCCCTCTCGCGCTCCTCCTCGTACCACAGACTGTGATGATGGCGTGCCCAGGCCCAACTGACCCGGCCACGCACCATGGCCTGGAACGATCCCTTGACCCAGATTCCCGAGTAGACGTGGATGATCAGGGTGATGATGGCGAGAAAGGCGAAAAGGGCGTGCCCCAGCGACGCCAGCCGACGCAGGGTGATGGGGACGGCCCCGGCGAAGTAGGGCTGCCAGATCAGCAGGCCGGTGACCAGCAGCAGGGCGATGCAGCCGAGCATGATCCAGTACACCAGCTTCTGGCCGGCGTTGTTCTTGCCCACCGGCGGCAGCTTCTCGTCGCGATTGGCCAGCACGTCGCGGATCTGCCTGAGCCATTGGACGTCGCGACGGCGGATCAGGCTCTCCCTGAAGAAGGCGACCGCCATGAAGAGGAACATCAGGGTCATGAACAGGCCGATGTAGGGATGCAGGATACGGGTCATGGTCGGCCCGCCGAACAGTGCCGTCAGCGACCAGAAGAAGGGGTGGAAGAACGGCAGCCCGCTTAATACCAGCAGCACGAAGCTGATCGCGACGAGCCAGTGATTGAGGCGGTTCCATACGCTGTAGCGCTGCAGTTCAGGGTCCGATTTGGCCAGGCTCATGGGCGTTCCTCCCGTTCACGTTCGCGGGCGTCGTCCTCGCGCACCGCCGCTTCGTCCCTCTCGCCATGCTCCTTGGGGCCGGCGGTGACGTAGTGGAAGAAGCCGGTCAGGGCGGCCAGGCCGATCGCCACCGATGCCAGCGGCTTGGTCACGCCCTTCCAGGCGTCGACCAGCGGGCTGATGCGCGGATCCTCCGGCAGGTGGCTGTAGAGCCCCGGCCTGTCGGCGTGCTGCAGCACGTAGATCACATGGGTGCCGTCGACGCCTTCGGGGTTGTAGACCCCGGCGTTGTCGTAGCCGCGGCGCTTGAGGAAGCTCGTGCGGGTCTCGGCCAGGTCGAGCATGTCGTCGCGGGTGCCGAACATGATCGAGCCGGTCGGGCAGGACTTCACGCAGGCCGGCTCCAGGCCGTTGGATACCCGATCGGAGCACAGCGTGCACTTGTAGGCCTTGTGGTCCTTCTTCGAGATGCGCGGCACGTCGAAGGGGCAGCCCGATACGCAGTAACCGCAGCCGATGCAGTGCTCCGAATTGAAGTCGACGATGCCGTTGGCGTACTGGACGATGGCGCCGGGCGCCGGGCACGCCTCGAGGCAGCCCGGTTCGGCGCAGTGCATGCAGTTGTCCTTGCGGATCAGCCACTCGAGGTTGCCTTGCTCGTCCTCGTATTCGTCGAAGCGCATCACCTGCCAGGTATCCGGCGAGAGATCGAGCGGGTTGTCATATTCGCCGACGCATTCGCCGACCTCGTCGCGCAGGTCGTTCCACTCGGCGCAGGCCACCTGGCACGCCTTGCAGCCGATGCAGCGCGACACGTCGATCAGCTTGGTCACGCGGTCGACACCGCCGCTGCGCTCCCGGGGCGAGGGCACCTGAGTCGCCGACCGGGCGATGACGTTCTGCAGGTTGATCTGGTCGCCTCTCATATCGTTTCGCCTCCTTGTCCCTTGCCCTATAGCTTCTCGACCCGCACCAGGAACGACTTGTATTCCGGCGTCTGGGTATTGGCGTCGCCGACGGATGGCGTCAGGGTGTTGGTCAGGTAGGACTTCTTCGTCTCGCCGAGGAAGCCCCAATGCAGCGGGATACCGACCTGATGCACGGTCTGGCCGGCGACCTGCAGCGGGCGGATGCGCTTGGTCACCACCGCCACAGCCTCGATGAAGCCGCGCTTGGAGCTGACCCGCACGCGGTCGCCCTTGGCAATGCCCAGCTCCTCGGCCAGGCTTGTGCCGATCTCGACGAACTTCTCCGGCTGGGCGATGGCATTGAGCCGGTTGTGCATCGTCCAGTAGTGGAAGTGCTCGGTCAGGCGATAGCTGGTCGCGGCGTGGGGGAACTCCTCGAAGGTTCCGAAGTTCTCGCGGTCCTGTTCGAATACCCTGGCCCCCGGGTTGTGCTTGGCCAGGGGATTGTCCGGGTGCAGCGGGTTGTTGGCGATCGGCGTCTCGAAAGGCTCGTAGTGCTCGGGGAACGGCCCTTCGTTCATGCGATCGCGGGCGAAGATCTGACCGCGCCCGGTCTGGTTCATGATGAACGGCGCCTGGCCGTCGCCGGGGGCGGAAGTGGATGGAAAGTCGGGCACGTCGTTGCCGACCCAGCGCTGGCCGTTCCACCACACTACGGCCTTGCGCGCCGCCCAGGGCGTACCGTCGGGACGAGCACTGGCGCGGTTGTAGAGAATGCGGCGGTTGGCGGGCCACGACCAGGCCCAGCCCAGTGTCTGCCCGGTGCCGTAGGGATCGGAGTTGTCGCGCCGCACCATCTGGTTGCCGTCCTCGGTCCAGCAGCCGGCGAACAGCCAGCAGCCGCAGGCGGTGGAGCCGTCGGCGCGCAGCATGCCGAAGTCTTCGACCTGCTCGCCGGCCCGGATCACCAGGTTGCGCTCCTCGTCGAAGACGTCCTCCAGTGCCCAGCCGTTGTATTCGCGTGCCAGCTCCTCGGGGCTCGGTTCCTCGGGGCGGCGATAGGGCCAGTGCAGGTTGAGGATCGGATCGGGGAAGGCACCTCCCTCCTCTTGATAGAGACGCTGCAGGCGCAGGAAGATGCCGGCCATGATCGCCGTGTCGGAGCGCGCCTCACCCGGAGGGGGCGCCGCGGCCCAGAACCACTGCAGCCAGCGCGAGCTGTTGACGATGGTACCGTCCTCTTCGGCGAAGGCGGTGGTGGGCAGGCGGAACACCTCGGTGTCGATCGTGGCCGGGTCCACGTCGTGGAACTCGCCGTGGTTCTTCCAGAACTCCGCCGTCTCGGTGCGCAGTGGATCGATCACCACCAGGTATTTCAGCTGCGACAACGACTCGGTGATCTTGGCCTTATGGGGGAAGGCCGCCAGCGGGTTGAAGCCCTGGCAGATATAGCCGTTCACCTCGCCCCGATGCATGCGCTCGAAGGTGTGCAGGATGTCGTAGAGATCCTCGCCCAGCTTCGGTAGCCAGTCGTAGCACCAGTCGTTCCCCTCGCTGGCGGCATCGCCGAACCACGCTTTCATCAGGCTGACGTGGAAGCGCTCGTAATGGCGCCAGTAGGAGACCTCGTCCTCCACCAGGGGCGGCCGTGCCCGCTCCAGGATGTACGCGTCGTACTCCTGCTCGTCGGCGCGAGGCAGCCTCAGGTAGCCGGGCAACAGGTTGGAGAGCAGGCCGAGATCGGTCAGGCCCTGGATGTTGGAGTGCCCGCGCAGGGCGTTGACCCCGCCACCGCGCATGCCCATGTTGCCCAGCAGCAGCTGGACGATGGCCGCCGTGCGGATGATCTGCGAGCCGATCGAGTGCTGCGTCCAGCCCAGCGCGTAGAGGAAGGTCATGGTCTTGTCGGGCGCGGCCGTCTCGGCAACCATGTCCCAGATCCGCTGGATCTTCTCTTTCGGCGTGCCACACACGGAATGCACCACGTCGAGGGTGTAGCGGCTGTAGTGCCGGCGCAGCAGTTGGAAGACGCAGCGCGGGTGCTGCAGCGTCTCGTCACGCCGGGCGTGGCCGTCGTCGTCGTAATCGTACTGCCAGCTCGACTTGTCGTACTCGCCGCTGTCGGCGTCGTAGCCGGTGAACAGGCCGTCGTCGAAGCCGAACTCGGGGCTGACGACCAGGCTGGCATCGGTATAGGCGCGCACGTAGTCCTGCTGGAACCGGCCGCTCTCGATCAGGTAGTTGATCAAGCCGCCGAGGAAGGCAATGTCGGTACCGGTCCGGATCTCGGCGTAGAAATCCGCTACCGCCGCCGTGCGGTTGAAGCGGGGATCCACCACCAGCAGCCGCGCATCGTTGTGCTCGCGCGCCTCCATCACCCAGCGAAAGCCCACGGGGTGCGCTTCGGCGGGGTTGCCGCCCATGGCGATGATCAGATCGGCGTTGCGGATATCGACCCAGTGATTGGTCATGGCACCGCGACCGAATGTTGGGGCAAGACCTGCCACCGTCGGTCCGTGTCAGACGCGCGCCTGGTTGTCGAAGGCCACCATGCCGAGGCTGCGTACCACCTTGTGGGTCAGATAGGCGGTCTCGTTGGTCGACGCGGAGGCCGCCAGCATGCCCGTCGAGATCCAGTGATTGACGGTGTTGCCACCGGCGTCGGCGACGAAGTTGGCGTCGCGGTCGTCCTTCATGTGGCGCGCGATGCGATCCAGCGCCTCGTCCCAGCCGATCCGCTTCCACTCGTCGCTGCCGGCTTCACGCACCTGGGGATAGCGCAGCCGGGAGTCGCTCTGGATATAGTCGAGCAGCCCGGCGCCCTTGGGGCACAGCGAGCCGCGGCTCACCGGATGGTCCGGGTCGCCCTCCACGTGGTAGATGTCGTCGACATTGTTGATCGCCGCATCGCCCCGGCTGTAGAGCAGCACGCCGCAGCCCACCGAACAGTAGGTGCAGTTGCTGCGCGTGATCTTGGCGCCGGTCAGCTTGAAATGGCGTATCGAGGCGACGGCGGGTTCCGGGGCGAAGCCCATCATGGCCATGCTGGACGTGGCCATTCCCGCCGCTCCTAGCTTGAAGAATTGTCTGCGTGTCACCCGAAGGGTCATGGGGCCTCCTGCCTGGTTTCTGTACCCTCTTGTTCTGCCTGGTGGCTGTCACGGTCGGTCTTGTCACCGTCTTGTCATTCGCCGCACGCGGCAGGCATTGCGCCGCCTGTGCCTGTCCTACGCAAAGCGTAGCGGTTCTTGGCAGGCGCTGCCGGACGACTCGGGACGCGGCGTCACGGCACTGCCTAACCTTCGTTGCTGCTCTGCGGCTCGCCATCCTCTCGCCGGCCTTCATCCTCGGCGCCCAGCGGCTCGTCGGGCATGGTTTGCTCTTCGTTATCTTCTTCTTCGCCTTCGGGCGTCTGGACTTCGTGAGAAGGGCCGGCATCGGAGCCCGCCGCGGGGGTCTGGCGCATGTCGTCGCCCTGGGTCTGGCCGCTGCCGGAGCCCTCTTCTTCCTGATTCATGTCCGACTGGGTAATGCCGCTGCTGGTGCCGTGCTGGCCGGTGTCGATGTCGGGCGGCTCGATGGTCTCGGCGGGGTCCGCCGCGCCTTCATCGGGTGACGCCGTACGCTCTTCCGCGCCGGCGGCAGTCAGCCAGGCGATGCCCAGCAGGGCGGCGAGCCAGCCCAGGCGACGGCATGCCGCGTTGCGCATCCCTGCCATCTAACACCTCCATAAGCCTGATCGAGGTATGCATGGTCATTTCAGCGTAGACCGCACTCAACGGGAACGGCAATGCGCCATGGGCAGACTGGCGCGGAAGGGAGAGGGCTTTCTACACTCAGGCCAGCGATTTCTTGGCCCCGGGCAGGCGTTCGCCCGGGATGCATTCGGCCACGTCAATGGAGTGACATCTTGCGCAGTCTACCGGCGACCCTTCCGATCCTGTTCGTCTGCGAAATCAGTTTCCTGCTCGGCCACGGCCTGATCATGACCCTGCTCGGGGTGCGTATGTCCATCGAGGGCTTCCCCTCGCACATGGCGGGCCTGCTGATGTCGAGCTTCTCGCTGGGCTTCGTGCTGGGCAGCTATGCGTTGGAGAAGCGCATCCGCAGCGTCGGCCATATCCGCGTCTTCGCCGCCTGTGCGGGGATCCTGGCGGTCACCGCCATGCTCCATGGCCTGTGGGTCAACCCCTGGGCCTGGCTGGCCTGGCGGCTGCTTGGCGGGGTGGCAACGGCGGGCATGCTGATGGTGATGGAGTCGTGGGTGTCGGGCGAGTCGACCAACGACAACCGCGGCCGGGTGCTGGCGCTCTACATGATCATCTCGACCCTGTCGCTGGCCGGTGGGCAGTGGATGCTCAACCTGTCCGACCCGGCCGGGCCGGCGCTGTTCTCCATCGTTGGCATGCTGTTCGCCCTGGCCCTGGTGCCGCTGTCGATCGTGCGCATCCACGGCCCGCGCCAGACCCACGACATCCAGCCCCGGAAGATTCGCCTGAAGGCACTGTTCAAGCGCGCTCCGGTGGGGCTGGTGGGCGCCTTCACCGCCGGCATGATGGTGCAGGCCTTCTTCGCCATGACGCCCTTCTATGGCCAGGAGATTGGCCTGACCACCGGCGAGACGGCCCGCTTCATGGCGATCACCACCATGGTGGCGCTGTTCGCCCAGTGGGGGCTGGGCCGACTCTCCGATCGCATCGACCGGCGCAAGGTAATCCTCGGCATGGCCGTGGTGATGACGATCTCGGGGGCCTTCGTGTCGATGATGGTACGCATCGACTTCTGGATGCTGGTGCTGGCGGCCTGCTTCCATACCGCCATGCTGCACACTCTCTATGCGCTGAGCCTGGCCCACACCAACGATTGGCTGGAGCCCGGCGAAATCGTGGCCGCCAATGCCAAGCTGATGATCTGGTACGGTATCGGCTCGATCATCGGTCCGTTCTCGGCCTCGCTGGTGATGCAGGCGATCGGTCCCGATGGGCTGTGGGTCTTCCTCGGCGGCGCCTCGCTCATCCTGGCGCTGTTCGTGGCGCTGCGCCTGCGCCGTCGTCCCGGCGTGCCGGTGGAAGAGATCGAGCAGGAGCCCTTCGTGGCGGTGCCCACGCTGGAGACGCCGCACTTCGCCGAGCTCGATCCGCGCCTGGAGCCGACCCAATTGGAGTTTCACTTCGAGGAGAGCGCTGGCGACGCGGTGCAGGAGGAGGCGGCCTGATGCTGCCTGGCGGGGCGCAATGCGGCATCATGGTCGGCAGTTCGATTGGAGATGCCGATGCGACACTCGCCCAACTGGTTTCGCGCGCTGGCCATGCGGGTCTGCCTGCTCCTGATGCTCGCGCCCCTGCCGGTGCGTGCCGATACCTGCCCCGACCCTGGCCATTGGTACCTGCCCGGCGGTGAGCGCCAGGATGGCGCTGCGCTGTTCGCCGAATTGGCCGGGCGCGACGTGGTGCTGCTCGGTGAACAGCACGACCGCATGGACCACCACCGCTGGCAGTTGCACACTCTGGCCGGGCTGCACGCCCATCGCCCCGACATGGTGATCGGTCTGGAGATGCTGCCCCGTGAGGCCCAGCCGGCGCTGGACGCCTGGGTCGCCGGGGAGCTCGACGAGGTGGGCTTTCTCGAAGCGAGCGAATGGTACAGCGCCTGGGGCTTCGATCCCGAGCTCTACCTGCCGATTCTCCACTTCGCCCGCCTGCAGCGGGTGCCGCTCGTGGCCCTCAACGTCACGCCCGAACTGCGTGGGCGCCTGATCGAAGAGGGCTGGCAGGCGGTGCCCGCAGCCGAGCGCTTCGGCATTTCCGCCCCGGCCGAGGCCCTGCCCGACTATCGTGAACGCCTGGCCGCCATCCATGCTCAGCACGCAGACTCAAGCGACAGCGAGGGGCTCGAGCGCTTCATCGCGGCGCAACTGGTGTGGGATCGGGCGATGGCCGCCGGGTTGGTGGAGGCCGCTGGTGCCGACGAGCTGGTGGTCGGCCTGATCGGCCAAGGCCACCTGCAGTACGACCACGGCGTGCCTCATCAGCTCGATGATCTCGGTGTGACTGCACATGCCGTGCTGTTGCCCTGGCCGGTGGGCGAGTGCGAGCCACCGCCCGAGGGCTTGGCGCGGGCCGTGTTCGCGTTTGCAGAAGGCGCGACGCAAGCCGATGCGCCGATGCAACTGGGCATCTTGGTCGCGCCCCATGATGACGGGGTCGAGGTTCAGGGCATGCTCGAAGGCTCCGTGGCCGAGCGTTCGGGGCTGGAGGAGGGTGACGTCATCCTGCGGGCTGCTGGCGAGCGCCTGACGCAGCCCGCCGACCTCACGCGGCTGGTGCGGCGACAGCCACCCGGCACCCTGCTGCCGCTGGAAATTCTCCGCGGCGACGAGGCGCGTGAAGTGCTGGCACGTTTTCCGGCGCGAACGCAGACCACACCTTGACCGAGGTCAGGCATGCCGCTGGCGATTGCGCTATGGTATCCGCAACAGCGCCGGGCAGGCCGGCGCTCGCACACATCGCCCCATGCCGGGGGCTGCTATTCATGGAGGTCCCCTTGGCCATTTCCCGTTTTGCCGACCTGCTGGAAGAAGCGCGGCGCCAGTCCGAACCCCAGCGGCTGCTGTTCGTGTTCACCCGCGCCGAGCTGCCGGACAACCCCACCGCGGAGCAGCGCCAGCGCTTCGAGCAAGGGGAGGGCGGCGTCCTCACTCCGGTGCTATGCGTCGACAAGGCCCCCGAGGAGCTCAGCGACATGGCGGCGCTGGAGAGGGAGTCGCAGCGTACCGGGATCGAATGGGACATCGTGTTCGTCGGGGCACTATCAGGCAGCGGCGGCAAGGCCGTGCCTGACGATGCCGTCGAACGCCAGCTGCAGCGCATGGTCGAAGCGCTGCAGATGGGCAATACCCAGAGCTTCCTGGCGCTGGACCGTCAGGGTGAGGCCGTCGCCTTGCAATGAGGCTCGGGTGCCACCATAGACAAGCCTTATCGGAACCATGGCGGCAATCAATTTTCGCCTATCGGTTGCGATGGATATGATAGGCCCCGTATTCGGATCACCCATCAATGACTTGGAGCTTTACTGAATGTCCCTGATCAACACCGAAGTCCAGCCGTTCAAGGCTACCGCTTTCCACAACGGCGAGTTCGTCGAGGTTTCCAACGAGAATCTGAAAGGCCAGTGGTCCGTGGTGATCTTCATGCCGGCCGCGTTCACCTTCAACTGCCCGACCGAGGTCGAGGACGCCGCCGAGCACTACGAGGAGTTCAAGAAGGCCGGTGCCGAAGTCTATATCGTCACTACCGACACCCACTTCTCGCACAAGGTGTGGCACGAGACTTCGCCGGCGGTGGGCAAGGCCAAGTTCCCGCTGGTCGGTGACCCGACTCACCAGCTGACCCGTGCCTTCGGTGTGCACATCGAGGAAGCCGGTCTGGCCCTGCGCGGCACCTTCGTGATCAACCCGGAAGGCGTGATCAAGACCTTGGAGATCCATGACAACGCGATCGCCCGCGACGTCTCTGAGACCCTGCGCAAGCTGAAGGCTGCCCAGTACGTCGCCGCCAACCCGAACGAGGTCTGCCCGGCCAAGTGGAAGGAAGGCGAAGAGACCCTCGCTCCGTCCCTGGACCTGGTCGGCAAGATCTAACCGATCCTGCGGCCCGCGAGGCTACCCTCTGACCTCGCGTGTACCACGCCCGGGCATTTTACTGCCCGGGCGCTCTTTCCAAGACGAGCAAGCTTCTGCCGCGCTGATTTCGGTCCGCGTTCGGGATGCTTCTTGCCGTCGTTCTTGAGCCAGACATGAAGGAAACCGCGGTCATGTTGGACGACAATCTGAAAAGCCAGCTAAAAGCCTACCTGCAGAAGGTTACTCAGCCGTTCGAGATCGTCGCGTCCCTCGATGACGGCGCGAAATCCAAGGAGCTCCATGGGCTGCTCAAGGATATCGAGAGCCTCTGCGACAAGATCAGTCTGCGCCTCGACGGCGAAGACGCGCGCAAGCCCTCCTTTGCGCTGAATCGTCCCGGCGAGGATACCGGCCTGGTGTTCGCCGGCATTCCCATGGGCCACGAGTTCACCTCGCTGGTGCTGGCGCTGCTGCAGGTCGGCGGCCATCCGCCCAAGGTCAGCGACGACACCATCGCGCAGATCAAGGGGCTCGAGGGCGAGCTGCACTTCGAGACCTACTATTCGCTGTCGTGCCAGAACTGCCCCGACGTGGTGCAGGCGCTGAACCTGATGGCGATCCTCAACCCCGGCGTGCGCCACGTCGCCATCGACGGCGCGCTGTTCCAGGACGAGGTCGAAGAGCGCCAGGTGATGTCGGTGCCGAGCATCTACCTCAACGGCAAGCCCTTCGATCAGGGCCGCATGAGCCTGGAGCAGATCCTGGCCAAGGTCGACACCGGTGCGGCCCAGCGCGAGGCGGCCAAGCTCAACGAGAAGGCGGCTTTCGACGTACTGGTAGTGGGCGGTGGCCCGGCCGGTGCGGCGGCGGCCATCTATGCCGCGCGCAAGGGCATCCGTACCGGCGTGGCGGCCGAGCGCTTCGGTGGCCAGGTACTCGACACCATGGCCATCGAGAACTTCATCTCCGTGTCCTACACCGAAGGCCCCAAGCTGGCCGCGGCGCTGGAACAGCACGTCAAGGAGTATGAAGCCGACATCATGAACCTGCAGCGTGCCGTGAAGCTGATTCCGGCGGCCGACCAGGGCGGCGAGCACGAGGTGGTATTCGAATCCGGCGCCAGCCTCAAGAGCAAGACGCTGATCCTCTCCACCGGCGCCCGCTGGCGCGAGATGAACGTGCCCGGCGAAGCCGAGTACCGCAACAAGGGCGTGGCCTACTGCCCCCACTGCGACGGCCCGCTGTTCAAGGGCAAGCGCGTGGCGGTGATCGGCGGCGGCAACTCCGGCGTCGAGGCGGCCATCGACCTGGCCGGCATCGTCGGCCACGTGACGCTGATCGAGTTCATGGACGAGATGCGTGCCGACGCAGTGCTGCAGAAGAAGCTGCGCAGCCTGCCCAACGTCGAGATCGTACTTGGCGCCCGCACCACCGAGGTCAACGGCGACGGCACCCGCGTCACCGGCCTGACCTTTGAAGAGCGCGCCAGCGGCGCCATCAAGACGCTCGAGCTGGAGGGTATCTTCGTGCAGATCGGCCTGGTGCCCAACACCGAGTGGCTCACCGACTCGCCGATCGAGCTGTCGCCGCGCGGCGAGATCGTGATCGATGAGCGCGGCATGACCTCGGTGCCGGGCATCTTCGCTGCCGGCGACGTGACCACGGTGCCCTACAAGCAGATCGTCATCGCCATGGGCGAGGGCTCGAAGGCCGCCCTGGGCGCCTTTGACTATCTCATCCGGCACTGACGCCGTTAGCCCCAGGTAGAAGTGTTGGGCCCCTCGTCCACACTTCCTACTGATGCGCTACCCGAACGCCCCGCAGGCCTGGCCTGCGGGGCGTTTTCTTAGTGGGCTAAATATTCTTCGTTGAAGGCAAGGGCCGCGCGGGCGGCGAGGCGTCGTGCAGGTAGCGTGAGGATGCGCTAAGCATAAGCGAGGCCCTGCCAGGGCTTTCATCCAACGACAACGAGGGAACGACATGACCTATAACGACAGGCTGGCTTGCTTGGCATCGGCGACGCTGATGCTGGGCGGCATCGGCCTGGCCCAGGCGGCCACGCTCGATGACGTTCGCGAGCGAGATCAGGTGCGCTGTGGCGTCAATGCTGCCCAGCCGGGCTTCTCGGCACTGGACGATGAGGATAACTACCGGGGCCTGGATACCGATGTCTGCCGGGCCATCGCCGCCGCGGTGCTGGGCGATGCCGAAAAGGTGCACTTCGTACCGCTCAATTCGGTGGAACGGTTCACGGCCCTGCAGTCGAGCGAAGTGGACGTGCTCTCGCGTACCACGACCTGGACGTCGAGCCGCGACACGACGCTTGGCCTCAACTTCACCGGCGTCAGCTACTACGATGGGCAGGCCTTCCTGGTGGCTAGCGACCTCGGCGTGGAGAGTGCCACGGAGCTCGACGGTGCCGCGGTATGCACCCAATCTGGCACCACCAGCGAACTCAACCTGGCCGATTACTTCCGTGCCAATGGCATAGAGTACGAGCCGGTGGTATTCGACTCGCCCGAGCAGTCGATAGCAGGCTTCGAGGCCGGGCGCTGCGACGTGCTCAGCTCCGATGCCTCACAACTCTACGCCCAGCGTATGCAACTGGCCGACCCCGACAGCGCCATGGTATTGCCCGAAGTCATCTCCAAGGAACCCTTGGGGCCGGCCGTGCGCCAGGGCGACGACCAGTGGTTCAATATCGTCAAGTGGTCGCTGTTCGCCATGCTCAATGCCGAGGAACTGGGCATTACCCAGGCCAACGTCGACGAGATGCTCAACTCAGAAGACCCGGACATCGCTCGCTTGCTGGGCCGCGATGGCAACTACGGCGAGGGCATGGGGCTCACCGTCGACTGGGCTTACCAGATCGTCAAGCAGGTGGGCAACTACGGCGAGATGTTCGAGCGCAACGTGGGGGCCGGCTCCGATTTCAACATTGCTCGCGGCCAGAACGCCCTGTGGACCGAGGGTGGACTGCACTATGCGCCACCGGTGCGCTGAGGCATGCCTGGTTGCACCAAAGCGGTGCGGCGGCTCAGGCCGGATCGTCTCCGGTGCGAGCGTTGAATAAGAGTTTTGCCTGCACTATCCCTGCCTTGGAACAAACCTTGCTAAGGTGCAGGCACATGCTCCGGCATGCTGCTTTCAAGAATTCCAATTTTCTACGAGGGATCTTTACATGCGCGACAACAAGAACAAGTGGGTGCTGCTCACTTCCGCAGCGGCACTGGCACTGGGAACCGCCGCCGTGGCCTCAGCCGACACGCTGGAGAACACCATCGAGCGTGGTGCCGTACAGTGTGGCGTCAGTGACGGCCTGCCGGGCTTCTCTGCGCCGGACGACCAGGGCGAGTGGCAGGGTCTCGATGTCGACGTCTGCCGTGCCGTGGCCGCCGCTGTGTTCGGCGATGCCGAGGCGGTGCGCTACATCTCGCTGAACGCGGTGGAGCGCTTCACTGCGCTGCAGTCCGGCGAGGTCGACCTGCTCTCGCGCAACACTACCTGGACCACCACCCGTGATACCACTCTGGGCCTGAACTTCGCCGGCGTGAACTTCTACGACGGCATCGGCTTCATGATCAACAAGGACCTGGGCGTCTCCAGTGCCAAGGATCTCGACGGCGCGGCCATCTGCGTTCAGTCCGGCACCACCACCGAGCTGAACGTGGCCGACTACTTCCGTGCCAACGGCATGCAGTTCGACCCCATCGTCTTCGACACCTCCGAGCAGACCGTGGGCGGCTACGAGGCCGGGCGCTGCGACGTGCTGACCTCCGACACCTCGCAGCTGGCCGCGCTGCGCATCCAGCTCTCTGACCCGGACCAGTCCGTGATCCTGCCGGAGGTCATCTCCAAGGAACCGCTGGGCCCGGTGGTGCGCCAGGGCGACGACCAGTGGTTCAACATCGTCAAGTGGTCGCTGTTCGCCATGCTCAACGCCGAGGAGATGGGCGTCACCAGCGAGAACGTCGACGAGATGCGCAACTCCGAGGATCCGGACATTGCCCGCCTGCTGGGTCAGGACGGCAACTACGGTGAAGGCATGGGCCTCGACGCCAACTGGGCCTACAACATCATCAGCCAGGTAGGCAACTACGGCGAAAGCTACGAGCGTAACGTCGGCATGGGCTCGCCGCTGCAGATCGAGCGCGGCATCAACGCCCTGTGGACCGAAGGCGGCATCCAGTACGCTCCGCCGATTCGCTGATCGTACCGCCCGGGGCATCGCGAGATGCCCCGATCCTCGTACTGCCTCCGGCCCGGATACACCCCGGGCCGGTTGGCTGATACCTGCTTGACGGATCCAGGCGGAGAGTCCCTTCATGTCCGTTCGACCCAAGGCCCCATCCATAGGCCCAAAACCGCCTTTCTGGCGCGATCGCGCCAAGCGGGCGTTGATATTCCAGGTCCTGCTGATCGCAGCGGTGGTGGCCTTCCTGCTCTACATCGTCGGCAATACCCAAGCCAACCTGGCCGCCCGCGGCATCACCACTGGCTTCGGTTTTCTGACCAATACCGCCGGTTTCGGCATCGTCCAGAGCCTGATCGACTACTCGTCGCAGAGCACATACGGCCGAACCTTCCTGGTGGGCCTGCTCAATACCCTGCTGGTTTCCGCGCTGGGGATCATCGCTGCGACCACCATCGGTTTCATCGTCGGTATTGCCCGGCTTTCACCCAACTGGTTGATCGCCAGGCTGGCGACGGGCTATATCGAGATATTCCGCAACATCCCGCTGCTGCTGCAGATCTTCTTCTGGTACTTCGCCGTCCTGCGCGCCATGCCCTCGGCGCGGGATAGCTACTCCCTCGGCGAAGTGATCTTCCTCAACGTGCGCGGCCTCTATGTGCCGGAGCCGTTGTTCGAGTCCGGCTTCGGCCTGATCCCCCTGGCCTTTGGCGTGGCCATCGTGGCCAGCATCGCGCTGATGATCTGGAACAAGCGGCGCCATGAGGCAACCGGCAAGCGCCTGCCGGCGGGCTGGATCTCGCTGGGCCTGATCGTCGGCCTGCCACTGCTTGTGCTGGTGGCCACCGGCGTACCGGTGACCTGGGACGTACCGGAGCTGCGCGGCTTCAACTTCCGCGGCGGCTTTACCATCATTCCCGAGTTCCTGGCCCTGTGGCTGGCGCTGTCGATCTACACGGCGTCGTTCATCGCCGAGATCGTGCGCTCCGGCATTCAGGCGATACCCCACGGCCAGACCGAGGCGGCCCAGGCGCTCAGCCTGCCGCAGAACCTGGTGCTGCGCCTGGTGGTGGTACCCCAGGCCTTGCGTGTGATCATCCCGCCGCTGACCAGCCAGTATCTCAACCTGATCAAGAACTCCTCGCTGGCCACGGCCATCGGCTACCCCGATCTGGTCTCGGTGTTCGCCGGCACGACCCTCAACCAGACGGGCCAGGCGATAGAGGTCATTGCCATGACCATGGCGGTCTACCTCACCATCAGCCTGCTGGTGTCGATGTTCATGAACTGGTTCAACGCCCGCGTGGCGCTGGTGGAACGCTAGGAGAGGCGCCATGACGATTCAACAAAAGATGATCGAGGCGCGCCCGGCGCCGAAGAACACGGTGGGGCCGGTGGCCTGGCTGCGGGCCAACCTGTTCAGCGGGCCGGTGAACGGCTTCTTCACCCTGCTGGGGATCTATCTGCTCTACCTGCTGTTGACGCCAACGATTCAGTGGGCCTTCATCAATGCCGACTGGATCGGCACCACGCGGGATGACTGCTCCCGCGAGGGGGCCTGCTGGGTGTTCGTCAGCGCCCGTTTCACCCAGTTCATCTACGGACTCTATCCGCGTGGCGAGATCTGGCGGGTCGATGTGACGTTCGTCACCTTTGCCGCCTTGATCGCCTGGCTGGCCATCCCGCGGCTGCCGTTCAAGCGCTGGGTGGCGCTGGCGGTGCTGGTGGCATTCCCGGTTTTCGCCTACTTCATGCTCTATGGCGGTCACTTCGGCCTGCCGCAGGTGCCGACCCATCGCTGGGGCGGCCTGATGCTGACCCTGGTGCTGGCCGTAGTGGGTATGGTCGGTGCATTGCCGATCGGTATCCTGCTGGCCCTGGGGCGCCGTTCGCAGATGCCCATCGTCAAGAGCTTCTGCGTGGTGTTCATCGAGTTCTGGCGCGGCGTGCCGCTGATCACGGTGTTGTTCATGGCGTCGGTAATGCTGCCGCTGTTCATGCCGACCGGCGTGAGCGTCGACCGCCTGATCCGGGCCTTCATCGGCATCACCCTGTTCCAGAGCGCCTACATGGCCGAGGTCATCCGCGGCGGGCTGCAGGCCATACCACGTGGCCAGGAGGAGGCGGCGGCGGCGTTGGGCATGAGCTACTGGATGCGCATGGGGCTGATCGTGCTGCCCCAGGCGTTGAAGATGATGATCCCCGGCATCGTCAACACCTTCATCTCGCTGTTCAAGGACACCACCCTGGTCATGATCATCGGTCTGTTCGATCTGCTGGGCATCGTGCAGGCGGCGCTGTCGGATTCCCGCTGGCTGGGCTTCTCCCTGGAGGGCTACGTGTTCGCCGCGTTCATGTTCTGGATCTTCTGCTTCAGCATGTCGCGCTACAGCCAATATTTGGAAAGAAAACTGCATACCGGCCACAAGCGGTAAGGAACGAGAACAATGACTGAACAGGCAACCCAGGCCGGCGCCAAGACCCCGATGGTCGAGATGCGCGGCGTTAACAAGTGGTACGGCGACTTTCACGTACTGCGCGATATCGATCTCGAAGTGAAGAGTGGCGAGCGGATCGTCATCTGCGGACCCTCGGGCTCGGGCAAGTCGACGCTGATTCGCTGCATCAATCACCTCGAGGAGCACCAGGCCGGCGAGATCGTGGTCGGCGGCGTACCATTGACCCAGGACGTCAAGCGCATCGAACAGATCCGCCGCAGCGTGGGCATGGTATTCCAGCACTTCAACCTCTTCCCACACCTCACGGTGCTCGAGAACTGCTGTCTGGCACAGAAGTGGGTGCAGAAGAAGCCGCGCCGTGAGGCGGAGCAGCTCGCCATGCAGTACCTGGAGCGGGTCAAGATCGCCGAGCAGGCCACGAAATATCCCGGCCAGCTCTCCGGTGGCCAGCAGCAGCGCGTGGCGATTGCCCGCTCGCTGTGCATGCACCCCGACGTGATGCTGTTCGACGAACCCACCTCGGCGCTCGATCCGGAAATGATCAAGGAGGTGCTCGATGTCATGGTCGAGCTGGCGGAGGAGGGTATGACCATGCTCTGCGTGACCCACGAGATGGGCTTCGCCAAGACCGTGGCCGACCGCGTGATCTTCATGGACCAGGGCCAGATTATCGAGGAGAACGCGCCGGAGCCTTTCTTCAACAATCCTCAGTCCGAGCGCACCCAGCTCTTCCTCAGCCAGATCCTGGGCCACTGAGGGAGGGATTCGCCGGGCCCGTACCATCCTGCGGGTCCGGCGGAGCGTCATGCCGTCCAAAGATCAATACGCGGTTGCGTCCGGCGTGCTTGGCGGCGTAGAGCGCCTGGTCGGCCTGGGCGGTGGCCAGCGCCTGGGCGTGCTGTGGGTCTTGCCCATGGGGCAGTCTGGCGATGCCGATGCTGACGGTGATATCGACATGGCGGGTCTTCACGTCGCTGGCAAGCAGCTGCAGGGGAAAGGGCGTATCGGCGATGCTGGCCCTTAGGCGTTCCCCCAGTTGCAGTACCTGGGTGTCGTCGAGATCACCGACAAGCAGGGCGAACTCCTCCCCACCCACGCGCGCCAGGACGTCTTGATCGCGTAGCTCATTACCCAGTTGGGTGGCCAGCAGTTTCAGCAGGGCATCGCCCGCGGGGTGTCCATAGCAATCGTTGATCACCTTGAAGTTGTCGATATCCAGCAGCAGCAGATGGCACGGCGCGGACGGCGTACCGTTCAGGAGCGCTTGCGTGCGACGCGTGAGTCCACGTCGATTCATCACACCGGTGAGTTCGTCGTATTCGGCGGCGATCATGGCGCGCTGCTCGCCCTGCTTGCGCCGGGTGATGTCGATGGCCAGGCCCGAGATGATAGTGGGCTGGCCGTTCTCGTCGAGGGCCAGCTCGGCGACGATCTCATGCCAGCGCAGCGGTTCGCCGCCACGGTGCAACCGTACGTCGAGACGACAACTCTTCCGCGCGCCCGCACGGCATTCGCGCAGCTGCGCCCAGAGCCGCTGGCGATCGGCTGGGAGGATGTGGACCAGCAGGCGTCGCAGCGGCAGGCAAGCGTAGTTGTCGGGGTAGCCCAACGTACGCAGCAGGGCTCGGGAACACCAGGTCGAACCGCTGTGCAGGTCGATCTCCCAGATGCCGCAGTCGGCGACCTGCTGAAAGAGCTCCAACTGACGTCGCCGGCTGGAGAGCTGGTGTCGATAGATGGCCGAAGCGATCAGTTCGGCGGCCACGGCCAAGGCTTCGAGGCCGGCGCCCTTCCAATCGAGCGGTCGCTCGCAGTCGTCGATTCCCAGCGTGCCCCACCAGCGCCCGTCCACCATGATGGGGACCGTGACCATCGAGCGAATTCGTTGGCTGGCGAGGTTTTCACGCAGCGTACCGTCCGGCATCCGTTCGGTGATGAAGTGCTGCGCCACGCCGCGCTGGCGCTCCTCGACCATGCTTCGATAGAGGGGGTCGTCGAAGAGGGTGGAGAAGAAGCGAAATCGCTTGTGGGTGAGCTGGCGGTAGCCCGGTGCGGCAGCCCACTCGAAGACGTAGTCCTGAATGACGGCTTCGTCCTGCAGCTCGAGGAGCTGGAAGATCCACACGCGGCTGGCGCCGGAAGCCCGGCCGATTTCGCCCAGCAGGGCATCGACGCCATTGCCCCAGAAGCGCCCCTGCATCAGCGCCTGACTGCCCCTGGCAAGGGCAGTGAGGAGGCGTGTAGCGTCGGGATGGATCGGTGCCGGCATGAGAAGTCTCATCCGTCAGGCGGTAGACCGATCATAACAGAGGCTTACTTTCGGATTACATAGCGGCTTGCTTAGCGAATAGGCTAAGTGGCCGTGGCGTGTGGATCAGAGGCTTCCCTGGGGCTTGAGGGGCTCGGCGGGCCGTGTCACGCGCGCATTGCCCAGAACGCTGGGCTCGGTTTCCACCGGACGTGCCTCGCTGGTCCAGGCCGCCTGGCTGTCATGCACGGCCGGCCGGCGTTCGAATGAGCGGGTGACCACATCGCCGGGGGCGAAGCCGACCCGGGCGCCCAGATGATGAGGCAGCAGGCAGAGCTCGACGAGCAGACGCAGGCCCAGGGTGGCGGCCAGCCAGAGTCCGGCACCCAGCGCCAGGCTGGGCCAGGCCTGGTGCCAGTCGATGGCGGCGAACCAGGGGGTGCGTGGCAGCAGCCACAGTGCGGCGCTTGCCAGCAGGCCGAGCTGCAGCACGAAATGGCTGAAGAGCAGGACGCCGCGGGACATGGGGCGGCGGGGAAACAGGAACTGTCGCATCGGGCTCCTCCCGTTGACGCATCGCAGTACGATGAACTGGCCGACATCCCTGCCGACGATTCGATGCTAACCCAGATTGCGACGAGCGTCAGCCGTTACGTTGGGGCACTCGCTCAGTCGGGCATAGTTCAGGCGGGCATGGTTCAGTCGAGCATCGTGATGCTGGCCGGAAGCAGCGCTTCGCGGCCGCGATGCTCTGTCAGGAGGCGACCTTCGAGAGCGGTCAGCATGATCTGCAGCGGGTCGCCGTGGCTCACCAGCAGCATGGTTTCGTCACGCAGCGCCTGCTCCAGCGAGGCGATCACGCCCTGCATGCGGGCGGCGACGCTGGCCACGCTTTCGACACCATCTTCACCATGTTCGGGGTCGATCGCGTCATGTGTCCAGACGTCCTCGTAGTGGCTGTCCTCCAGGCCTTCGAGGTCGCCGAAGTCGCGCTCGCGCAGACGCGGCTCGGGTTGCAGCGCAATGCCGAAGTGAGCGGCCACTCGCCTGGCGGTTTCGGTGGTGCGCAGGAAGTCCGAGTGCAGGATGCGGGTCGGTATCGGCCAGCGCCATTCGGCGAGCAGTGCTTCCAACTGCGCTTCGCCCTGCTCGGAAAGGCCGAACGCTGTCAGGCCCCTGGCCGGGGTGCTGATGATCAGTCGCCGGGCATTGGCCTGGCTATGGCCGTGTCGCATCAGCAGGTAGCGATTGCGGCGTTGACTGGGGGTGGAGTGAAATCGGATTGACATCGTCTTGTCATACTACCTAGATTGGTGATTAGTTTCGTTTGCGATCATCAAGGCTTGTGCATGTTCGCTTTCGAGCAGGATAAGCGGGATCACCCAAGTCATTCGATCCTGCCATAATGCCTATGAACGACATCGACTCAAATAATTACAGTGATACAGAGAGACACGCCAATGACAATATCAAAGACGTTCGGCCGTACCCCCTTCGCCACCTTGGCCCTCTCCTCGTTGCTGCCGCTGGCCTTGGTGATGTCGGCGTCCGCGCAGGCCCAGGCCGACTGCCCCCGTGGCGACCTGGATGACCTCTACTGTGATGAAAACGGCGATCTTGTCGCCGACCGCCCCGCCGATGAGTCTGAGTGGGTCGATCCCGATACACTGATCTTTGCCTATACCCCGGTCGAGGATCCAGCCATCTACTCGGACATCTGGCAGCCCTTCATCGACCACTTGCAGGAAGTGACCGGACGCAATGTGCGCTTCTTTGCCGTGCAGTCCAATTCGGCCCAGGTCGAGGCCATGCGCAGCGGGCGTCTCCACATCGCCGGTTTCTCAACCGGCCCGACGCCGTTCGCCGTCAATCTCGCAGGGGCAGTGCCTTTCGCGCTGATGGGCTCCGACGACGGCCAGTTCGGCTATACCCTGCAGGTTTACACCCATGTCGACTCCGACATCGAGGAGATGGAGGATCTCAAGGGCAAGCGGATCGCCCATACCTCGCCGACCTCAAACTCCGGCAACCAGGCGCCGCGCGCCTTGTTCCCCGAAGAAGGCGTGGTGCCCGACGAGGACTACGAGGTGATCTATTCCGGCAGTCACGACCAGTCGATGCTGGGCGTGGTCGCCCGCGACTACGATGCCGCCCCGGTGGCCTCCGAAGTGGTCGAGCGCATGGCCGCGCGGGGCCTCTACGACCCCGCGGAAGTGCGCATGATCTACGAGTCGGATCGCTTCCCCACTACGTCCTACAACTATGCCCACAACCTGCATCCAGACCTGGTCGACAAGATCGAGGAAGCCTTCTTCAGCTTCGAATTCGCCGGCACCGAGCTGGGCGATGAGTTCGAGGGCGTCGAGAAGTTCATCCCCATCAACTACCAAGAGCACTGGAAGGTCATTCGCACCATTCAGGAAGCCAACGGCGTGAGCTACACCCGCGAGGACCTGGAGCAGGAGTGAGCCTGGCGAATGCTGGGGCCCTCGGCATGACCGGGGGCGCTCCTTTTCCTGTGACGTGAGGTGGTTGAATGCTGGAGATTTCGAAACTGGTCAAGCGCTACGGCCGCGACGCGCCTGTGCTGGAGGGGCTCGACCTGACGGTGGAGGGCAGCAGCGTGGTGTCCATCGTCGGTGCCTCCGGCGCCGGCAAGAGCACCATGCTGCGCTGTATCAACCGCCTGGTGGAGCCCACGTCGGGCTCGATCAGGCTCAACGGCACTGAACTTGTCAACCTCAGGGGGCGAGAGCTGCGCCGGGCCCGGCGCAAGATCGGCATGGTGTTCCAGGGCTTCAACCTGATCGACCGGCTGACGGTGATGGAGAACGTGCTGGCCGGGCGGCTCGGCTACGTCAACCTGTTCCAGGCGATCACACGGCGCTATCCCCAGAGCGATATCGAGCGCGCCTTCCAGTTGATGGAGCGAGTGGGCATCGCCCACTACGCCAACAAGCGCGCCGACGAACTTTCGGGCGGCGAGCGCCAGCGCGTCGGGGTGGTACGGGCGCTGATGCAGGAACCCGAGATCCTGCTGGCCGATGAGCCGACGGCCTCGCTCGACCCGCGCACCTCCGAGCAGATCATGAAACTGCTGCAGAGTCTCGCCAGTGAGCTCTCGCTGCCGGTGCTGATCAACATCCACAACGTGGCCCAGGCCAAGGCCTACACCGAACGCATCGTCGGGTTGCGTCACGGCAGGATGATCTTCGACGGCGCGCCTGCCGACTTCGACAAGGAAGCACTGGACGCCATCTACGGCGGTATCGAGACGGCCGAGGAGGAGATCACCGAGGAGCCCGGGCGAACGACGCAAGGGGTGGCGCATGACTCGACCTGACCGCTCGGCCTTGCCACACACTTGGCGCAAGCCGCCCTTCATCGCCAACCCGCTGCTGCGCTATGGGCTGTGGCTGGTGGCGATCGTCTACCTGGTATGGGCCTTTGGTTCGCTGCCGTTCAACTGGGCGCGCATCGCCGAAGGCCTGCCGCGGGCGGCACGCATCTTCGGCGGCGGCTTTCCGCCCAGCTTCGAGCGAAGCGGCCTGCTGATCACCGGCTTCAAGGAGAGCTTCCAGATCGCCATCCTGGCGACGCTGCTAGGGGTCGCATTATCGATCCCCTTCGCGGTGATGGCAGCCAAGAATGTCGCCCCCAAGCCCATCTATCTGCTCGGCCGCGCGGTGATCATCGTCTCGCGCAGCTTCCATCCGGTGATCGTCGCCATCCTGTTCGTCGCTGCGGTCGGCTTCGGTCCCCTGGCCGGTATCCTCACGCTGACGATCTATTCGATCGGCTTCGTCGGCAAGCTGTTGGCGGAAGAGATCGAGGAGATCGACTGGGGCCAGGTGGAGGCGATGAAGGCCGCCGGAGCGGGCTATCTCGCCACCCTTGTCTACGCCGTGTTCCCGCAGATCCTGCCGCGTCAGGTGGGGCTCTCCATGTACCAGCTCGACAGCAATCTGCGCGCTTCGGCGGTAGTAGGCATCGTCGGCGCCGGGGGTATCGGCGGCACGCTGATGAACGCTTTCGGCCGCTACGACTACGATTTCGCCTTTGCGATCCTGATCACGATCATCGCCGTGATCCTGATCAGTGAAGGCATCAGCGGTTGGGTGAGGAAGAAGATATGGTAGATCATGCCGGAGCCTTGGCCGATCGCGTGTGGCAGCGCTACGACCGCAAGCAGCGCCTGATTCGCTACGCCGTGCTGCTGGCCACCGTGATGGTGGTCTACTGGGCGGTGCGAGACATCGACATTTTCTGGCCCTGGGTATGGGACGCGCCGAATCAGATCTCGAACCTCGGGGCGCGCATGTGGCCGCCCGATCCCTCGCGGCTGGCGGCCATCACCAACGCATTGCTCGAGACGGTGCACATCGCCACGCTGGCCACTGCGCTGACGATCTTCATCGCCTTGCCCGTCTCCTACATCGCCGCCCAGAACACCACGCCCAACCGTGCCTGCCTGTGGCTGGGCCGCTTCATCCTGGTCGCCAGCCGCTCGGTGAACACCATCATCTGGGCGCTACTGTTCGTGGCGATCTTCGGCCCCGGAGTGCTGGCGGGCATACTTGCCATCATGTTTCGCTCGGTGGGCTTCATCGGCAAGCTGATGGGCGAAGCGATCGAAGAGATCGACCGCCGCCCGGTGGAGGCCATGGAGGCCACCGGCGCTTCAAAGGCCAAGGTGATCGCCTACGCCATCGTGCCGCAGGTGATGCCGGCCTTCTTCGCCATCGTCATCCTGCGCTGGGACATCAATATTCGCGAATCGACGGTACTGGGCCTGGTCGGCGCCGGCGGCATCGGGGTGATTCTGCAGGGGGCCATCGACACCTTCGCCTGGCCCACCGTGGCCACCATCCTGATCGCCATCATCGTGCTGGTGCTGATGGGCGAGGCGGTTACCAGCCTGCTGCGCAGCAAGGTGCTCTAGTGGGTTGACCCTGTAAGGTCGGGAGTCGGTTGACCCTGGAGGGTCTGGTTGCCATGTTGAAGAAGAATGTCCGCGATGGGATTGGCGGTCATTTCCTTCAACCCGACTCAAGGAGAGGCTATGACAACGTATATCGTGGTGGCCGATGCGGCGCGGGCGCGCGTGTTCACCCGCGATGCGCTCAAGCTGGAGGAGAAGGAGAGCCTGGTGCACGCCGAAGGGCGCCTGCACGAGGGAGACCTGGTCACTGGTGCGACGGGTAGCGTCGACGAGTCGACCTCCCACACCCGGCGATCCAGCCGCGGCGACAGCGTGGCCCTGGACCACGAGGCGGAGATATTCGCCAAGCAGATCGCCGAGCGCATCTACAAGGCTCGGGTCGACAACAGCATGGACAAGCTGATACTCGTCGCCCCGCCCCGCTTTCTGGGCGTGCTGCGCAACAAACTCGACGGATCGACCAGCAAGTTGATCATCCATACGCTGGACAAGGATCTGTCCAAGGCGCCGCTCAACGATATCCAGGAGGCCGTCAGCGATATGCGCTGATTGCATTTGCGACTTTCATCTCGAACTTTGGTCTCAAGAAAAGGGCGCTCTTGCCGATAGAAGGGAGCACGGATGCGAAGTTTTCTTCGCCACAACCTGCTTCCTACTTCAGCGTGAGCGCCCATGCATCTCAGATCAATCCGCCAGTTCGTGATTCTGCTGGCCGGCCCCTGCCTGCTGGCCGTGGTCGTGGCCTTGGTCGTCTATGGCCTGTTCTCCTCCGCGCGTACCCAGCAGACCGTCGAGACCCATACCCGTGTTCTGCTCGAAGGGGCCATCGACGAGCGCTTGGCGGTGCTGGCGAATGCCGAGGCCGGGCGTATCCAGCGCGAGCTCGAGCATGCGCTGACGCTGGCCACGCAGCTGGCCGACACCAATGCGCTGATGGGGCAGCGGGACGCCAGCGGTCGCCGTGCCCTCTCCCTGAGCCGGCGCGAACTCTCCAACCTGGTTCGCCAGACGGTAGTCGAAAACCCCTCGCTGCTGGACGCCTTCATCGGCTGGGAGCCCGACGCCTTCGGACGTGACGCGCTGTATACCGAACTCGGTGAGAGCGAGGGCTACGATGGCAGCGGGCGCTTCATGCCCTGGTGGTATCGCACCGGGGAAAGCGATGTTGAGGTACTCCCGCTGGGCGAAACCATGGAGAGCGCCACGCTTCTCGCCAGCGGCGTGCGCGAAGGGGAGTACTATCTCTGCCCCCGCGAGACCCTCGCCCCCTGCATCATCGACCCGGCGCCCTACGACTACGGCGGCGAGACGCTGCTGGTCACCTCGTTCAACGTGCCGATTCTGGCCGATGGCGAGTTCCGCGGTGTGGCCGGTGTCGACCTGGCGCTCGATTTCATCCAGGAACTGCTGCTGCAGGCCAACCAGTCGCTCTATGACGGGGCGGGTGAGATGGCGCTGATCGCCGGGCGCGGTGGCCTGGTGGCGCATACCGGTGACGCCGAACGCCTCGGTGCCTCGGCGAGCGAGGCGTTCGACGATGACGTGCTGAGCGCCATCGAGCAGGCGCGGGCTGAGGGCGGCAGCGTGAGCCAGGCGCGAGAGGGTATGCTGGAGCGTTACCAATCCTTCACCATCGGCGCTAGCGAAACGCCTTGGACGCTGCTGATCCGCTTGCCCGAAGCCGCCGTGATGGCCGAACTGGCCGCGCTGCAGGAGGTAATGGGCGAGCAGCGCCGTGCCGACACCCTGGGCATGGCGCTGGTCGGCCTGCTGCTGGCGGCACTGGGGCTAGCGGCGCTGTGGTGGGTCGGTACCCGGGTCTCGCGGCCGCTGCGGCTGCTGGCCGATCGCATGCGCGACATTGCTTCCGGCGGCGGCGACCTGACCCAGCGGTTGCCGGTGCGCGGGCGCGACGAGAGTGCCGAGCTCGCCACCCAGTTCAATGCCTTCGTCGACAAGATCCATGACGTACTGGTCGACGTGCGCGACAGCAGCGAGTCGGTGCGTATAGCGGCCAGCGAGATCGCCAGCGGCGGCGAGGACCTGTCGCGGCGTACCGAGCAGGCCGCCGCCAGCCTGCAGCAGACCTCGGCCTCGATGGAGCAGATTTCGGCTACCGTCGAGCACACCTCGGCCTCCTCGAAGGAGGCCAACGGCTTGTCGAAGTCGGCCGCCGAGGTCGCCCATCGTTCGGGTGAGACGGTTGGCCAGGTGGTGGAGACCATGGGCGAGATCAGCCGCTCCTCGGAGAAGATCGGCGAGATCGTCAAGGTCATCGACGGCATCGCGTTCCAGACCAACCTGCTGGCGCTGAACGCCTCGGTCGAGGCGGCCCGGGCCGGCGAACACGGTCGCGGCTTCGCCGTGGTCGCCGGCGAGGTGCGCCAGCTCGCCACTCGCAGCGCCGAAGCCTCGCGCGACATTCGCGCGCTGATCGACGCTTCGGCCCAGCGGGTCGTCAATGGCACCGAGCTGGTGGGTCGTGCCGGTGAAAGCATGGGCGAGCTGGTGGCCAGCGTGAACCGGGTGGCCAACATGCTCGGCGAGATCAGTATGGCGGCCGGAGAGCAGAGCGACGGCATCGGCCAGGTCAGCGTGGCGGTGGCCGACCTCGATCGCACGATCCAGCAGAACGCGGCGCTGGTGGAGGAGTCGACCACCGCCGCCGAACAGCTGAGCGAACAGGCCGACCGCCTGGCCAGCGTGGTAGGCGGCTTCAAGCTACGCGACCGCTAGCGGGTTGGGGTCAGGAGACTGGCGGCAGGTCGATCTCGTCGCTGCGCCTGACCCCCTCGGTCATCTGCCGGCACAGGCGCAGGAACTCGCGCATGCCGGTGGCCATGTACTTGTGGCGGTGCCAGATGAAGGCGAACTGGCGGCTCAGGTCGAGCTCCGGGGTGGGGATCGGCACCAGGCTGCCGCGGCGGAAGGCATCGCGTAGCGCCAGCTTCGATACGCAGCCGATGCCGAGGCCCGACTCCACCGCCCGTTTGATGCCTTCGGTGTGCTCCAGCTCCAGCAGGGTATTGAAGCGTCCGCGCCGGTGACGCGCGGCCTGCTCCAGGGTCATGCGCGTGCCCGAACCCTGCTCGCGCATGATCCAGGCCTCGCGCAGCAGGCGGTCGAGTTCCACCGCCCCCTGCCCGGCCAGCGGATGGCGGGGGGAGCAGAACACCGACAGCTCGTCCTCCACCCACGGCTGGGTGATCACGTCCTCCTCCTCGCAGTGCCCCTCGATGAGCCCCAGGTCCAGTTCGTGCTGACGCACGCGGTCGACGATCTCGCGGGTGTTGCGCACCGCAAGCCGCACCCGGCTGCCCGGATGACGCTGCATGAAGTCACTGATCAACAGCGTCGCCAGGTAGTTGCCGATGGTCAGGGTCGCGCCCACGTCGAGCGAGCCGATGCCCTGCTGGCCGTGCAGGATCTCTTCGATCTCCTCGGCGCGGTCGAGCAGCGCCACGGCCTTGGGCAACAGCTGGAAGCCCAGCGCATTGAGCCGTAGCCGCTTGCCGACGCGGTCGAGCAGCTGGCAGTTGAATTGGCGTTCGAGCTCGGCCAGGGCGGTACTGGTCGCCGATTGCGACAGGGAGAGGGCGCGAGCGGCGTGCGAGACGCTCTCGTGCTGGGCGACGGCGACGTAGACCTCGAGTTGGCGCAGGGTGAAATGCATGAAACGGCTCGGTTTTGATCTATATCAGGAGTCTAGATAAAGGATATCCATACAATCCAATTAACAGATAAACCTTGCGCTCTTATAATGCAAGCAAATCGTTTTCACCTTCGAGTTATTCGATATTGGAATAGATAGGAGCCGGCATGAGCAAGTTCGCACTGGAAGACGTTCTCAGCGTTCATCACTGGAACGACACCCTGTTCAGCTTCCGCACCACCCGCGAGCGCAGCCTGCGCTTCAAGAACGGTCAGTTCGTGATGATCGGCCTGGAAGTGAACGGCAAGCCGCTGATGCGAGCCTACTCCATCGCCAGCCCCAACTATGAGGATCATCTCGAGTTCTTCAGTATCAAGGTGCCCGACGGCCCGCTGACCTCACGCCTGCAGCACCTCAAGGTGGGCGATCAGATCATGGTCAGCCGCAAGCCCACCGGTACCCTGGTCACCGACGACCTGCTGCCGGGGCGCAACCTCTACTTCCTCTCCACTGGTACCGGCCTGGCGCCGTTCATGAGCCTGATCCAGGACCCGGAGGTATACGAGCGCTACGAGAAGGTGATCCTGGTGCACGGCGTGCGCAGCGTCAGCGAGCTTGCCTATGCCGACTTCATCCAGAAGGAGCTGCCGGCCCACGAGTACCTGGGCGACGAGATCCGCGAGAAGCTGGTCTACTACCCCACCGTGACCCGTGAGGAGTTCCACACCATGGGCCGCCTCACCGACCATATCCGCAGCGGCAAGCTGTTCGAGGACACCGGCGTGGCACCGATGGATCCCAAGCAGGACCGCGCCATGATCTGCGGCAGCCCGGCGATGCTCGACGAGACCAGCGCGCTACTCGACGACCTGGGCTTCAACATCTCGCCGCGCATGGGTGAGCCGGGCGACTATGTGATCGAGCGCGCCTTCGTCGAGAAGTGATCCGTTTCGCCCGAGCTGCTGCCATCAGCTCGAGGCTGGAAGCAAAACCGCCTCCTTAGCTCTGCTATGGAGGCGGTTTGGTTTGTGCTGTCCTCGGGCTTCGGGCTTCGGGCTTTACACCGCATCCTTGCCGGTTTCGCCGGTACGGATGCGGATCACCTGCTCCAGCGGAGTGATGAAGATCTTGCCGTCGCCGATCTTGCCGGTATTGGCGACCTGGGTGATGGCGTCGATGACCTGCTCGACGAGGTCGTCGTCGATGGCGATCTCGACCTTCACCTTGGGCAGGAAGTCGACCACGTACTCGGCGCCGCGGTAGAGCTCGGTATGGCCTTTCTGGCGGCCGAAGCCCTTCACCTCGGTGACGGTGATGCCCTGTACCCCGATCTCCGAAAGCGACTCGCGAACGTCGTCGAGCTTGAACGGCTTGATGATGGCGGTCACCAGTTTCATGGTCTGTTTCCTCATGGTCGGGCGTGGGTTCATTGGTCGAACCCGAGCGGGTACGGATCGTTGGCCTCAAGCATACACCGCCCTCGGCTGGAAGAAAAAAGGCTCCCCGCGGGGAGCCTTGGCAAGTCGGTCGCGCTTATTCGGCGTGTGGCTGGCCGATCGGTGCGCCGGCACCGTAGCCGCCGGACTGCGGGCGGCCGCCGCTGCCGCCATAGACCCTGGCGACACTGAACTCGGGGTAGGCTTCCATGCCGCACTCGGCCAGGTCGACCCCTTCGTACTCTTCCTCTTCGCTGACACGAACGCCCATGATCGCCTTGATGAGCAGCCACACGGCCAGGCTGGCGGCGAAGACCCAGGCGAAGATGGCGATCGCACCGATGATCTGGGCGCCGAAGCTGGCGTCCGAGGAGAGCGGCACTGCCAGCAGGCCCCAGAGACCGACCACACCGTGCACCGAGATGGCGCCGACCGGGTCGTCGATCTTGAGCTTGTCCAGGGTCACGATGGAAGCCACCACGATGATGCCGCCCACGGCACCGATCAGCGTGGCACCCAGCGCCGAGGGCTCCAGCGGGCCCGCGGTGATGGCCACCAGGCCGGCCAGCGCGCCGTTCAGCGCCATGGTCAGGTCGGCCTTGCGGAACCACAGCTTGGCCAGGATCAGCGCGGCGATCACACCGCCCGCGGCAGCGGCATTGGTATTGACCAGCACCTGGGCCACGTTGTTCGCCGAAGCGACGTCGGAGAGCTTGAGCTCGGAGCCGCCGTTGAAGCCGAACCAGCCCATCCACAGGATGAAGGTGCCCACGGTCGCCAGCGGCAGGTTGGCGCCGGGGATCGCATGGATGCTGCCGTCCTTGCCGTACTTGCCCTTGCGTGGACCTAGGACCAGTACACCGGCGAGTGCCGCAGCGGCGCCGGCCATGTGCACGATGCCGGAGCCCGCGTAGTCGGAGAAGCCCAGCTCGGAAAGCCAGCCACCGCCCCAGGTCCAGTAGCCGGATACCGGGTAGATGACGCCGGTCATGACCACGGCGAAGGCGAGGAAGGCCCACAGCTTCATGCGCTCGGCCACGGCGCCGGAGACGATCGACATGGCGGTGGCGACGAACACTACCTGGAAGAAGAAGTCGGCGCGCATGGAGTAGTAGGGGGCGTCGTCGCCACCGGCAGTCACGGCATCGACACCGTTTTCGCTGCCGATCAGTACGCCCAGATTGGGCAGGATGCCGCCGGCGTCACTCGAATACATGATGGCGTAGCCCACCAGCAGGTACATGGTGCAGGCGATGGCGAACAGGGCGATGTTCTTGGTCAGGATCTCGGCGGTGTTCTTGGCGCGGACCAGGCCGGCCTCGAGCATCGAGAAGCCGGCGGCCATCCACATGACCAGCACGCCGCATATCAGGAAGTAGAAGGTGTCGAGCGCGTAGCTCAACTCGGCAAGTTCAATCATGGGGTTCTCCATCGCTGCTCTTGTTTTGGGGGAAGCCGTTACACGGCGTCGGCGCCGCGCTCACCGGTACGGATGCGGATCACATCCTCGAGCGGGGTGACGAAGACCTTGCCGTCGCCGATCTTGCCGCTGTTGGCCGCACTGCAGATGGCGTCGAGCACGGATTCCAGGCGTGAGTCGTCCACGGCCACCTCGACCTTCACCTTGGGCAGAAAATCGACCACGTATTCGGCGCCACGATAGAGTTCGGTGTGGCCCTTCTGGCGGCCGAAGCCCTTCACTTCGGTCACGGTGATGCCCTGGACGCCGTTGTCGGCCAGCGCCTCGCGGACGTCGTCGAGCTTGAATGGCTTGATGATGGCGGTGATTAGCTTCATCGCATCTCTCCCTGCTGGAATAAAGGCGGCGGGGGTCGCCAGCCGGCTGTACTGCGCGTAATGCGCAGACCATGCCAGGCTGAGCCTTTGCTGCTCTTAAACAGTGACTTGCAGTGACATGGGTTTCCGCCATGCGCTCCAATGGCGCAACGGCTACCGTCGCCTTGCACCAGGGTGGTGCTTCCGTGTAGTGCAGGTGCGCCATGAGGGCGCAATAGAAGGGCATGCGTCGCGGCGGGGCCTTGCGTATGCTGTAGAGCAACATGTGTAAGCCAACAGGAGAAGCGCACCATGGCGAATCAGGATCCCATCAGCCGGCTGGCACAACAGCTGGGTGAGCGCCTGCAGGGCGCGGCTCAGGCGCCGGAGGAATTTCAGAAGGGCGTGCAGCAGATCGTGCGTGGTGCCTTCGACCGCCTCGAGCTGGTATCGCGAGAGGATTTCGACATCCTGATGGACGTGCTGCAGCGCACGCGGATCCGCGTCGAAGCCTTGGAGCAGCAGGTCGCGGCCTTGGAGAAGGCGCTGGCGGCACGCGAAACTCCGGTGACCCAGGCGACCCTCACGCCGCCCGAGGACAAAGGTACGGACACGGCCGCACCCGGAGACGCCAAGCGCTGAGCCAGCGTGGAGAGCCCGTTCTGGCACAGTGCTAGTATCTAGCCCTTACGCTAATGGACTGCGAGGGACTGCACGATGCTGGCGATCGTTGCCACACGGGCCGGCCTGGGGCTGGAAGCGCCCGAGGTACAGGTCGAGGTACACCTGGCCAATGGCCTGCCGGGGATGACCCTGGTCGGCCTGCCCGAGGCCGCCGTCAAGGAGAGCCGCGAGCGGGTGCGCAGCGCCCTCACCAACGCCGGCTTCGATTTCCCCAATACCCGTCGAATCGTGCTCAACCTGGCGCCCGCCGACCTGCCCAAGGTTGGCGGGCGCTTCGATCTGCCCATTGCGCTGGGCATCCTGATCGCCTCGGGTCAGCTTCCCGGCGAGGCGCTTGAGGAGATCGAGAGCGTCGGCGAGCTGGCGCTGGACGGCCGCCTGCGCCCCATCAGCGGGGTCTTGCCGCTGGCACTCGCCGCACGCCGGGCGGGGCGCAAGCTGATCGTGCCCAAGGAGAATGCCGACGAGGCGGCGCTGGCCGGTGACCTTCAGGTACTGCCGGCCGAGCACCTGCTCGACGTCATGGCGCACCTGCAGGGGCAGAAGCCGATCGCCGCGCACCGCCTCGAGGCGCCACCCATCGTCGACTCCCGCGAGGGCGACCTGGCCGAGGTGCGTGGCCAGCACCAGGCCCGCCGCGCGCTGGAGATTGCCGCGGCCGGCTCGCACAACCTGCTTTTCGCCGGGCCACCCGGTACCGGCAAGACCATGCTGGCGAGCCGCCTGCCGGGCATCCTGCCGGAACTCACCGAGGAGGAGGCGCTGGAGGTGGCCGCCATTCGTTCGGTGTGCGGCCTGCCGCTGGCCGAGCAGTGGGGGCGTCGGCCCTTTCGTGCGCCGCACCACACCGCCAGCGCCGTGGCCCTGGTCGGCGGCGGCTCCTGGCCGCGGCCGGGCGAGATCTCGCTGGCCCACCACGGTGTGCTGTTCCTCGACGAACTGCCCGAGTTCAGCCGCCACGTGCTCGAGGTGATGCGCGAGCCGATGGAGTCGGGCCGCATCCATATCGCCCGGGCCAATCACGAGCGTAAATTCCCCGCGCGCTTCCAACTCGTAGCGGCCATGAACCCCTGCCCCTGCGGCCACCTGGGCGACCCGCGCCAGGCCTGCCAGTGCACCGCGGCGCAGATCCAGCGCTACCAGTCGCGGCTCTCGGGGCCGCTGCTCGACCGCATCGACCTGCAGATCGAAGTGCCGGCACTGCCACCGGAGCAGCTCACGTCGCGCGAGGTAGGCGAGAGTTCGGCCGAGGTACGCGCCCGGGTCGTGGCCGCTCGCGAGCGCCAGTACGCCCGTGGCGCGCTCAACGCCCACCTCGGCGGGCGCGAGCTGGAAGCCGCCTGCGCCCTGTCGACGTCGGACCGCGCCTGGCTGGCTGGCGTGCTCGAGCGTCTGCGCCTCTCGGCGCGCGCCTACCACCGCGTGCTGCGGGTGGCGCTGACACTGGCCGACCTCGCCGCCAAGCCGTATCCGGAGCGCGGCGAGCTGATGGAGGCGATCGGCTACCGCCAGCTCGATCGTCAACTGCGCCAGGGTTGAGGGCGTTCGCGGAGGGCGACTACGCTTAGAAGCGGCTCGCCATGAGGGTGGCGAGCCGCTTCGCCGTCCAAGGCCTGGGAGGCCCCATGCACAATCGCCTACCGATCCTTGCCCGCCACCACTGGCGCGCTGCATGTTCCTGAACCCGGCAAGCCTGTCATTGCCGCTGGCCATCGGACTGTTCCTCGCCACGGCGGCAGTGATCGGCATGGTGGGGACGCGGTTGGCGCGCATCGTCGATGAGTTGGCCGATCGGACGGGGCTGGGCGAGGCGATTGCCGGGGCGGTGCTGCTGGGACTCGCGACGTCGTTGTCGGGGATCGTGCTGTCGGTCTCGGCGGCCTGGGGCGGGCGCGCGGAGCTGGCGATGAGCAATGCCTTGGGCGGCATCGCCGCCCAGACCCTGTTCCTGACCGTCGCCGACATCTCCTACCGACGCGCCAACCTCGAGCATGCGGCGGCCTCCCTCGGCAACCTCCTGCAGGGGGCGTTGCTGCTCTGCCTGCTGTCCCTGCTGCTGGTGGGGCGCTTCTCCCCCGAGCTGACGCTGTGGCACGTCCACCCGGTCACGCCGCTGCTGTTCTTCGCCTACGTATTCGGCTTGCACCTGATCCACCAGGCGAAGTTCGAGCCGATGTGGAGCCCTGCCCAGACCCTCGAGACGCGTCCCGACGAGCCGGATGCCACCTCGGCGGGGCGATCTCTGACCGGGCTCTGGCTCTCGTTCGTCGCACTCGCCGCGACGCTGGGCGTGGCCGGCTGGCTGATGGAGCGCAGCGCCACGGCACTCTCCGCGACCACCGGCCTCGATCAGGCGGCGATCGGCATCCTGCTAACCTCGGTCGCCACTTCTTTGCCGGAACTGGTGACAACGGTCGCTGCGGTACGGCGCGGTGCCTTGACCCTGGCGGTGGCCGGGATCATCGGCGGCAATGCCTTCGATACGCTGTTCGCTGCCGCCGCCGACCTGGCCTATCGCGAGGGCTCGATCTACCACGCCATGCCGGACTCGGTATCGCTATGGATCGGATTGTCGCTGCTGATGACCGGCATCCTGCTTGTTGGGCTGATCCGTCGCGAGGAACAAGGGCCGGGGCGAATCGGTTTCGAGAGCGTGGCCATACTGGTCTGCTACCTACTCGGGATCGCCATGGTGCTGATCGGCGGCGAGGGCGGGCGCGCCGACTAGGCGCGCCGCGCGACTACAGCGCCGTGGCGTCGAAGGCACCCTCGATCTCGGTCTCCCACAGCGCGCTATCCGCGTCCGCGTCCGAGCGATAGAGCGACAGGGTCAGTCGGTAGGGCAGCAGGTCGCGGTCGGTCAGCCGCAGGCGTGGCGCGGTGGCCTCCAGGCGGCTCTCCATGCGCCATTGATGATCTCCTCCCTCGCCTCCCTCGCCGCCCATGGCGGGGCGCCAGTCGAGCACCTGAGGGCCTTCGCTTGCGCCCAGCAGGGCACGAGTGAGGCTCTCCAGGAAGCGCGCGCTGCCGATTTCCAGGTCGGCATCCACCTGCGGCGGTACCAGCAGCAGCACTTGTTCCTCGGGAGGCTGCAGGGCGTCCACGTCCATTACCCTGGCGACAGCGCGGTCGCTCAGGTTCTGCAGCGCGCGGCGAATGGGGTCGGGTTCGGGGGGCTGGGTGGCGCATCCGGCGAGTAGGGCTATCAGCACGAGCAGAGCGATACGTTTCAGCATCGGGAGAGACGCTCCTGTGCGGCCGGCGAGAAGTCCTGTGCCAGTTCGTCAACGAAGGCGTCAAGCGAAGCGAACAGGGCGTCACGAATGGGTTCGGCTTCGTTGACCAGATGATGGCGTGCTTCCGGATGACGCTGGATGCGGGCGTTGGGAAACTTGTCCGCCAGCACTGCCAGGTTCCACTCCCAGTCGACAGTGAGGTCCTGCTCGCCTTGCAGGATCAGGGTGGGAATGTCGCAGGGGGGCAGCGCGAGCAGTTGCGGCATCCAGCGGCGCATGGCGCCGACCCAGTTGAGCGAGAGATGCTCCGGCTGCAGTGGGTCGCGTTCGCGCAGGAAAGCGGCAAAATCGGCATCGGTTGAGTTGGCGCGGAACTTGCGCGGTACGCTCTGGACGAAAGGTCCCACCAGGGTGTGCAGCCATCCCGCCTGGGGCCAGCCGAAAGGGCGCACCAGGGGAGCGAGCAGGGCCAGGCCCGACCAGTGCCCTTCGCCAGGCCGGCTCAAGGCATCGGTGGCGAGAATGGCGGCACCAGTGCTCTGTCCGATGCCTAGCCAGGGCCGCGGGGCAAGACCTCCGGCATCCAACTGTGCCTGCAGGGCGTGCAGGCATTCTCCATAGTGGGTGAAGTCATCGATGCAGGCGCGTTTGCCGCTGGACAGTCCGTGACCTGGCAGATCCCACAGCACGACCCGCCAGCCGCGTTCGAGCAGCCGTTCCAGCAGATGGCGATAGAGACCGAGATGGTCGTAGTAGCCATGCACCACGAATGCCGTGCCGACCGGTTCCTCCGGGCTCCACACCTGGGTCCATAGCTGGTAACGCTGTGCGTCCACGTAGCCGACGTAGAGACCGACCTGCTCGGTGAGCAGCGGAGCGAGGCCGTAATGCGCCAGGTAGCCGGTCAGCGAGGGGTCTCCATCGGTCCGGAAGGGGGCGATCGGCCCCAGGGCCTGCAGGGGGGTGAAGTCGGTCATGGCGTTCTCCAACGGATCAAGACATTGTCCCCTCGAATCCTTTCGTCTGCAGAGGTGCGCGAGCGTGCAACGAGTTTAACTGCCGGCCATGCTATGAGGTGAGCTATCACTGTGATTCGGCACACTTTTTCTGACCATTTGGTCAAAATGTCGGATCTTAACCCTATGTCTAGTAGGGTAGACCTTACCTTGGGTTTACATATGGAAGAGTTTTCCACAAAATTGGCGCCTTCGCAGTGGTATCACCCCCACGAATTGCGGCTGGCCGAGCAGATGTCAATCGGCCGCCACGCAGGAGGAGACTTCCCATGTCCCAACGTGTCACTCGCCATCGTCTCCAGGTGGCCGCTG
This sequence comes from Halomonas sp. LR3S48, assembly GCF_025725665.1. Lineage (NCBI taxonomy): Bacteria > Pseudomonadati > Pseudomonadota > Gammaproteobacteria > Oceanospirillales > Halomonadaceae > Halomonas > Halomonas sp. LR3S48. Next base: position 4,504,260 of record NZ_CP107009.1, on the reverse strand, counting down.
AACTCGACCGCTTCATCAACGACCAGGCCCTCCCCGGCACCGGCCTGGACGCCGAGAGCTTCTGGGCCGGGGTCGATGCCATCTTTCATGATCTGACACCAAAAAACCGGGAATTGCTCGCCGAGCGGGAGCGTCTTCAGAAACAGCTGGATACCTGGCACCGCGAGAATCCCGGCCCGGTCCGGGACATGAGCGTCTACCGCGCCTTCCTCGAGGAGATCGGTTATCTGGTGGAGGCGCCTTCCCAGGTCACGGTATCCACCGCCAACGTCGATCGCGAGATTGCCGTTCAGGCCGGCCCGCAGTTGGTGGTGCCGGTAAGCAACGCCCGCTATGCGCTGAATGCCGCCAATGCCCGCTGGGGCAGCCTCTACGACGCGCTCTACGGCACCGATGCCATCTCCGAGGAGGATGGTGCCGAGAAGGGCGCAAGCTTCAACCCCAAGCGCGGCGAGAAGGTCGTTGCCTACGCCCGCGGTGTACTCGATCTGGCCGCACCGCTGGCCACGGGCTCCCACCGTGATGCCGTCAAGTACGCGCTGCGTGACGGCCATCTGGTCGTGACCCTCGAGGGCGGGCGAGAAACCGGCCTGAAGGAGCCGGGCAAGCTGATCGGTTATCGTGGCGAGGCGGGTAGCCCCGAGGCGATCCTGCTGGCCAACAACGACCTGCACCTGGAGATCCAGATCGATCCCAGCCACCCGATCGGCAAGACCGACCCGGCCGGCGTCAAGGACCTCCTGATCGAAGCCGCACTGACCGCGATCATGGACTGCGAAGACTCCGTGGCGGCGGTCGACGCCGAGGACAAGGTCGGCGTCTACGCCAACTGGCTGGGCCTGATGAAGGGCGACCTGGAAGAAGCCATCGAGAAAGGCGGCAAGTCCTTCACCCGCTGCCTCAACGGGGATCGCGATTACACCACGCCGAACGGCGGCAGCCTGACCCTGCCGGGGCGCTCGCTGATGTTCGTGCGCAACGTCGGCCACCTGATGACCACTCCGGCGGTGCTCGATGCCGACGGCAACGAGCTGCCCGAAGGCATCCTCGACGGCATCGTGACGAGCCTGCTGGCCATGCACGACCTCAAGAAGGGCGAAGGCGAGGCGCGCAATTCGCGCCAGGGCTCGGTCTACATCGTCAAGCCCAAGATGCACGGGCCGAAGGAGGTCGCCTTCTCCAACGAGCTGTTCGGCCGCATCGAGGACCTGCTGGGTCTCTCTCGAGACACGCTCAAGATGGGCATCATGGACGAGGAGCGGCGCACCTCGGTCAACCTCAAGGCGTGTATCGCCGAGGCCACTTCCCGTGTGGTGTTCATCAATACCGGCTTCCTCGACCGTACCGGCGACGAGATGCACACCGCCATGGAAGCGGGCCCGATGATCCGCAAGGGCGACATGAAGAACGCCGCCTGGATCGGCGCCTACGAGCGCAACAACGTCCAGGTCGGCCTGGCCTGCGGCCTGCGCGGCCGTGCCCAGATCGGCAAGGGCATGTGGGCCATGCCCGACCTGATGGCGGCCATGCTCGAGCAGAAGATCGGCCACCCCAAGGCCGGCGCCAACACCGCCTGGGTACCGTCGCCCACCGCTGCCGCGCTGCACGCGCTGCACTACCATCAGGTCGACGTCGCCGAAATCCAGCGCGAGCTGGAGGCCAAGGGCGAACCCGACCTGCTCGACGACCTGCTGACCGTGCCGGTGGCCGAGAAGGCCGAGTGGTCCGAAGCGGAACGGCAACAGGAGCTCGACAACAATTGCCAGGGCATCCTCGGTTACGTGGTACGCTGGGTCGAGCACGGCGTGGGCTGCTCCAAGGTGCCCGACATCCACGACGTGGGCCTGATGGAGGATCGCGCCACGCTACGTATCTCCAGCCAGCACATCGCCAACTGGCTGCACCATGGTGTGGTCGATGCCGAGCGCGTGCAGAAGACCCTGGAGCGCATGGCCAAGGTGGTCGACGAGCAGAATGCCGGCGACCCGGCCTATACCGCCATGAGCGCCGACTTCGACGCCTCGACCGCGTTCAAGGCGGCCAGCGACCTGATCTTCAAGGGTCGCGTGCAGCCCTCCGGTTATACCGAGCCGCTGCTGCATCACTGGCGTGCCGTGCACAAGGCCAAGTAAGCCCGCTTCCCGCGACGGGACAAGCAGGAACGCCCCCGCCGGGAGACCGGCGGGGGCGTCTTGTTCTCGGGCAGCGGGTCGAAGCTCCAGCATCGCGTCACTCTGGGGCAACGCCGCCCCAATGATCGAAAGTCTCGGCATTCTCCCTGGTGACCAGGTGCGTGGAGAGCCGGATCACTTGGTTTTCCTGCCGTCCGCTCGCCGCCAGATGTCTCAGGCTTTCGCGAATGGCCGTTTCGGCCATTTGACGTGGGGATTGCGCGGCGCTGGCAACCAGCAAGGGGGGAGACTCTCGTAGCTCTTCAATACCCTCGGGAGAACCATCCACCGCAACGATGAACAGATGGGTCTGCCCGGCCAGGCGCGCGGCACTGGCCGCTCCCATGGCCGAGGGGTCGTTGATGGCGAAGACCGCCTCAAGGTCGGGGTAGGCATTGATCAGATAGGTCATGGCCTCGAGACCGCCACTGTAGGTGCCACCGCCGTTGTGGTCATCGCTGAGCAGCTCGATCCGAGGATACTCGTTCAACACTGCACGGCAACCGGCGACTCGGTCGGTCACCGACGAGACCGGCGCACCATTGATGATCGCCACGCGCCCGCTGTGCCCCAATCTCTCGGCCATGTAGCCACAGGCCATCGCCCCCGCCTGAACGTTATCGGTGGTCACGGTAACGTCTGCCCCTTGCGCATTGATGTCGACCGCCGCCACGACGATACCGGCCTGCTGGGCTCGCCGGACGGCCGGCCCGATGGCCTCGCTGTTGGCGGCGGCCAGCACGATGATGTCCATGCGCGCTTGCGTGAAGGCGTCGACCTGGTTGACCTGGCGCTCAAGGTCGTAGGCGCTCGACCTTACCTCCAGGGTGACGTCGCCGGGGTGCATCACCCGTGCCGACTCACCGAGGGCCACTGCCAGGGTGGCGAAGAAGGGGTTGCCGAGATCCGCCACGCTGACGCCGATCCTCAATGGCTCGGCGTGGAGATGAGCGGCATATAGCGAGAGCAGGGCGATGAGCAGCTTGCGCATACGGGCTTCCTGAGCGAAAAGCGCGAAGCGGCGACGGGTTTCGCCACCGCTTCGCACCGGATATTGCCGCATAACTCCCGGGTCATGCCACGCCGGGTTCTACCTCCGTGGCGCCGGTCATGATGGCGACGGCATCGGACATGCTATGCGTATCCGGACGGATCACGGCAGCCCGGCGGCCCAGGCGATGTACATGAATCCGATCGGCAACCTCGAACACATGCGGCATGTTATGGCTGATCAGGACGATCGGCAGCCCCTGGTCGCGCAGTTGAGCGATCAGGTTCAGCACCCGGCGCGATTCCTTGACGCCCAAGGCTGCCGTCGGCTCGTCCAGGATCACCACCTGGCTGCCGAAGGCCGCCGAGCGGGCCACCGCCACCCCCTGACGCTGGCCACCGGAGAGCGTCTCCACGGCCTGATTGATGTTCTGGATCGTCAGCAGCCCGAGATCGGACAGTTCCTTGCGCGCCTGGCGCTGCATCTCCGCCTTGTCGAGCATGCGAAACACGGAACCCAGGATGCCGGGCTTGCGCAGCTCGCGGCCCAGGAACAGGTTGTCGGCGATGCCCAGCGCCGGCGAGACGGCAAGTGTCTGGTAGACCGTCTCGATGCCGGCGGCACGCGCTTCCATCGGGTTACTGAAGCGAATGGGCTTGCCGTGCATGCGGATCTCGCCCTGGTCGGGTACCACGGCGCCGGACAGGGCCTTGATCAGCGTCGATTTGCCTGCCCCGTTGTCGCCGATCACCGCCAGCACTTCGCCGGGGTACAGGTCGAAATCCGCCCGGTCCAGCGCGGTGACCCGCCCATAGCGCTTGATCAATCCGATCGCTTCCAGTATGGGAGAAGTGCTGTTCATGCCGATACCCTCCGAATCCACTGGTCGGTGGTCACGGCGACGATGATCAGCATGCCGACGGTAAACTCCTGCCACAGCACGTCGACCCCGGCCAGGGCCAGCCCGTTGCGGAATACGCCGACGATCAGGGCGCCGATCAGGGTGCCGAAAATGGAGCCTCGCCCGCCGAACAGGGAGGTACCACCGATCACCACGGCGGTGATGCTGTCGAGGTTGGCGGTATAGCCCGCCTGCGGGCTGACCGAGCCGGTACGTCCGATCAGCAGCCAGGCGGCGATGGCGCAGATGAGGCCGGCGACGATGTAGACCGACAGCAAGACTCGGCGCGTGCGAATTCCGGCCAGTTCGGCGGCATCCTTGTCGTCACCGGTGGCATAGACATGCCGGCCCCAGGCCGTCCAGTTCAACGCGTACCAGACGGCACAGAAGATGGCGAGCATGAGGATCGAGCCATAGGTGAAGCGAGCCCCGAACAGCTCGAAGGCGGTGCCGCCCCATTGCAACAGTGGCGCCGTTGCCGCGATCTCCTGCGAGCGAATGGCCTCGCTCTTGGAATACCATAGGTTCAGGGCGAAGAAGATGTTCCAGGTGCCGAGGGTGGCGATGAACGGCGGCAGCTTCAGCCGTGTCACCAGAGTACCGTTGAGCAGGCCACAGATGGCGCCTGTCAGCAGGCCGATGGCCAGCGCCAGTGAGGGGGGCAACCCGTAGTCGATGGCCATTCGCCCCATGACCACCGACGTGAGCACCATGATGGCGCCAACGGAAAGGTCGATGCCCATGGTCAGGATGATCAGCGTCTGGGCGATGCCCAGTGTGCCGATGATGGTCACCTGCTGCAGTATCAGCGACAGGTTGAACGGTGCCAGGAAGCGCTCACCCACCAGCAGCATGAAGGCCAGCACGGAGGCGACCAGGACCAATGCAGGTGCTGCCGTCGGATGGGCATGAAAGAAGCGATGGATTCGCCGGCCAAGGGAGAGGGCCTCCTCCTCGAACCGGGCCACCTGACCGGACGAGGTGTCCGCCAGGCGCTCGTGGGCGGTCAGGTCGTGCGGGCCTGATGGGTTGGGTTGTGTCATAACTCACCTGTTGGTAGGTCGGCGCCCAGGAAGGACGCCGACAAGCAACGACTGCTCAGCCCCAGCACGTTTCCAGGCCGGCGTCGGATGAAACCGAAGGGATCTCCTCTACCGGGGAATCGGTGATCAGCTCCACCCCGGTATCCACGAAGTCGAGCCCGTCCGAAGCCTGCGGCCTTTCACCGGTCCTGGCGTAATTGACGATCGTCTCGACCCCCATGGATGCCATCCGCAAGGGGAACTGCATCGAGGTGGCACCGATGACCCCATCCGCGACGTTGCGCACGCCCGGGCATCCGCCATCGACCGAGACGATGGTCACCGCATTCTCTCGGCCGGCGGCTTTCAGGGCTTCATAGGCGCCAGCAGCGGCCGGCTCGTTGATGGTGTAGACCAGGTTGATGCCGGGATCCTTCTGCAGCAGGTTCTCCATGGCCCGCCTGCCACCCTCCTCGGAACCCTGGGTCACATCGTTGCCGACGATACGCGGGTCGTCTTCGTCGCCGATGTCGTTGGGGTCGTTGAGATCGATGCCGAAGCCCTGCAGGAAGCCCTGATTACGCGCGACGTCGACGGTGATCTCGCTGCTGCTCAGGTCGAGCAGCGCGATTCTGGCATTGTCGGCCTCGTCGCCCATCCTGGTCCGAGCCCACTGGCCGATCAGCTCACCGGCCTTGAAATTGTCGGTAGCCAGAGTGGCGTCGGCGGCATCAGTCGGGTTCAGGGGGGTATCGAGGGCGATGACCATGACCCCGGCTTGGCGGGCACGCTCGATGGTGGGCACGATCGCCACCGGGTCGTTGGGGGTGATCAGGATGCCCTGAGCCCCGGCAGAGACCAGGTTTTCGATGGCCTGTACCTGCGAGTCGTTGTCGCCGTCGAAGCGGCCGGCAAAGGTGCGCAGCTCGGCCCCCAGCGTATCGGCCTGGGCCTGCGCGCCCTCGCGCATCTTGACGAAGAAAGGATTGGTATTGGTCTTGGTGATGAGGCCCACCAGTACCTCGTCGGCCATGATCGCGGGGGTAACGAGGGTGGCCGTCAAACCCAAGGCCAGCGCGGAGAGGGACTTCTTCATGGTGTACTCCTGAGCGTTGTTATTGTGACCAGTGACTCGAGGCACCATGGCAGCGGGATGCTAACCAACGATTTCATTGCTGCGCAGCGACGTGAAATATTTGAAATATTTGTCGCTCGGCTTCAGCGGTCGGCAGAGGGGGTGAAGAAGGCTCGCCACTGCTCGGGGCGGATCGGCTTCTGCAGGAAGGCATCACCCATGGAGAGCCCGTACTCGCGCTCCAGGGCTTCGCGCGGCATGCCCGATGCCAGCACGACCGGGATCATGGGCCAGTGGCAGCGTACCTGCTCACGCAGGTCGACCCCGCTGAGAACCCCGTTCAGGTTGACGTCGGTGAGAACCAGGCCAGCCGACGCGGCATTTTCCCGCAGCCAGTCAAGCGCCTGTTCGGCATGACGAAACGACTCGACGGGACGGTGGGCGGCGATGAGTTCCGCGGTCACCCGTCTGACCTCGGCGTCGTCTTCGACCACGACCACGGTCTTGTCGCTGGGTACCGCCACGGCGAGCACTGAGGCGATAGACGGGGTGGGGTGGGGCGCGACGGCCTGCACCGGCCAGCTCAAGCGCACCGCCGTGCCCCGGCCCGGTTCGGACTCCATGCGAAACTCGCCGCCACTTTGGGTGACGAAGCCATACACACTGCTCAACCCCAGGCCGCTGCCCTGGCCCATGGGCTTGGTGGTGAAGAAGGGCTCCAGTACCCGTGCTTGCAGTTCGGCCGGTATGCCTTGGCCGGTATCGCTGACGGTGATGGTTACTACCGGCTGCTCGCCTGGTGTGAAGCCGGTGGCAATGACGAGTTGACCGCCCTGTGGCATGGCCGCACTGCTGTTCAAGGCCAGGTTGAGAATCGCGTTTTCCAGTTGCGAAGGATCGATATAGAGCCGGGTATCCGGGGCCTGCAGCCGGATCAGCAGTTGGACATGCGCCGAGACGCTGTACTCGAGCAGCTCTTCAAGACCGTCGATCAGGGCATCGATATCGACCCACTCCGGCTGCAGGTGCTGCTTGCGGCTGAAGGCCAGCAGGCGCTGCACCAACTGCGTGCCCCGTTCACCGACGTCCAGGGCACGCTCGGTGTACCGGCGTGCCCTGTCGGGCAGGTCGGCCTGCTGTTCGAGCAGTTGCAGGTTGCCGAGAATCGCCGCCAACAGATTATTGAAATCGTGGGCCACACCGCCGGTCAATTGACCCAGGACCTCCATCTTCTGGGCCTGTTGCAGTTGCTGCTCGATCGTCCGCCGGTCGCTGAGATCGCTGTAGAGCGTCACGAAGCCGCCGCCGGGCATGGGCTGGCTGCGAAACTCGATCACCCGGCCGTCGTCGTAGTGGCGCTCGAAGCTCTGGTAGACCTGGTGGCGGCGGACATTGATCGTGCTCATGTCGACCGAGTGGTTGGCCAGCGTCACGTTGCGATGAGGATGTCGCGCCATCTGGCGTTGTACCTCGGCCAAGGGCATGCCAATGCCGATCGTGCCAGGAGCCAGGCCGAACATGTCCAGATAGCGGCGGTTCCAGGCGACCAACCGATCATCGGCGGAAAAGACACTGAGCCCATCCTGGATTTCATTGAACACCGTCTCCAGCAGGTGCTTCTGGGCGCGCAGGTCGTGTCCCGCCTGCTCGATGCGCCCGGCGTGATCGCGAAAGACTTCGTAGGCTCGGGCCAGCGTGCCGATTTCGTCGTGACGGGTGACGGCGATGTGCTTGGGGGCTTCACCGCCCTGCGCCAGCTGAACCATGTCCTGCGTGACGACCCCCAGGTCGCGTATCGTCTTCAGGTTGCTCAGGTAGTGCAGGATGACGCCCAGGATCAACAGTCCGGTCATCAGCATCATCCCGAACAGTACCCGGTCGACCTGGGAGTGCACCGTTTGCTGCTGGATCACGACCTGGCGCTGCAGGGTGCCGGCGAAGCCGTTGACCTCGCGGGTCAAGCGTTCGGATCTGGCGCGCAGGCTGGCCAGCAGGAAGGCTTTCTGCTGAGTGATCTGCGCCATCCGGCCGGCGCTGGCTTCCGCCAGCTCCAACAGTCGCCGGTAGGCCGATGCATGCGGCATCTCGGGATCAGGCGGTTCCGCCAACATGGCCCACTGTTCGATCCACTGGTCAGGGTCGCTGAGTCCTTGATAAAGCGCTTGCAGTATCTGCCAGTGCGTCAAGGAGGGTTTCCCGCCGACCTCGGCGCTCTGCCCGGCGATCTGGGTGACTTCGAACTGGGCCGTCAGCAGGTCCTCGCGAATGAACAGCTCGGTCTCCATCAGGTCGGTCAGGCGCTCGATGTCGGCCTGCAACGCGTTTAGCTGGGCTTCCAGCATCTGACGGAAGGGCCTGTCGTGGATCGAGGCGGCCACTGCCACCAGCGACTGGAAGCGCTGGGTCAAGCGATCGCGCTCGATCTGCAGCAAGAAGGGCTTGGTCGCCGAAGCCACGTAGGGCGCCAGAGCGGCCAGTTGGGCCACTTCCTCGGACAGTGTCAGTGCGGTTCGAATCTCCGGCAGCGTGCGGGCCTCGAACTGGCTGACGGCATTGCGGGTCTGGGTCAGGCCAAACCAGGCGACCAACACCAGGCCGACCGCCAATAGCGTTGCCACGACCAGTGCCGCCAGGGCACGGCGCTGCAGTGTCCAACGCCCCATCTCAGCGCTTGCGAACCTGGGCCTGGAAAACATAGCCCAGGCCGCGTTCGGTGAGAATGTAGCGGGGATGCTTGGGGTTGGCTTCGATCTTGCGGCGTAGGCGCAGAATCAGCACGTCGATGCTGCGGTCGAAGGAGTCGCTGTCGGTGCCACGCGTACGTTCCAGCAGGCTGTCGCGGCTGAGTACGTGATTGGCCGACGTGACCAGGCTTTCCAGCAGATTGTACTCGCCGAACGTCAGGTTGACCGGTTGGCCGCGGGGGTCGTAGAGCATGCGCCGGGTCAGGTCGAGTCGCCAGTCGTCGAACCACAGGCATTCATGATCCTGGTCTGCAACGGCCTGCAGCGTCACGCTGAGTTGCTTGGAGCGGCGCAGCAGGGCATGCACCCGCGCCATCAGCTCACGCAGATTGAAGGGCTTCATCAGGAAGTCGTCGGCCGCGACTTCCAGACCCAGGATGCGATCGGTTTCGTCCCCCTTGCCGGTCAGCATCATGATCGGTACCGGGCTGTTCGCCCGAATCTCGCGAGCCACTTGCAAGCCATTCTCGCCGGCCAGTTTCAGGTCGAGCACGATCAGGTCCGCCGGGTCGCGGAGGAGCAGTTCATGCAGTGCCTGGCCACTTCTCAGGGCGCTTACCCGGTAGCCCTCCTCCTGCAGCACATCCTGCAGGACGTCGAGCATATCGGCTTCATCGTCCACCACGGCAATATGATGCCGAGCCTGGTTTGCCACGGGGTTGGGCGTTGTCATTGTTCCTCCCGCCAGGGCGAAGCGCCCCCGATCTTGCACCAATGAATCCTTGCAGCGCCATGTTAACGGAAGATTTCATTATTGACGGTGCGATCATCGTTGGAAGGTCACTATGTGGCTGTCCTTGGATGGGCGACTGTGCGGAAGACCAGGCTTGCGTTATCTTGAGCCTCAATGTTTACCGCCGCACGCTGCCAGGAGAGCCTCATGACCGTGATGACCGCCGCCGCCATCGAGGATTTTCTCGACGAGGTCTTCCCTCAGCGTATCGGGACCATCGAGGCCGTCGACGACATGCGCGCCACCATGAGCCTGGCCATCGAGGACGAGCACCTCAGGCCCGGCGCCAGCGTCTCCGGCCCCACCTTGATGGGGCTGGCCGATGTCTGCCTCTACGTGGCCATCCTCGGTCAAATCGGCCCCGAGCCCATGGCGGTCACCAGTGACCTGCACTGTCGTTTCCTGCGCCGCCCGCGGGGTGACCGCGACGTCATCGCCACGGCGCGCCTGCTCAAGCTGGGGCGGCGCCTGGCGGTGGGCGAGGTGCAGCTGTTCTCCGCCGGCGACGAGCGCCCCGTAGCGCTGGTCACCGCCACCTATGTCCTGCCCGATTCCGACTGATCGGGACGCGCACGCAGCCCGCACACGGCAAGCGCCAGCCATCCGGCGATCATCAGCACGCCGCCGAATGGCGTGATCATCCCCAGGCCGCGCAGCCCTGTCAGCGCCAGCAGATAGAGAGAGCCGGAGAACAGCACGATTCCCGCTGTCCAAAGAGCCAGCACGAGGCGCTGGCCGCGGGTTGGCCGCGCGGCGCGCCAGGCCAGCATGCCGAGCATCGCCAGGGTGTGCCACATCTGGTAGCGCACGCCGGTCTCGAAGGCGGCGAACAGCCTTTCGGGCAACTGGCCTTGCAAGGCGTGGGCGGCGAAGGCGCCTGCCATTACCGCCAGGGCGCCCGAGAACGCCGCCAGGCACCACCACCCGCGATCGTGCATTCGTGTTTCTCCTGGACAAGGGATTGCCGCCTACCGTACCGCGGGGGGCGTGAAGGAGCTACAATATCGGCCCGCGACACTCGTCAACGTAGAGAGGATGCCATGCAGATCCAGCTCAACGGTGAGGCCCGAGACCTTGCCCCCGGCCTCACGGTGGCGCAATTGATCGACAGCCTCGGCCTGAGCGGACGGCGCATTGCCGTCGAGCGCAACGAGGAGATCGTGCCGAAGAGCGAGCACGGCACCACCCCCCTGACCGACGGCGACCGTATCGAAATCGTCCACGCCATCGGGGGCGGCTAGAGGCGCTCCTGCCCGACCGTTTCCCGATCCAGACTCCGCTACAGATACAGGCCATGCGATGACAGACTACTTCCAGGATCAGCCGCTGCAGATTGCCGGCCACGCCTTCACTTCCCGCCTGTTGGTCGGCACCGGCAAGTACAAGGACTTCGACGAGACAGCCGATGCCATTGCCGCCTCGGGCGCCGAAGTGGTCACCTTCGCCGTGCGCCGCACCAACCTTGGCCAGGAGGCCGGGCAGCCCAACCTGCTCGACGTGGTGCCGCCGGATCGTTTCACCCTGCTGCCCAATACGGCCGGCTGCTACACCGCCAAGGATGCCGTGCGTACCTGCAAGCTGGCGCGTGAGCTGCTCGACGGCCACAAGCTGGTCAAGCTCGAGGTGCTGGGCGACGACTCGACGCTCTACCCCAACGTGACCGAAACCCTGAAGGCGGCCGAGGAGCTGCTTGCCGACGGCTTCGACGTGATGGTCTATACCAGCGACGACCCCATCGTGGCGCGTGAGCTCGAGCGCCTGGGCTGCTGTGCGATCATGCCGCTGGGCTCGTTGATCGGCTCCGGCCATGGCATCCAGAACCCGCACAACATCCGCCTGATCATCGAGCAGGCCAGCGTGCCGGTGCTGGTGGATGCCGGCATCGGCACCGCCTCCGACGCCGCCATGGCCATGGAACTGGGCTGCGATGGCGTGCTGATGAATTCCGCCATCGCCCATGCGCGCCAGCCGGTGCTGATGGCCAGCGCCATGAAGAAGGCCGTCGAGGCCGGGCGCGAGGCCTTCCTTGCCGGGCGCATGCCGCGCCGCCAGAGCGCCGACCCCTCCTCGCCCTTTGCCGGCCGCATCAACGGCTGAACCACCGGAGCAGCACGAATTCCATGAGTGACCCGCAACGCGACCCCGCCACCACCGGCCCGGAAGGGCCCGACGCCCCGCTGCATCGTCGCGGCATCAAGAGCTACGTGCTGCGTGCCGGCCGCATGACCCAGGCCCAGACCCGCGGCCTGGAAGAGGTCTGGCCACGGCTGGGGCTGACCCTGGCCGACGGGCGCCAGGACCTCGACGCCCTGTTCGGGCGCCGGGCACCGCGGGTGGTGGAGATCGGCTTCGGCATGGGGGCCTCGCTGATCGAGCAGGCCGAGGCCCATCCCGACACCGACTTCATCGGCATCGAGGTGCATGCGCCGGGCGTGGGCAAGCTGCTCGACGAGGCCGACAAGCGCGGCCTCGGCAATATACGCCTCTATCGCGAGGACGCCTTGGCGGTCCTGGAGCAGTGTCTGCCGGAAGCCAGCATCGACACCCTGCAGCTGTTCTTTCCCGACCCCTGGCCGAAGAAGAAGCACCACAAGCGGCGCATCGTCCAGCCCGCCTTCGTCGAGCTGATCCGCACCCGGCTCAAGCCGGGCGGTAAGCTGCACATGGCCACCGACTGGCAGGCCTATGCCGAGTGGATGGCCGAGGTGATGGCAGCGGCGCCGGGCTACGCCAATACGGCGACGCCCGAGACGGCGCCCTATGTGCCGCGTCCGGCGTTTCGCCCGCTGACCAAGTTCGAGGCGCGCGGGGCGCGTCTGGGTCACGGCGTATGGGACCTGATCTTCGAGCGCTGCGAGTAGCGAGCCGGCACCTCGCGATTGGCGTGCTGGGCGAGGCAGATCGGGCGAAGGAGTGGCGACCTGGGGCGCCACTCCTTCGAGGTAAAAAAAGCGCCTCCAGAGGAGGGCGCAGGCAAGACCCTGGGCTTGTGAAAAGCAGCAATGAGGGGAACCCGGCCTGCGAGGCAAAAAAGCGCCTCCAGAGGAGGGTGCATGCAAGACCCTGGGGCTTGTGAAAAGCAGCAATGAGGGGGAACCGGACCTGCGAGGCAAAAAAGCGCCTCCAGAGGAGGGCGCAGGCAAGACCCTGGGCTTGTGAAAAGCAGCAATGAGGGGGAGCCCGGCCTGCGAGGCAAAAAAAAGCGCCTCCAGAGGAGGCGCAGGCAAGACCTTGGGCTTGTGAAAAGCAGCAATGAGGGGGAGCCCGGCCTGCGAGGCAAAAAAAAGCGCCTCCAGAGGAGGCGCAGGCAAGACCGTGACTAGCAATGAGGGGGAGAAACCATAGCGGGAAACTGGCGGTTCCCCTAATGGCCGTGATGCCTCATCAACACCACGCCTTCAATGTAATCCATTCTCATTATCGCTGTCAACACGAATGCGAATGCTTTTTATTTCAGCTCCCGGCCAGATGCAACCACACGGGCAGCGTGAGCATGGCGAGCAGCGTCTGGCCAGTGATGAGGGCAGCCATCAGCTCGGCATCACCGCCCAACTGGCGCGCCAGGATATAGGCCGAAGTGGCGGTGGGCAGGGCGGCGAACAGCAGTGCCACGTCGCGGCTCACGGCATCCAGACCGAGCAATAGCGCCACACCGAGCACCAGGGCCGGCATCAGCACGAGCTTGACCAGATTGGATGCCCACACCCCGCGGTCGACTCGCAGCAGTGCCTGCGGGCGCAGCGCAACGCCCACCGCGACCAGGCCCAGCGGCAGGGCGGCCCGCCCGAGCAGCTCGACTGCCGCGCCGCTCCAGCCGGGCAGGCCGATGCCCGAGAGATTGAGGCCGATACCAAACAGGCAGGCAAGGATCAACGGGTTGCGTACCAGTGCCGCCAGGCTCTTGCCCAGGCTGGAAGGGCCGAGCGTGCCGGCGGCGATGAAGCTGGCCACGCACAGCACATTGACCACCGGGACCATCAGCGCCACGGCGACCGCTGCCACCGTGACACCGGTCGAACCGTGCAGCGCGGCGGCGCCGGCGACCCCTACATAGGTGTTGAAGCGCAGCGCCCCTTGGAACACCGAAGTGAAGGCGGCGGGCTCGAGGCCCAGACGACGCTGAGTGGCCCAGAGCAACCCGGCGAAGACCGCCATGCCGCCGAGCAAGGCAACTGCCAGGCGAACCACGGGCACTTCGCCCACGTTGGCGGTCGCCAGGGTAGCGACCAGCATGGCGGGAAAGAGCAGGAAATAGATGACTTTCTCGAGCTGCGCCCAGAACTCGCCGGTGGGCTGGCGCAACCGCCCCAGGGCAGCACCCAGCAATATCAGCAGGAACAGCGGGCCAAGTGCATCGGCGACGCCTTGCATATCGGTATCCTTGCGGCTATTGGCCATTGATTGAGCGTTAAACCCTGCGACAACGGTACACGCCAGGCCGTGAAGCAAATGCTGTTAAGCTTACCCGCTCCATCCGTTAAAGTGCTGCTTTTGCTGCTATGACCTCACCCTCCCTGCCCGAGTCTGGTGAATCCCGCTTCCCGAGGCTGCGCCTGATGATGCTGGCGACGCTGCTGACCCTCTGTGTGGCGCTGTGGTATCTGGCAGCACACCTGCTGCGCGGCGAATCCGACGTCGACTGGCATCTCGCTACGCTGCCCTGCGACCTTCATCGGGGCGCCTGCAGTGCCAACCTCGGCGAGGGGCGCACACTCACCCTGAGCGTCGACGCCCCCGAGGGTATCCGGGCACTGGAGCGCCTGCCGCTGACGGTGCGCGTGGATGGCGTCGAGGTGCAGTCGGCCAACGTCGACTTCGTGGGTCGCGACATGGACATGGGCTTGCATCGCTTTACGCTGAGCCATCAGGATAAGGGGCACTTCGAGGGAGTTGGCCAGGTGCCGATCTGCACCGAGTCGGTCATGCCCTGGCAGGCACAGGTCGTGGTGGAAACCCCTGAAGGCCGGCTGGGAAGCCGATTCGATTTCACGGTGGAGCAGAGTTTGCCATGAAGCAGCAACGTATCTGGGCTATGGGCGCGCTGATCGTCGTGGTGGCCCTCGGTGGCCTGTTCGGTTACCAGCAGCTCCGACAACAGGATGACGGCAATCCGCGCGGCGGGCCGGTGGAGCTGCCCTCGACCCAAGGCGATTTCGCACTGACCCAGCTCGAGGACGACCAACTGGCCGTGCTGTTCTTCGGCTACACCTACTGCCCGGACGTGTGCCCGATGAGCATGGCGGTCATGCGCCAGGTGATGCAGGGGCTGGACGAGGAGCAACGGCGCCGTGTGGTTCCGGTGCTGGTTTCGCTGGACCCCGAGCGCGACACGCTGGAGCGTCTCAGCGAGTACGTCGGCTATTTCGGCGACGACTTCGTCGGCGCCACCGGCAGCCAGGAGCAGCTCGAGGAGCTGGCCGGCCGCTATGGGGTCGTATGGCGCCGGGTGGAAACCCCCGACTCGGCAATGGAGTACACCATCGACCACAGCTCCTCACTCTTCCTGGTCGATCGCGAGGGCACGATCCTGCAGCGGGTGCTCTACTCGCCCACGCCGCATCCGTTGCGTGCGGCGCTGGAGCAAGAGCTTGGCGGATAGGAGGGGCGGCCCGACACCTACTGCTCCGGTGTTTCCTCAAGTCGCTCGATCATGGCCATCAGCGCCTTGACCTGAGTGCCCTCCCGACTGTCGTGCAGCGGGTCGAGTTGCCAGGTGCTCTCGGCAAACCCCCACCAGTCCCAGCAGCCTTGAGGGTTGGCAAGGCTGGAACTGGCCTGGGGATAGAGCACGACGCGGCGGTTGGCCGCGGCCCATTCGTTGAGGCCGCTATGGCGTACGAAGGCCTCGTCGATCTGCTCTGCGGCCATTCCGCAGCCATGCAGTGCCAGCGTCAGGCTGCAACCACCCGCCTCGCAGTCGTCCGGAACCAGCACATAGCCGGCATCGCCCAGGCCGCGTGCGTCGAAGGGCGCCTGGTCGAAGCGCAGCAACTGGGCCGATGACGTGGCCTGGGCCGGTTCCAGGGTTCCATGCAGCCAGGCCAATGCTTCACCGGCGATATCGATGCCGCAGGCCAGCATGTGGGTGCCGCCACCGTTGTCGCACTGGGCCATCTGGCTGGGAGGGACCTGCACGTCGCCCGTAATGGGCCAACCATGGCCGACGCCGGGCGCCTTGACGAGTTTCAACTGCTCATCGGGCTCTCTCAGCCAGCCACTCAACTGCTCGGCCAGCGCCATACCGAGAGAAGGGTCCACCACGCTATCCGCCTCACCATGCCAGACGAAGGCGCGCAGTTCGGCGATGGACTCGCTGTCGCCCACCAGATCGCGCGCCTGGTAGTCGCGCAGGCGCACGTCCAGGCCATCCAGGTCGGGTGATCCGCGTCGTGTCGCCATGCACCGGCCCAGCGCCTGGCCCAGACCGCCCTCGGCGCAGCTCCAGGGGCCGGCGGCGAGCACGGCCACGCCCAGGAATCGCTCCGGCCAGGCGATGGCCAACTGAGTGGCCATGTAGCCTCCCGAGGAGATGCCGATCACACTGGTATCGCCGGAGGCAATGGCGAGCCGGGGAAGCTCCGGCAGCCGCTCATCGGCACTTGCGGTAGAAGCCAGCAGCAGCCCGGCGGCCAGCAGTAACGAAGCTTTCATTCGGCTGGCGTCATTCCACGACATCGAGCAGCTCGACGCGGAAGATCAGCGTCTCGTTGGGACCGATGGGACCCTGGCCCTGGGCGCCGTAGCCAAGCTCCGGAGGAATGAAGAGCATCCAGGTGTCGCCTACGCTCATCAGCTGCAGCGCCTCCTGCCAGCCCTCGATGACCTGATCCACGCGAAAGCTCAGCGGCTGGCCGCGGTCGAAGGAACTGTCGAACACCGTACCGTCGACCAGGGTGCCCTCGTAGTGCACTTCGACATGGGAGCTCGCCCCTGGGCTCTCGCCGTCGCCACTCTCAAGCACTTCGTACTGTAGCCCCGAGTCGGTAGTAGTGACCTCCTCGCGCTCGCCGTTCTCGGCCATGAAGGCCTGACCATTGGCGAGGTTCTGCTCGGCCATTTCCTCGGCCTCGGCCTGGCGGGCGGCCAGTGCCTCCTGCTGGAACTGGCTGAGGGTCGCGGCCATTTCGTCGGCGTCCATGGCCAGGTCGTTGCCTTCGATGAGGTCGCGAATGGCGTCGGTGAAAGCCTCGATGTCGAGCTCGGGATATTCCTGGGCGATGCTCTGGCCATAGGCGACGCCCAGGCTGTAGCTGAGACGCTCGTCCTCGGTTTCCGGCGCAGCCAGAACGAGCGGCGCCGCGGCCACCAGGGCAACCATGGAGGCGGAAGTCAGCAGTATCTTCATGCAGAGTCCTATCGATTAGTCATTGAGCGGCGTGCAACAGTATTCGGACTCTATCAGGGCGGGACCGGTTCCGCACTTGTCGAACGGTTCCGGCCTCGGCGGGCTCATACTACCAGGGTGGGGCAGTGGGCGGAGCCCGCTACGCGCTGAGCCACGCTGCCCAGCAGCAGGCTCTTCTCGCCGTTGGTGCCCTGGGCGCCGATCACGATCAGGTCGCATTCCCGCTTGCGTGCGAAGCGCACGATGGTGCGTGAAGGGCGTCCGCCCTTGACGAAGGCGCGCAGCCGGGCCGGGTCGGCGCCGAGCTCGACCGCTTCGCTCTTGGCGTGCACGGCGACCTCGGTGGCGTACTCCTTCAAGGCATCGTCGGGAATGTCGAGCCTTGCGGGGCGCACCATGGAGAGCGACGCCTCCAGCAGGCTGTGGTGCTTGAACACGCACAGCACGTAGAGCTCGGCGCCGGTGAGCAGATGCAGGCCAACGGCTTTCTCCAGCGCCTTCAGGGCACCCCTCGAACCGTCCACCGGTACCAGTATGCGATTGAACATCTCAGCGTCTCCTCAGCATCGGGCGGTTCGCTAGCGGAAGGCCAGGTCGCGCAGGAACAGGGCGATCTGCGGGAACATGATGATCAGTGCCGCCGACAGGATCAGCATGAACACGAAGGGGGGCGTGCCGCGGATGACCTCCCAGTAGGGTCGCTTGAAGATGGCAATGGCGGTGAAGATGTCACAACCGAAAGGTGGCGTCGCCGAGCCTATCGCCACCTGTAGCGTGATCAGCACACCCACCAGTACCGGGTCGAGGCCGGAGGCGGCGATTGCCGGAGCGAAGATCGGCGTCAACACCAGAATCACCACGATCGGGTCGACGAACATGCAGGCGATGAAGAAGGCCACCGAGATGGCCACCAGCACGCCGACGGGGCCGGCCTCGTTGATACCGAACGCCCCCAGCAGGGTCTGGGGGATCTGGGCGAAGGAGATGATCCAGGAGAAGCCGTTGCCCACGGCCACCAGAATGAAGACCACCGCGGTGATCAGGCCGGTGGACTTGGCGATGGCGTAGATGTCCGGCATTTTCAGCGAACGGAAGATCACGAACTCCAGCAGCACGGCATAGAGTACGCAGGCCGCGGCGGCCTCGGTGGGGCTGAAGATGCCGCCGTAGATACCGCCCACGATGAGTACCGGAAAGCCCAACGGCCACAGCGCGTCACGCACCGCCAGGGCGCGTCCCCGCCAGCTCGACTTGGGCTCGGTGGGCACCTGATGGACGATGGCGTAGATGATGCAGTAGACCGAGAACATGGCCAATATCAGCAGGCCCGGGCCGATGCCGGCGATGAACAATTCGCCGATCGAGGTGCCCGAGATGACCCCGTAGATGATCATGCCGATGCTGGGCGGGATCAGGAAGGCGATGTCGCTGGAATTGATGATCAGCGCCAGGGTGAAGGAGTCCTTGTAGCCGGCCTTGAGCATGCGCGGCCGCAGCGGCGAACCCACCGCCACCACGGTGGCCTGGGTCGAACCCGAGACGGCGCCGAACAGGGTGCAGGAGGCAGCGGTACTCACCGCGAGCCCGCCCTTGATGTGCCCGACGAAGCTCATGACCATGTCGATCAGACGCCCGGCCGACTGGCCGCGGGTCATGATGTCGGCGGCCAGGATGAACATGGGCACGGCGATCAGTGCCGTGGGCCGAATGCCCCCCATCATCTGCTGGATGAGGGTTTCCATTTGCCCGAGACCGCCGAAGGTCATGAAGAAGCCGACGAAGGCAGCCGTCGCCAGCGGGATCATCATCGGAAACCCCAGCAGCAGGAGCACGATCATGATGGAAATTATGATGGATGTCATGGTTATTGTTCCTCGCGCCCTGCGTCAGACTTCCGTCTCGGTATCCTTGTAGCCATCGACCACATGGGTCGACAGATAGACGTCATGGGAGGTGAGATTCTTGATCGCGGTGAGCAGGTACTGGATACCGGTGATGGCGAAGCCGACGGGCACCCAGAGGTAGATCGTCCATACCGGAATACTCAGAGATGGCAGCACGCGACCGCGACCGTACAGGGTCTCGATGTAGCCGATCGAGAAGTAGCAGAGCACGAACATCACCAGCGAGGTGAACAGACTGATCACGATCATCAACCAGCGACGGCCACCGGTGGGCAGGGCATCGTAGATCGCCGACATGCGGATGTGGCGACCATGACGGGCGGCATAGCCGAGTCCGGCGAAGGTGATCATCACGATCAGGATGCGGTTGATCTCTTCGGAGAAGTGCAGGCTTTCGCCGAGGACGAAGCGGCTGATCACGTTGGCCACGGTATTCACCGCCATCAGGATGACGCCCAATGCCAGGATGACCGACTCGGCGCGGCTGATCCAGGTATCGACGATGCCAAGCGGGCCGGGGAGCGTGGAACGGTAGTTCTTTTCCGAATCTTCTTCTGTCATGCGACCGGTCTCCTGGAGGCTTCTCCTGCAAGGGCTCCCTGCAAGATAGTTAAGCGTGTTTCTCTCGCCAAAGGGTAACAACATGAGCCCGGCAAAAGTGCGGCGGCTTCAACGCTGATTGGCCGGGAAAACACGCTGGCCGGAAACATGAAGGGGCAGCCGGCCGGCTACCCCTTCATGCGTTCGCGGTGAGTGCCCTGACCGGGGCTTACTCGCCGGACACGGCTTCCAGGTCGGCCTTGAACTGCTCGAGCAGTTCGCGACCGCGCTCGCCGGTCATTTCGATGAAACGCTCCTCGACCTGAGGGGCACGCTCGCGGAAGGCCTCGATCTCGTCCTCGTCGAGGCGTGTCACGGTGACCTCGTCGGAAGCTTCCTGGATCTTCTCGAGCGACTCCTCGGCCAGGCCGGAGATGTGCTCGATGGTGTGGTCGTAGGCCGCGTCGGCAGCGTCACGCACCAGCTGCTGCTCTTCCTCGGAGAGACCGTCGAAGAAGTCCTGGTTGGCCATCATCGCGGTGGTGAACCAGCCGTGACCGGTGAACACCAGGTGCGGGGAGACTTCGTAGAGGCCGCCGGACTCGATCCAGAAGATCGGGTTCTCCTGGCCCTGGATGATGCCGGTCTGCAAGCCGCCATAAACCTCGCCCCAGGGCAGCGGAGTGGGGGTGGCGCCGAAGGCCCGGTAGGTCTCGGAGAGCAACGGGTTGGTCATGGTACGGATGTTCTTGCCGCGCAGGTCGTCCGGGGTGCGGATCGGCTCGTCCACGGTCACGACCATCTCGCCTTCCGGGTACATCTTGAGCAGCTCGAGGCCCTGCTCGGCGTAGAGTTCCGGGAACGTCTCGTTGATAGCCGTGCTCTCGTCGAAGAACTTGAGAACGGTCTCTTCGTCGGTAGGCAGCAGGTAGGGAATGAAGAAGATCTGGGCTTCGGGAATCAGGGCGCCGGTGAAGCCGGGCGACTGGTTGACGAACTGCAGGATGCCGGCCTGGGTCTGCTCCATGATGTCGTCGGATTCACCCAGCTCGCCGAAGCGATAAACCTGTACGGTGTGGTCGGAGTTTTCCTCAATGTACTCCTTGAAGGCGACGGCAAATACGTCCTGAACGTCACCCTCGAATTCCTCATGCGCATAGCGCCAATCGGCGGAATGGGCGGCAGCCGACATGCCGAACAGCATTGCGCCGATACTGGCAGTGGTCAACAGCTTGGTTGCCTTCATTATTATGTTCTCCTCGCAGGTTGGGCCCGTGAAAAAAAGCCACATCAACAGGCATTGGTAGCCACAAATGGCTACACAGCTTTTTTCAGGCTAGCGTGCCCCCTACAGAGGGTCAAGGCGGTATTCGAGGGTTTGTGCTGCCAAAAGTTGCGCTTTTTTCTGTAATTTCCAGCGACTTGCCAGGGAAATTTCGAGACTTGGAGCAGCGACGGACAGAGGGGCCAGCTCCTCGGCCTGCTCGGCAAGGCGCTGGAGGCGCTCCAGGGTTACGCGCTCTGCTGCCAGTTCGGCCTGCTGGATCTGCTGGCGTACCTCGGCGACACCGGCACTGTGGGCGGCTTGGGCCTTCAAGTGTCGGCGCAGGGTGCGCAGGGGCCGCGTCACCTCCTCCTGCCAGCAGCGAATGGCCGCGAGGCCGGCTGGTTCCTGTGCCAAGGCCAGGCCATGGCGATGGAGCCAGCAGCGCCATAGTAGCTCGCACACGTCGACGCCAGCCTCGTCCTGCAGCAACAGGCAGGCGGCTTCCACGCCCGGGCGAGCGTAGAAGTCCAGAGCGAAATCCCACAGCGGGTCGGTGGCAAGTCCGGCCCGCAGAGCGGTGGCCGTTGCGGTAGAATCGTTCTTCATGATCCGGTCGTCGCCGGCGGGGCCTCCTAATAGGGCCCTGTGCGGCGTCGTTACCCTCTCTGCCAGTTGGAGCCTGCATGATTGCACTGCGCCAGGTTGCCCTGCAACGCGGCACCCAGACCCTGCTCGAGGACGCCGAGCTGACCCTGCACGCCGGCCACAAGGCCGGTATCGTCGGTCCCAACGGCGCCGGCAAGTCCAGCCTGTTCGGCCTGCTGCTGGGCACGCTCGCACCAGACCGAGGCGAGGTCGAGATGAGCGGAGGACAGCGCATCGCTCATATGGCCCAGGAGGTCGACGCGCTGGATCGTGCCATCGTCGACTATGTGCTCGACGGCGACACTGAGCTGCGCCAGACCCAGGCCGGCCTGGAAGCGGCGCGCGAGCACGGTGATGCCCATCGTGAGGCCGAGCTGCATGGAGCGATCGAGGCGCTGGACGGCTACAGTGCCCCGGCCCGTGCCGCCCAGCTGCTGATCGGGCTGGGCTTCACCCAGGCCGACCTCGAGCGGCCGCTGTCGGCCTTTTCCGGCGGCTGGCGCATGCGCGCCAACCTGGCGCGTACGCTGTTCATGCCCTCGGACCTGCTGCTGCTCGACGAGCCTACCAACCACCTGGATCTCGATGCCCTGCTGTGGCTCGAGCAGTGGCTCATGCGCTATCCCGGCACCCTGCTGCTGATTTCCCACGACCGTGACTTCCTCGATGCGGTATGCGACCACATCGTCCACTTCGACCGGCGTCGGCTGGTGCTCTACCGCGGCAACTACTCCACTTTCGAGCGTACCCGTGCCGAGAAGCTGGCCCTGCAGCAGGCCGAAGCCGCCAAGCAACAGGCGCGGCGTGAGGAGATCGAGCAGTTCGTGGCGCGTTTCAAGGCCAAGGCGAGCAAGGCGCGCCAGGCCCAGAGCCGCATGAAGATGCTCGAGCGCATGGGCGACATCGCCGTGGCCCATGCCGACTCGCCGTTCCACTTCACCATTCCCGCCTCGGCCAAGACGTCGCACCCGCTGTTGGTGCTGGACCGGGCGAGGCTCGGCTATCGGGATGAGGGCGGGGCGGAAAAAGCTCAGCTCGACGAGGTCAAGCTGACCCTGCTGCCGGGGCAGCGGATCGGCCTGCTGGGGCCCAACGGGGCCGGCAAGTCGACTCTGATCAAGTCGCTGACCGGCGAGCTGCCGCTGCTGGCGGGCAGGCGTATCCCCGGCGAGCATCTGGCCGTCGGCTATTTTGCCCAGCACCAGCTCGAGGGGCTCGACATGGCGGCGACGCCGTTCATGCACGTGCAGCGGCTTTCCCCTACCGCCAGCGACCAGTCGATTCGTACCTTCCTCGGCGGCTTTGGCTTCAAAGGCGACGACGCCTTCGGCGAGGTGGGGCGTTTCTCCGGCGGCGAGAAAGCGCGCCTGGCGCTGGCACTGGTGGCGTGGCGCAAGCCCAACCTGCTGCTGCTCGACGAGCCCACCAACCATCTCGACCTGGAGATGCGCGAGGCGCTCACCGAGGCGTTGGCCAGCTTCGAGGGCACGGTGATCCTGGTTTCCCACGACCGCCACCTGCTGCGCGCGACCGTTGACGAGTTCTGGAAAGTGGCCGACCACCGCGTTGAACCCTTCGACGGCGACCTGGAGGATTACCGCGCCTGGCTCAAGGCGCGGCTGGAGAGCGAGCGCCGCGAGGCGCGGGTCGACAAGGCCGAGCGTCAGGCGGAGAGTGCCGCGCCCAAGGAGGACCGCAAGTCGGCCCGCCGCGCCGCCGCCGAGCTGCGCGAGAAGCTGCGCCCGCTGAAGAAGGCGCGCGATCGTGCCGAGCAGGCGATGGAGAGGGCACAGGGCGAACTCGCCGTAGTGGAAGAGGCGCTAGGCGAGGCCGAACTCTACACCGACCCGGCGCGCAAGGCCGAGCTCACCGAACGGTTGGCCCGCCAGGGCGAGCTCAAGTCGCGGCTGGAGGAGCTGGAGGCCGAGTGGCTGGCCGCCGAGGAGGCGCTCGAAGCGATGGAAGCGGAGCTTCTCGAAAGCGGGGCCTGACATGCCCGGAACAAAAACATCACGGTGCCGATGGCTAGCCTAAGCGAGCGGCGCCGGGGACAGCCCCCCTCAACTTTCTAGTAGAAACGTCACCGGCCCATCGTTGACCAGCTCGACCTGCATGTTGGCGGCGAACTCGCCGCTGGCGACCTTGGGCCAGGCGACCCGGGCGCATTCGAGCAGGTAGTGGAACAGCCGCTCGCCATCGGCCGGCGGCGCGGCGCTGGAGAAGCTCGGGCGCAGCCCCTTGCGGGTATCGGCCGCCAGGGTGAACTGCGATACGAGTAAGAGCCCGCCCTCGACCTGCTGCAGGTCGAGGTTCATCTTGCCCGCCTCGTCGCTGAAGACACGGTAGTGCAGCAACTTGTGCAGCAGGCGCTCGACGGCGATCTCGTCGTCGCCCTTCTCGACCCCCACCAGCGCCAGCAGGCCGTGATCGATGGCGCCAACCACTCGTTCATCCACCGTCACGCTGGCGCGGCGCACGCGCTGTATCAGGGCTTTCATACGGCGGGTTTCCTCCTGGCGATGAGCTCGCCGGAAGGGTACCACGTGACGTAATCGGTGTTACCAGGCGCGGCACAACATGATGTCACAATGCGGCTCGGCGAGTAGCGCCTCGGTGATGTGGCTATGACGACCCAACTGGCCGCGGCTGCTCAGTGACAGCAGGTCGGGAGGTTGGCGTCGCAGCTGGGTCAGCAGCACCTCGAGCGGCTCGCCCTGCTCGAGAATCAGTTCGACTTCCGGCACGCTGTCGAGTTCGCCCATCAGTTGGTCGGTCTCGCGCTCGAGCTGGCAGCGCAGGCGTTCGACCTCACGGTCGCGCCAACGGGCGTAATCGCTGTCGGAGCCCAGTTCGCGCTCGCCGGGAATGTCCCAGGCATGCAGCAGGGTCAGACGTGCTTCGGGGAAGCGCTTGAGCGTCTCGCGCAGGGTGTTGCGGCTGGCTAGCGAAAAATCCACCGGCACCAGGATTTCCTGCCAATCGCGGTTGGCAGGCTGGGAGACCGACAATACCGGGCAGGGCGCACTGCGCAGCACTCGCGCCAGCGTGGTGCCGGCGACCAGGTCGGGTTGGCCGCGCTTGCGATGGGAGCCCAGCACGATCATGTCCACCTCGCGATCGTGCGCCTCGCGGATGATCTCGGCGTAGGTGGCGCCGGCTACCGTCTGCAGCATCACGCTCGGCTCCGGCAACGCATAGTCCTCGCGAACATCCGTCAGGATAGCCTGCATGTCGGCCACCACTGCCTCTTCCAGGTCATGCAGGACGCGTCGGGGCAGGTAGGGGTCGAGCACGTGAATGACGTCCAGGCGCGCGCCGCTCTCGTTGGCCAGGCGTATGGCCCGGGCGAAGGCGGCGCGATTCTCGGCCGAGAGGTCACAGGCAAACAGCAGGGTCTGAGTCATCGAAGTCTCTCCGTTGCGGATGAGCCTGGCAGGACAGACTTCAGCATGGGTGGCGCCCGGCAATGGCGCAAGCGCCGTTTCGCTACCACCACAGGTGGAAATGATGCACCGGGCCGTGGCCCTGGCCGACATCGAGCCGTCGGCTCTCCGTCAGCGCCGCCTCGAGCCACTGCTTGGCCGTGGCGATCGCCTGCGGCAAGGTATCCCCCAGCGCCAGACGCGCGGCGATGGCGGAAGAGAGCGAACAGCCGGTGCCATGCAGGTTCGAGGTCGCGATACGGGTGCCCTCGAGCCATGTCGCCTGGGCGTGCTCGATCAACAGATCGGGGCAGCTTTCGTCACGCAGGTGGCCACCCTTGAGTAGCACGGCACCGGCGCCCAGCGCCGCCAGGCCGGACGTCAGGGCCAGCATCTCGTCGCGAGTGCCCGGCGCCGGGCTTGCCAACAGCACTGCGGCTTCAGGCAGGTTGGGCGTGATCAGGTCGGCCAGCGGCACCAGCACTTCGCGCACCGCGGCAATACCGACATCGTCGACCAGGATGTCGCCGCTCTTGGCCACCATTACCGGGTCGAGCACGATCCAGCGGGGGCGCTTGGCCTGCAGGGCGTCGCGGATGGTTTCCGCCACTTCACGGCTGGCGACCATGCCGATCTTCACCGCGTCGATTGCCACGTCGTCGAGCAGGGTGTCGAGCTGCAGGCGGATGAAATCCACCGGCACCGGCTGCACGCCGCGTACGCCGCAGGTGTTCTGAGCGGTCAGCGCGGTGATGACGCTGGTACCATAGGCGCCCAGCGCCGAGAAGGTCTTGAGATCGGCTTGGATGCCGGCGCCGCCGCTAGGGTCGGAGCCGGCGATGGTGAGAACGTTGGGGATGGGGCGTTCGTTCGTCATGGCGTCTCGTCCTGCAAACGGAAACGGGTGGTGTATGGGAGGCGTTGCGTGCTGAGTCTGTTCCTGGTGGCCTTCGTCAGCGCCACGCTGCTGCCGGGTGGCTCCGAAGTCTGGCTGGCGCGCCAGTGGTGCCTGGGCCAGCCGCTGCTGGCGCTGTGGCTGGTGGCGACCTCCGGCAATACCCTGGGCAGCCTGGTCAACGTCTGGCTGGGACGCTACGCGCGTCGCTTCCAGGACCGGCGCTGGTTTCCTGCCTCGCCGCAGGGGCTGGCCCGTGCCGAGCGCTGGTACCTGCGCTTCGGCGAATGGAGCCTGCTGGCGAGCTGGGCGCCGCTGGTCGGTGACCCGCTCACCGTGCTCGCCGGTATCTTCCGCCTGCCGTGGTGGCGGGCGATCCTGCTGATCACCCTGGCCAAGGGAGCGCGCTACGCCGTGGTGCTCTACCTGGCCCAGGCGTGGCTAGCCCCCCTGTGCGGCTGAGTCTACAGAAGGGAAGGTAGCCAGGTGGCCAGTCCCGGGAACAGCGCCAGCGCCACCAGCATGCCGAGCTGCAGCACAATGAACGGAATCACACCGCGGTAGATGGCCGAGGTCGGCACCGAGTCCGGTGTCACGCCGCGCAGGTAGAACAGTGCGAAGCCGAACGGTGGCGTCAGGAACGAAGTCTGCAGGTTCACCGCGATCATGATGCCCAGCCAGATCGGGTCGAGGCCCATCATCAGCAGTACCGGCCCGACGATCGGTACCACCACGAAGGTGATCTCGATGAAATCGAGGATGAAGCCGAGCAGGAAGATCACCAGCATCACCACCAGGGTGGCACCCACTACCCCGCCGGGCATCGCCTCGAACAGGTGCGTGACCAGTTCCTCACCGCCGTAGGCGCGAAAGACCAGCGAGAAGAGCGCGGCGCCAATGAGGATCAGGAACACCATGCTGGTGACCTTGGCGGTGGTGTGCACTACCTCGCGCAGCATCGGCATGTTCAGCCGGCGGTTGGTCAGTGCCAGCAGCAGCGCGCCCATGGCCCCAACCGCCGAGGCCTCGGTGGGCGTGGCGAAACCGCCGAGGATCGAACCCAGTACGGCGACGATCAGCAGCACGGGGGGGATCAGCCCCTTGACCAGCAGCGGCAGGATGCTGCCGGTATGGCCAAGCTCCTGCTTGAGCGCTTCGCGATCGGCGGGCGGGGCGCACTCCGGCTTCCACCAGGCCACCACCAGCAGATAGACGATATAGGCCACCACCAGCAGCAGTCCCGGGATCAGGGCGCCGACGAACAGATCGCCCACCGATACGGTTTTGGGGCTCCACACGCCCATGGCCAGTTGGGCTCGCTGGTAGGCATTCGACAGCACGTCGCCCAGCAGGACCAGGGCGATGGAAGGCGGGATGATCTGGCCCAGGGTGCCGGTGGCACAGATGGTGCCGGTGGCAAGCGAAGGCGAGTAGCCGCGCTTGAGCATCGTCGGCAACGACAGCAGGCCCATGGTAACCACCGTGGCGCCGACGATGCCGGTGGAAGCGGCCAGCAGCATGCCGACCAGGATCACCGAGATGCCCAGCCCGCCGCGCAACGAGCCGAACAGCAGCGCCATGGCGTCGAGCAGCGTCTCGGCGACCCGCGATTTCTCCAGCAGCACCCCCATCAGTACGAACAGCGGCACCGCCAACAGCGTCTGGTTGGTCATGATGCCGTAGAGGCGGTTGGGCATGGCGCCCAGCATGCGCGCTTCGAAGGGCACCGGCACGCCCATCTGCACCAGCAGGTGGCCGAGGCCAGCGAAGATCAGCGCGGTGCCGGCCAGTGCCAGGGCGACCGGATAGCCCAGCATCAGCACGGTGCAGACGGTGAGGAACAGGAACAGCGGCATGAACTCGAGCAGGGCTTCCACGTCAGATCACCTCGTCGTGGTCGGGCGTGTTGCCTGGGGCCTTGCCGCGCAGGATCAGGACCTGGCGCATCACCTGCGCCACGCCCTGCAGCAGCAGCAGCGCCATCATGATCAGAATCAGCGACTTGAGCAGAAAGACACCGGGGATGCCGCCGTCCGGCGAGCGTTCGAGTATCGCCCAGCTGCTGCTCACGTAGCCGAAACTCGAGATGGCAATGAACAGCACGACCGGAAACAGCAGGAACAGGGTGCCCAGCAGGTCGATCCAGGCACGGCCACGGGCAGAGAGCTTGCGGTAGAAGATGTCGACGCGGACATGACCGTCATGGCGCAACGTCCAGGCCGCCCCGAGCATGAACACCATGGCATGCATGTACATGACCGATTCCTGCATGACCACGCTATGGAGGCTGAAGACGTAGCGCATCACCACGATGGCGAACTGTACCGCCATCATGAGGATCACCAGCCAGGCGATGGAGCGGCCCACGACCTCGGTAAAGCCGTCGAGCCATGCGAGCAGGACCGGATCGCGGTTCGCAGTTTGCATGGGGAGTCTCGTGTCGAAGCAATTCAGGGACCGCATCATCGCCGATTCCACGGCGGGCGTCATCCCTGGGCCTCAACGCCCGAGTTGTCAGCGTGGAGTCTCGCTGCCCTCGCGACGCAGCGGCAGCACTAGAGGTTCTGGCGTTTACGCAGCTCCTCGAGCACCTTCAGACAGCCCGATGGTAGCTCCACGTCGACGGCGATGGGCAAGTGGTCGGAGAAGAGGTGGTCGAGCACGCGTACGTCCTGGGCCTTGAGCGAGCTGGAGATCAGGATGTGGTCCAGTGCCCGGCGCGGCTGCCAGGAAGGGTAGCTGAGCAGTGGCCGCACCGGATGCAGCGGCAGCGAGGCGCAGAAGCGCGTGTGGGTGTGCAACTGGTCCGGCGTGCAGTTGAGGTCGCCCATGACCACCACGTGCTGCAGCGGTTGGATGATTTCGCTGAGGTAGTCGAGTTGGCGCACCCGACCCCGGTGGCTCAACGCCAGGTGGGCGACGAACAGGTGCAGCGCGTCCGGGCCGTCGCCGTAGCGGGCATGAATGGCGCCGCGCCCGGGCAGCGTGCCGGGCAGGCGGTGCTCCTCGACCTGGCTCGGAGCGAGGCGCGACAGCAGTCCGTTGCTATGCTGGGCGAACCGGCCCAGGTTACGGTTGAGCTGCTGGTAGTGATGGGGAAAGCCGCCGCGCGTGGCCAGGTACTCGACCTGGTTGACGTGGCTGGAGCGAAAGCTGCCGCCGTCGACCTCCTGTAGGCCGACGATATCGAAGCGGCTCAGTACGTTGCTGACCATGTCCAGCCGCCGCGTGCGGTGGGGATGGGGCAGCAGGTGCTGCCAACTGCGGGTCAGATAGTGATGATAGGCCGACGTCTGGATGCCCACCTGCATGTTGAAGGTGAGCAGCTTGAGGTGCCCACCTTCCAGGGTCGGGGTCCTGGCGTCGACCAGGTGCGAATGCTCGACGGACACGGTCAGTCTTTGCGCTCCTGACGCACGCGTTCGATCAGCGCGTCGGCGATTTGCGGCATGTTCTCGAGGCTGCCGGCGCTGCTGGGTGTCACCAGGTAGCGGCCATCGACGACCAAGGCCGGCACGCCCATCAGGCGCATGGCGCGCATGCGCGCATGGGCCTTGTTGACCTGCGCCTTGACCCCGAAGGCATCAAGCGTCTGGCGCGCCTCCTCCTCGCTGACGTCGTACTGGCTGAGGAAGCGGGCGATGCTGTCGGCATTGTTGAGACGCTGCCCCTCCTCGTGAATGGCATGGAAGAAGTCGGCGTGGGCCTCCTCGCGAATACCCAGCTCCTCGGCGGCATAGAACATCGCCGCATGGGTGTTCCAGTCGCCGCCCATGGTGGCCGGCATGTGCACCACCTTGACGTCCTCGTCCAGGGTCTCGTACCAGTCGGTCACGCTGCTCTGCAGGTTGTAGCAGTGCGGGCAGCCGTACCAGAACACCTCGGTCACCTCTACCTGGCCCTCCCCGGCGCTGGTCTCGATGGGCTCGGGCAGCTTCTCGTAGTGTTGTCCCTCGACCAGGTTGTCGGCGGCGGCCAGCGTCGCCAGGCCGAGACCGGCGATGGCAAAGGCGGCTGACTGAAGGATACGGAAGGGTTTGAACATGGACTAGGACTCCTTGGAAGTTCGCCGTGAAGCGGCGGCTGACCATCTTGGCGCTTGCGTCGATCACTTTGAGCGTGGATGCCGCTTACGGTTCCCGACCGATGGCGAGCGCCAAGACGGAGAAGGCGGCCCGGGGCCGCCTTCGTTGCCGGCTGGGGGCCGGCAAGCTGCCAGACAACGATACGCTCAGTGCAGGCCGCTGATGTAGTTGGCGACGGCCTGCATGTCGGCATCGCTCATCTTGGCGGCGATGTCGCCCATCATGCCATTGGGATCGTTGGTCCGCTCGCCGGCGGCGAAATCCTGCAGCGTGGCCACCACGTACTGCGGGAACTGACCGGAGAGGGCCGGGTAGACCGCGGTATTGATGCCGTCACCGCTGGGCCCGTGGCAGGCCGCACAGGCGGGGATGCCCTTGGCCATGTCACCGGCGCGATAGAGCTCCTGACCGCGCATCAGCGCTTCTTCTTCCGGGTCGGCCTGGCCGATGTTGGCATCCTGCTGGGTGAAGAAGGCGGCGACGTCCCAGGCATCCTGGTCGGAGAAGTCGTCGACCTGACCGGCCATCTCCGGCACCAGGCGCTTACCATCGCGGATGTCGATGATCTGCTTGGCCAGGTAGGTCGTCTGCTGGCCGGCGAGGTGAGGGAAAGAGGGCGCAGAGCTGATGCCGTTCTGGCCATGGCAGGCCGCACAGCTTTGGGCTTTCTCGCGACCGGCGGCAGCGTCGGCGTCTGCTTCCAGGTCGGCGTGAGCGACGCCAACGGCGCCGAGGGTAATTGCCAGGCTTGCCAGTAACTTTCTCATCGCTGTTTCACTATGCCGTTATGGATTATACCGGTACGCATTCCTGGGAGCTGCCCAGCCTTGCTGGTACCAGGCCGGCCTTGCCCTGCTGTCGGAGTGCCGATCGGGTCGGTCGCTGCCGACAAGAGCACGATGCTACACTAGCGCGCCCAGGTCGCAGAAAAAAGACACTGCATTATAACGAAACAAGCCGGCATCGGAAATGCAGGGCAAGGACCCGACGGTGCCCACTTCGATATTACCGGCAGGAAGTTGAGGCCATGACCCGAATGAACTACCAGAGCGCGCGCTTCCTGACGAGCGCGCCCACGCTGGCCCAGTGCCCGTCCGATGACGGCGCCGAGGTGGCCTTTGCCGGTCGCTCCAATGCCGGCAAGTCCAGCGCGATCAACACCCTGACCCGGCAGAAGGCGCTGGCACGCACCTCGCGCACGCCGGGGCGCACCCAGTTGATCAACTTCTTCACCCTGGGCGACGACACTGCCCGTCGCTTGGTCGACCTGCCCGGCTACGGCTATGCCAAGGTGCCGGAAGCGGTCAAGCTCGAATGGCAGCGCCACCTGGCCGAGTACCTGCAAGGGCGCGGCTCCCTGCGTGGCCTGGTGCTGGTCATGGACGTGCGTCATCCGCTCACCGAATTCGACCAGACCCTGCTGGGCTGGGCCGACGAGCAGGACATGCCGGTGCACATCCTGCTGACCAAGGCCGACAAGCTGAAGTCCGGCGCGGCCAAGAATGCCCTGCAGCAGGTGCGCAGCCGCCTGCGCGAATGGGAAGATCTGGTCACGGTGCAGTTGTTCTCGTCGCTCAAGCGCGAGGGCGTCGAAGAAGCCTGCGCCCGCCTGGACGGGTGGCTGGCCGACTCCGACGGAGTGTAGCGAACGCCTCAGCCCGGCGACGCCTGGCCCAGCCGGCGCAGCAGCGCGGGCAGCTCGCGGACATGCTCGAGACGATGGATGCCGGGTGGCAGGGGCAGGTCGTCAACATGCCGCGAGATCCAGGCCACCTGCATGCCCAGCCGCCGCGCCGGTTCGACGTCCTCACGCCAGGAGTCGCCCACGTGGAGGGAGCGGCCGGGAGCGGCGCCCAGTTGCGCCAGCGCTGCCAGGAAAGGGCGCGGGTCGGGCTTGGGGGCGAGCAGTTCGCCGGCGGCGATGGCCACCGGGAAGTGGCGGCCGAGCGGCAGGCGCTGAATGTCCACGTTGCCATTGGTGATACTGGCCAGGCGGTAGTGCCGACCCAGCTCAGTCAGCAATGACTCGACCTCCGGGTGTGGCGCAACCCGATGGCGCAGCTCCATGAAGCGCTCCATCGCGGCACTGGCCCAGAGCCTGGCCGAGGCCGGGTCGAGCCCGTATTCCCCGAGCATTTCGCGAAGCGCTCGTTCACGCAGCCAGGTGAAGTCGCCGCGGCGCAGCGGATGGGCGTGCGCCAGCGCCCGGCGACGCCGTTCGAAACACTCCAGCGGGAAGCGTTCGGCGAAGGTCGGCGATGCAGCGGCGCCGCGGGTCTGCCGCCAGGCGGCGAGCTCGCGGTCGAGCCAGGCATAGTGGCCGGTCTCGGTGGCGACCATGACGCTGTGGTTTTCCCACAGGGTGTCATCGAGGTCGAAGGTGATGGCTTCGAGGCGCAGGGCCTGGCGGGTCATGGCGTGTCCGGTTCGTTGCGGCGGCGCGCGCGCGGATGCGCCGCGTCGTAGCTGGCGGCCAGGTGCTGCCAGTCGAGCTTGGTATAGACCTGGGTGGTAGAGAGGTTGGCATGCCCCAGCAGTTCCTGCACCGCGCGCAGGTCCTGGCTCGATTCCAGCAGGTGGCTGGCGAAGGAGTGGCGCAGCCGGTGCGGGTGGAGGTGCTCGGGCAGGCCGCGCCGACGTGCCACTTCGGTCATCCGCTTCTGGATGGCGCGATGGCCGAGCCGCTGACCGCGGTTGCCGACGAACAGCGCCGTCTCCCCGGGGGCGGCCAGCGTCGAGCGGCAGGCCAGCCAGGCGTCGAGCGCGCGCCGTGCGCTGCGCCCCACCGGCACCTGGCGCGGCTTGCTGCCCTTGCCGAGAACCCGCACGCGGCGGCTGTCGAGGTCGCCGAGATCGAGGCCGGCCA
The DNA here is from genome assembly GCF_025725665.1 of Halomonas sp. LR3S48. Lineage (NCBI taxonomy): Bacteria > Pseudomonadati > Pseudomonadota > Gammaproteobacteria > Oceanospirillales > Halomonadaceae > Halomonas > Halomonas sp. LR3S48. Next base: position 4,471,654 of record NZ_CP107009.1, on the reverse strand, counting down.
GCTCCGCCAGGCGCAGGCCGCTGGAGTAGAACAGCTCCAGCATCGCCTGGTCGCGCAGCGCCAGCGGCGAGCCGTCATGTGGGGTGTCGAGCAGCTGGGCGAGCTGGTCCACGTCCAGTGGCTTGGGCAGGTGCGCGGGCTGGCGCGGCGCCGGTACCAGTTCGGCCGGGTTGTGGCCGAGAATCCCCGCCTTGACCAGGAAGGTACCGAAGTGCGACACGGCCGCGCGCCGGCGAGCCAGGCTGCGTGGCGCCAGGCCCCGGCTGCGCTCGGCGCCGAGGAAGCGGCGCACCAGGCCGACGTCCAGCTGACCGCCGTCGAGGACGTCGCGGGCCTCGAGAAATTCCGCCAGCGCCTCGAGATCGTGGCGGTAGGCGCTCAGCGTCGCCGGGCTGGCGGTGCGCGCCAACGTCGCCAGGCAGGAGCCCAGCTGCCGCCGCAGAGGGTTGTCAGCCATGCTTCGGCGGGGTCTCGTGGGTTGGTGGAGCATGGCGCAGCAACAGCCGTGCCACCACGTCGCCGAGGTATTCGGTGAACAGCGTGTCCATGCTGGCGCGGAAGTGATCGGGGTCGGGGCTGGCCAGCACCAGGTAGCCCATCGGCTCGCCCAGGGTCAGCCGCGCCAGGGCGCAGGAGCCGGCCTGGCGCGGCGGCCGCACGTGGGGCAGCAGGCGCCCCCAGTCGGTGGGCGTGAGCCGGGTGCAGCGGCTGGCGCGTCCGTCGAGCAGCGCGGCCAGGCGTACGCCGGCGTGCTCGTCGAGCACATGGCGCGGCGGCTGCGGCGGCAATGGCTCGTGGTCGGTGAGCTGGGCCGGGCACCACAGCGCCACGGCCGGGATCTGGAAATGCTCGCTCATCTGCGTCGCCAACGCCTGACCCAGGGCGTCGGCATCCTCGGCCTCCAGCAGTGCCAGCACCAGCTCGCGGGTGCGACGATACTGCACCTCGTTGTGACGCGCCGACTCCAGGAGCTGCTCCAGTCGCCATTCGGCCTGCTCTGCGCGGCGGCGCAGGTCGTAGACCAGGCGCTCCAGCAGCGAGGTCGTGCCATGGGCCTCGGGATGCGGCACCTTGAGCTGCTGCAGCAGCCCCTCGCGGCCGACGAAGAAGTCCGGATGCCGGGCCAGCCATTCGGCTACGCGGTCCGGATCCAGGGTCTTGCGCGGTTCGGGGACGGCTCGGGTCATGCTTGACTCCTTCGGTTCGGGTGGTCCCGGTCTGTCAGGCCAGGGCGATGCGCCCCTCGAAGACGCGTTCGGCAGGGCCGGTCATCAGCAGCGGGGCATCGCCACCGGGCCAATCGATGCGCAGGTCGCCGCCGCGCAGGTGCACCGTGACGGGGGTTTCCAGCAGGCCCAGGCGCATGCCGCTGGCCACCGCGGCACAGGCGCCGGTGCCGCACGCCAGTGTCTCACCGCTGCCGCGTTCGAAGACCCGCAGGCGAATCTCGTGGGGCGAAACCACCTGCATGAAGCCCACGTTGACCCGCTGCGGGAAGCGCGGGTGACGTTCGATCAGTGGGCCGAGACGTTCGACCGGTGCCGTGTCGACGCTGTCGACGCGCAGCACCGCGTGGGGGTTGCCCATCGAGACGGCTCCGATCTCGACCGTTTCGCCATCCACCTCGAGCCGGTGCAGCGGGCGGTCCTCGGCGGCATCGAAGGGCAGCGCGTCCGGTGCGAAGCGCGGGGCGCCCATGTCCACCGTCACCTGCCCGTCGTCCTGTATCACCAGCGTCAACGGACCGCCGGCGGTCTCGACATGGATCTCATGCTTGTGGGTCAGGCGCTGGTCGCGCACGAAGCGGGCGAAGCAGCGCGCGCCGTTACCGCAGTTCTCCACCTCGCTGCCGTCGGCGTTGAAGATCCGGTAGCGAAAGTCCATGTCGGGGTCGCGTGGCGGCTCGACGACCAGCAGCTGGTCGAAGCCGATGCCGAAACGGCGATCGGCGAGCTGGCGGATCTGCTCGTCACGCAGCCGTGCCCGCTGGGTGACCAGGTCGATCACCATGAAATCATTGCCGAGGCCATGCATCTTGGTGAAGTGCAGCAGCATCAGCGGTGCTCTCCGTCCTGTGCCACCGCCGGTTCGGGCAGCAGCGACTCGCCGGCCCAAAGCGACGCCACGGTTTCGCGGCGGCGCACCACGTGGAAGGTCTCGCCGTCCACCATCACCTCGGCGGGGCGCGGCCGGCTGTTGTAGTTCGAGGCCATGACGAAACCGTAGGCGCCGGCGGAGCGCACCGCCAGCAGGTCGCCGGCGCCGATCGCCAGCTCGCGCTCCTTGCCCAGGAAGTCGCCGGTTTCGCATACCGGGCCGACCACGTCATAGGTGGCGCTCTCGCGCACATGGCGGGTATCGACCGGGATGATCGCCTGCCAGGCTTGGTACAGTGCCGGCCGGATCAGGTCGTTCATGCCGGCATCGACGATGGCGAAATTCTTGGTCTCGCCGGGCTTGAGGAACTCGACCCGGGTCAGCAGCACACCCGCATTGGCGGCAATCGAGCGACCCGGTTCGAACAGCAGGGTCAGGCCGGTGCCGTGCTCCCACCGGGCCAGTCGTTCGAGCAGTGAGGCGGCGTAGTCGAAGGGCTGCGGCGGACGCTCGCCGCGGTAGGGCACGCCAAGCCCGCCGCCCAGGTCCAGGTGCTCGATCGTGATGCCGCGCTCGCGTAGACGCTCGAGCAGTACCAGCAGGCGATCCAGGGCGTCGAGGAAGGGCGCCAGCTCGGTGAGCTGCGAGCCGATATGGCAATCCAGGCCGACGATCTTCAAGCCCGGCAAGCGGGCGGCCAGCTCGTAGACGGCCAGCGCCTCGTCCACCGGGATGCCGAACTTGTTGTCCTTGAGTCCGGTGGAGATGTAGGGATGGGTGCCGGCGTCGACGTCCGGATTGACCCGCAGCGACACCGGTGCCACCTTGCCCAGCCGCTCGGCCACGGCGCTGAGGCGTTCGAGCTCGGGACGCGACTCGACGTTGAAGCACTTGATGCCGACCTCGAGCGCCCGGGCCATCTCGGCCTCCTGCTTGGCCACGCCGGAGAACACCACCTTGGCCGGGTCGCCGCCGGCAGCCAGCACGCGCTCGAGTTCGCCCATCGATACGATGTCGAAGCCGGCGCCCAGGCGTGCCAGCAGGCCCAGCACCGCCAGGTTGGAGTTGGCCTTCACCGCGTAGCAGATCAGGTGCGGGTGGCTGCCCAGCGCTTCGGTATAGGCGCGGAAGTGGCGCGTCAGGGTCGCCTTGGAGTAGACGTAGCAGGGCGTGCCGATCTCTTCGGCCACTTGGGTCAGCGGGACTTCCTCGCCGTAGAGAACGCCGTCGCGATATTCGAAGTGATCCATGATTCAGTCCGTGTCCTCGTCGTCGGCGTCGTTCTGCTCATCCTGTTGCGCCGCGGGGCTACCGTAGCGCTCCTCGGCGGCCTCGTCACCGGGCAGGTAGAGCGGCCCCTTCTGGCCGCACCCGGCCAGCAGCAGGAGTGCCAGTGCCGCCAGTGCCAGCGGGCGCTGCATGCGCACGGTTGTCGTCTTCGCCGTTCTCATGGCTACCGGCCCAAGGCCGCCAGGGCGTCGCGGGCGCGCTGCGCGGCGGCGCGCACCTGGTCCGGCGCGGTGCCGCCGATGTGGTTGCGCGCCGCCACCGAGCCCTCCAGGGTCAGCACGTCGAAGACGTCGTCTTCGATGACCTCGGAAAACTGGCGCAGCTCGGCGAGGCTCATCTCGGAGAGGTCCTTCTTCTCACGCAGGCCGAAGGCCACCGACTGGCCGACGATCTCGTGGGCATCGCGGAAGGCCACGCCGCGGCGCACCAGGTAGTCGGCGAGATCCGTGGCGGTGGAGAAGCCGCGGCGGGCGGCTTCATACATGCTCGCCTTGCGCGCCTCGATGGCCGGCACCATGTCGGCGAACGCCTTGAGGCAGTCGCGCACCGTGTCGAGGGTATCGAACAGCGGCTCCTTGTCCTCCTGGTTGTCCTTGTTGTAGGCCAGTGGCTGCGACTTCATCAGCGTCAGCAGGCCCATCAGGTGGCCGTAGACGCGCCCGGTCTTGCCGCGCACCAGCTCGGGCACGTCGGGGTTCTTCTTCTGCGGCATGATCGAGCTGCCGGTGCAGAAGCGGTCGGGCAGGTCGATGAAGTCGAACTGGGCGCTGGTCCACAGCACCAGTTCCTCGCTCATGCGCGACAGGTGCATCAGCAGGATGCTGGCGAAGCTGGCGAACTCGATGGCGAAGTCGCGGTCACTGACTGCGTCCAGCGAATTCTCGGCGGGGCGTTCGAAGCCCAGCAGCTCGGCGGTGACATGGCGGTCGATGGGGTAGGTGGTGCCGGCCAGCGCCGCCGCACCCAGCGGCATGATATTGACGCGCTTGCGACAGTCGAGCAGGCGCTCGTGGTCGCGGGCGAGCATCTCGTGCCAGGCCAGCAGGTGGTGGCCGAAGGTCACCGGCTGGGCGGTCTGCAGGTGGGTGAAGCCGGGCATGATGGTGTCGGCCTCGCGCTCGGCGAGCTCGATCAACCCTGCGCGCAGGCGCGCCAGTTCACCCTCGACCACGTCGATCTCGTCGCGCAGGAACAGGCGGATGTCGGTGGCCACCTGGTCGTTGCGCGAGCGCCCGGTGTGCAGCTTCTTGCCGGTGATGCCGATCTTGTCGGTCAGGCGTGCCTCGATGTTCATGTGCACGTCTTCGAGCTTCACCGACCACTGGAACTCGCCGCGCTCGATCTCTCCGCGGATCTCGCTGAGGCCGGCGACGATGGCGTCGCGCTCGGGGTCGGTCAGTACGCCGACCCGGGCCAGCATGGTGGCATGGGCGATGGAGCCCTGGATGTCCTGCAGGGCGAGGCGCTGGTCGAAATCGACCGAAGCGGTGAAGCGTTCGACGAAGGCATCGGTGGGTTCGCTGAAGCGACCGCCCCAGGACTGGTTGGTGCCGGGGTTTGTGGAACTAGGGCTCATCGGCGTGGGCATCCTGCGTGTTGCATGCTGTGGCGTTCTCGGGAAGCCGCGTCGGCGGCATCAGTCAGGTCTTGCAGTGTACCAGAGTCGGCGCAGGTGGCGAGGGGCGGTGGTGGCGGACGAAGTCCCCATTTTTCCTGCTTCGCCCGGTGCTTTATGATGAGTGTCAATGACTGCCCTACCGGCCGTGACCGATAATGTTGCGGCAAATACCGCTGAGCCGAGGCCGTCCAGGCCCGCTGCATGGGAGAACCACGTGCGATCCAACACTACGCTGCGCATTGCCACCCGCAAGAGCCTGCTGGCCATGTGGCAGGCCGAGCACGTTCGCGACCTGCTGATGGACGAGCATCCGGGGCTCGAGGTGGAGTTGGTCGCGCTGTCCACCCGGGGGGACAAGATCCTCGATACGCCGCTGGCGAAGATCGGCGGCAAGGGATTGTTCGTCAAGGAGCTGGAAGAGGCGATCCTGGATGGTCGCGCCGACATCGCCGTGCACTCGATGAAGGACGTGCCCATGCATTTTCCCGAGGGCCTGGGGCTCTCGGTGATCTTCGCCGGCGCCGAGCCCACCGACGCCTTCGTCTCCAACGACTATGGCTCGCTCGAGGAGCTGCCCCAGGGGGCACGCATCGGCACCTCGAGCCTGCGCCGCGGCTTGCAGATGCGCGAGCAGCGGCCCGACCTGGAGATCCTCACCCTGCGCGGCAACGTCCAGACCCGTCTGGCCAAGCTCGACGCCGGTGAGTTCGATGCCATCATCCTGGCCACTTCCGGGCTCAAGCGCCTGGGGCTCGGCGAGCGCATCGCCCAGGAGCTGCCCCCCGAGGTGTGCCTGCCCGCCTGTGGGCAGGGTGCGCTGGGCATCGAGTGTCGCCTCAACGACCCGGAGCTGATCTCGCTGCTGGCGCCGCTGGACGATCCGATCACCGCCACGCGGGTTCGCGCCGAGCGCGCCATGAACACGCGGCTGGAAGGGGGCTGTCAGGTGCCGATCGGCGGCTATGCCGTTTTCGAGGAGGATGGGCAGACCCTGTGGCTGCGCGCACTGGTGGGCAACCCCGAAGGCACCGAAGTGCTGCGCGCCGAGGGACGCGGCTCGATCCACGAGCCGGAAGCCCTCGGCGTACGGGTGGCGGAAGAGCTGCTGGAGCAGGGCGCCGGCGAGATCCTGGCGCAGGTCTACGGCGCCTGACATGACTGCCGGGCTACCCGTCCTGATCTGCCGGCCGGGCGAGCGTGCCGCTGCCCTGGCGGCGGCCATCGAGGCCGCCGGCTTCCCGGTGGTGAATCTCGATGCCATGGCGTTGGAGGCGCTTCCCGAGACCCCGGCGATGCGCCAGGCATGGCTCGACTTCGATCATTTCCACAAGGTGGTGGTGGTCAGCCCCTTCGCCGCCGAGCGCCTCTGCCAGGCGCTGGACCGCTACTGGCCGCAGCTGCCGTTGGGTACGGCCTGGTATGCGGTGGGGGCTGCCACCGCCGAAGCCCTGCACGAGCACCTCGGCGTGAGGGTGCACCTGCCGCCGGCCGCCGCTGGCGAGGATACCAGCGAGGCGCTGCTCGAGCTCGCCTCGCTGCGCTCGCTCGAAGGCCAGCGCGTGCTGCTGGCGGCAGGCGAGGGCGGCCGTGCGCTGCTGGCCGATACCCTGGCGGCGCGCGGTGCGCGGGTCACCCGGCTGGCGCTCTATCGGCGGCGCCTCCAGCCGCCACCCGCCGCCTTGCAGGAGTGCCTCGCGCGGGGCCGGTACCGGGCACTGGTAGTGAGTAGCGGAGAATTACTCGAACATCTGGCAAGATGGTGCACCAGGGCCACCTTGAACCAACCGTTAATCGTGTCCAGTCGTCGCTTGGCTACACTTGCCGACGACTTGGGGTTTCGCACTCCCGTGGTGGCACCGGGAGCCACACCGGCAGCGCTTGCCGGCGCCGTGGCCGCGGCCTGTGACCAGGAGGATGCCGATGTCGATCAAGATGATCTCGAAAAGGGCTAGCGACTGATGAGCAAGCAGACCAACGAGCAGGACGAGCAGAAGGCGCCTTCCGCAAAGGGCCAGGACGACAAGGGCCGCAAGGCCGCGGCCAAGGACGAGCCCGGCAGCGGCGCCGGCAAGGGTCGTTCTCAGCGTGGCAGCTCATCACCGCCGCCCGTGGAAGGCAAGGCGGGCGAGCAGCAGCCGGCGGCTCCCGCCGACGCTCCCGTGAGCCAGGGCAAGAGCGCCACGGTAGATGGCCCCGCTCCTTCCGCCGCCAAGTCGGCAGATACCGCCCCGGCCCCGGACCAGGCAGCCGCCAAGCCGGAAAGTGACAAGCCCACCGCCGCTAAGCCGGAAAGTGACAAGCCGGCCACGACCGGCAGCAAGGGGGGCGATGCCAAGCCGGCCGCCGCCGGCAAGACCCCAGCCAGCGACAAGCCCGATGGCAACGCCGCCAAGGCGGCACCGCCCGGGGGCGGCGGCACGCCGCCTGCCGCGACCAGCGCCGGTGGCAAGGGCAGCAGTAATGTCGCCGGCGTGCTGGCGCTGATCCTGGTACTGTTCCTCGGCATCGGCGCGGGCCTCTTTGCCTGGAATACCTGGGAGCGCCTGGATGCCCAGCAGCAGCGTCTGGCCGAACTCGACGAGCGTGCCAGCACCTCGGCCGATGATTTCGCCAGCCTGCGCGACCGGCTCGAGAGCGGCGAACAGGAGCGCGACGCCGCCCTGGCAGAGGCGGTCGAATCGATGCAGGGCGAGTTCGCCAGCTACCGCAGCGAGGTCGACGAGACGCTCGATCAGGTGCTCGACGAACTCTCCCGTGAACAGGACACCGACGAGCGTGAATGGCTGCACGCCGAGGCGGCCTACCTGCTGCGCCTGGCCAACCAGCGCCTGCAGCTCGAGCGCGACGTGGAAGGCGCCGCGGCACTGTTGCGCACCGCCGATGCCCGCCTGAACGAAGCCGACAACCCGGCCCTGCTCTCTGTACGTCGTGCCATCGCCTCGGAGCTGTCGATTCTGGATGGCGTGCCCGAGGTCGATCGTACCGGCCTCTATCTCGCCCTGAACTCCCAGCAGGAGCGCCTGGCGCAATTGCCGCTGTCGCGTGAACTCGAAGAGATCCCGGCGCGCTCCGGCATCGAGGAGGCACCCAGCGGTGGCTGGCAGGATCAGCTCTCGCGCTTCGGTCAGGAGCTCAAGGATCTGGTCGTCATTCGCCATCACGACGAGGCGCTCGAAGGGCTGGTTACGCCGGAACAGGAATCCTACCTGCGCCAGAGCGCACGCCTGGTGCTGGAGCAGGCCCAACTGGCGTTGCTCAAGGAGGAGCAGGAGCTGTATGAGGCCAGCATCGACAAGGCGCTGGAGCTGATTCGCGGCTACTACGATACCGAGCGCAGCGAGGTTCAGGCGGTCATGCAGCGGCTCGAGGAGCTCAAGGGTGAGACCATCCAGCCCGAGCTGCCCGACATCAGCGGTTCCCAGCAGGCCCTGGCCGAATTCATCGAGCGTCGTTTCGGTTCGCGCGGCGGCCAGGGAGATGAGGCATGAGAAAAGTTCTGCTGATCGTTCTCCTCGGCCTGGCGCTGGGGGCGCTGTTCGGCCAGTTGATGGTCTCGGTGCCGGGCTACTGGCTGATTCGCGTGGGTGATACCTCCTACCAGACCTCCTTCTGGTTCGGCCTGGTGCTGCTGCTGGCGGCGTTCCTGGTCCTGCACTTCGTGCTGCGAATCTTGATGCGCCTCAGCCATCCCGTCAGCCGACTCAAGGTATGGAACCGGCGGACCCGCCACCGCAACGCCATGAAGCGCACTGTGCGCGGCCTGGTGGCGCTGGCCGAGGGGCGCTGGAAGCGCGCCGAGAAGTCGCTGGTCAAGGCCGCCGACGACTCCAGCACGCCGCTGGTCAACTACCTTTCCGCCGCGCTGGCCGCTCATTATCAGGGCCGCTACGAGCAGGCGGACACGCTGCTCAAGCGGGCCCACCTCTCCACCGAGGGGGCTGACAGCGCGGTGGGCCTGATGCAGGTCCAGTTGATGCTGGATCGGCAGCAGTACGAGGAGGCGCTGGCCATCCTCACCCGCCTCGATAGGCAGATGCCCAATCACCCCCAGGTGCTCAAGCAGCTCAAGCAGGCTTACCTCAGCGTCAACGACTGGGACGGCCTGCGCCGGCTGATGCCGCGCCTGGCGTCGCGCCAGCTGATCTCGCCCCAGGAGCGCAACCAACTGGAATTGCGTGCCTACAAGGAGCTGCTGGTTCACGAGGCGCGCGACCCGGGCAACGTCGAGCGCATTCGCAGTCTGTGGGCGGACATGCCGGATTCGCTGCGCGGCAACGTCGAACTGGTGGTGCTCTATACCGAGGCGCTGGTACGTGGAGGCGAGGAGGGCATCGCCGAGCGGCTGCTGCGCCACTCGCTCAAGGAGCATTGGGACAGCCGGCTGGTGCTGCGCTACGGGCTGCTCAGCGTCGACCCGGCGCGCCAGCTGGTGCACGCCGAGAAGTGGCTGCAGGAGCGTCCCAACGACCCCGACCTGCTGCTGACCCTGGGCCGCCTGGCGCTGCGCAATGCTTACTGGGGCAAGGCGCAGGAGTACTTCGAGGCCAGCCAGCGCCAGCGTCCCAGCGGCGTGGTGTGTGCCGAACTGGCGCGGCTCTATGCCAACCTGGGCGAGCACAACAAGAGCCAGCTCTACTACCGTCAGAGCGTCGAGTTGCTCGACAAGTCGCTGCCCTCGCTGCCGCAGCCCGCCGAGCTGGAAGCGGCCGGCAAGGACGGCAAGACGCCCTCCTGAGCGGCCCGGCTCCGTGAGCCCTACCGACGGGCAAGACTACAGGGTGCCGCGAGGCACCCTGTTTTTTGGCTCTGCCGTCCAGCTCCGCTTCGCCGGACGATGGCTCAGTCCGGTAGGGCGAAGGAAATCACCTGGTCGCTGACCTTGGGCAGCAGGATGGAATTGCCGCCCACGGCGAAGGTGACGTACTGCTTGCCTTCGTAGGTATAGACCGCCGGCATCGAGACGGCGGGGGCATCCACCAGGTGTTTCCACAACACCTCACCGCTCTCCAGATCGATCGCACGCACGCGTGAATCCATCGAGGCGCCGATGAAGATCAGCCCCGAGCGGGTGATCACCGGCGCGCCAATGGTGACCGACCCCCATGACTCGGGCATGTAGAAGCCGTGCTTCTGCACCTGGCCGAACGGCTCGTTCCACAGCCGCTCACCGGTATTGAGGTCGTAGGCGGCAAGGGTGCCGTAGGGCGGTTTCCAGCACGGCATGCCGGCCCAGTTGAGGAACGTTTCGAGCTGGAAGCCGTAGGCCGTGTCGCCCTGGGCGTAGTAGCCACCGGTCTCGCCCGACTGCTCCAGCTGTTGATATTCGTCGCGCGGGATGAGGCGATAGATCTGCACCACGCTGTTGGAATTGATCACGAACACGCCCTTTTCCGGGTCGACGGCGCCGCCGCCCCACTGCGAGCCCCCAGTGGTGGGCGGATAGGTGAGCGTGCCCTCGACGCTCGGCGGCGTGAAGCGGCCTTCGTAACGCAGGCCCTCTGCCTTGCGGCTGCACTCGCCCAGGCCCACGATGTCGGCGAGCCGGGAGATGCCCGGCCACTCGTCCGGCACCACCGGTTCGGGCACGTCGACGAACGGCTGGGTCGGGGAGGCTTGTTCGCCCTCGGCGTCAGAGGCCGGCACCTCGCGCTCCTCGATCGGATACACGGGCTCGCCCGTTTCCCGGTTCAGCACGAAGAGGAAGCCCTGCTTGGACGGCTGCACCAGGGCGGGAACGGTCTCGCCATCCTTCACGATGTCGACCAGCGTGGGCGGTGCGACGGTATCGTAGTCCCAGATGTCGTGATGCACGAGCTGCCGGCTCCACACCACCTCGCCGGTCTCGGTGTCCAGCGCCGTCACCGAGGTGGCTAGTGGCAGCTCCTCGGTACGCTCGCCGCCGTAGTAGTTGGGGCTCGGCGAACTGATCGGGATGTAGAGAAGCCCGGTTTCGGGGTCCAGCGACATCGACGCCCAGACATTGGCCGTGCCGGTCCGATCGACCACTTCTTCGGGCAGCGCATGGAAGGTCCACTTGCGCTCGCCGGTACGCGCGTCGAGCGCGAAGACCGTACCCGGCGGCGCGACGGAATCTTCCCAATCCTTGCCGGCCCAGCCGAGGAACAGCGTGTCGTTGTACACCGTGGGCGGCTGGAACAGCGACAGCGGCCATTTGTCGTTGACGGTGTTCCACTGGTTGACGTCGACCATGCCGTTGTCGCCGAAGTCGGCGCAGGGTTCCCCCGTATCGGCATCGACGCCATAGAGCTTGGCATCCATGGTGCCGATGTAGACCCTCTTCTGGCAGGCTTCTCCCGTCTGCGGTTCGTCGGCCTCCCAGTAGGCCACGCCGCGCCCCTTCATGTTGGGCTGGGTCAGGGCCTCCAGGGGGGCCTCGGGATCGAAAATCCACTTCTCTTCGCCGCTGCCCGGATCCAGGGCGATGATGCGATAGAAGGGCGTGCCCAGATAGAGCGTGTCGTTGACGAACAGGGGGGTTGCCGACCATACCGACATGGGCACGTCGTCGCTGCCATCCGCGACGTCGCCGGTATGGTACTCCCAGGCCTGTTCGAGTTCGCCGACGTTTTCCGGCGTGATCTGGTCGGCGGGCGAGTACTTCTGGGCGCGCAGGTCGCCATTGAAGGTCGCCCAGCTGTCCGACGTCTCCATCCAGGCGTCCGGGCCCTGGCGCGGCGGCTCGGGCTGGCCGTCGCCGCTGGGCGGCTGCCCGGCAGGCCCCGTCTCGACACGGCCACCGGGGCCGGTCGGCGTGACCGAGGAATCTTCGCTGTCGTCCGCGTCCCGGTCCGCTTGAGCTTCGTCGTCGCTGGCGTCCTGTTCGGACTCTTCGTCCTGGGTCTCGGTGATGCCCTGTGGCTGGCCGCCTTCCTCGTCGGAAGAGATTTCCTCCTGCGCCTGTGCGTAGCCGAGGGAGCCCGACAGTAGCAGCGAGGCGAAAATGGCGATGAGGTCTTGGCGTTTCATGAAGCGGCCTCCTGGCGTGGCGTCATGTGGCGGTCGTGCTTGCCCGTGGCGGGGTCGGCAATCACATGGATGAGCCAGGCCACGAGCCCGACCCCCATGCAGCCGAGCAGCCACTCGGCCTGCAGCAGATAGGCCGCCAGGCCCGTGCCCAGCAGGTCGAGCAACAGCAGGAAAGTGAGCAACCCACCCAGCCAGCGCGGCATGCCGCGTGCCAGAGCCAGCAGCAGCGAGCCGACCAGCATCAGGGCGGTGGAGACCAGCACCAGGTAGGTGCCCGGGGTGTAGGCAATGCCGTTGCCTTCATTGAACGTGGCGACTGCCGCGAGGACCAGCGAAATGGCCGAAATCGCGAGCAGCAACCAGGCGCCGTAGGCGGTGCCTTGCGCTTTGCTTGTCATGGAAGTCCCATCCCTTGAACGCCTTCGAAGCATGGTTGGCCGCACTGCCGGAGCGTGAGACCGCGCTTCGCCAGAGCCCAGGGACAGTATAGGCACGATACGAGATTCTTCATGCCGGCGTGGGCTCGCTTCCAGGGGCCGAGACGGCAACGCCTCCCACCCTGGAGTGGGAGGCGCATCAGGATGCGAGAGCGGTCATGGGCGCGTGGGCTCAATCCCGTTCGTCGTAGTCGCCCTGAGGGGGTGGGTCGGACTTGGCGCGCGGGTCGTTCTCGCTTTCGCGGCTGCTCTCGCCGGAGCGGGGCTGGCCGCCTGGGCGTCCGTCGATATCGAAGTTCTGCTGCATGAGGCGCACGTTGGCCGGCGGCGCCTCGGCTTCCTTGCCCACGCCGAAGTAGAGCGTGGTGTGGGGGAAGGGGATCTCGATGCCCTTGGCGTCGAAGTGCAGCTTGACCAGGCGGTTGTAGGCGCGGCCGACGCCCCATTGAGTGCCCGGGGTGGTCTTGATGCGCACGCGGATGTTCACCGAGCTGTCGGCCAGCGCGACGACGCCGGCCACTTCCAGCGGTGCGAGGATATTCATCTTGTGGTCGTCGTCAGCGGCCAGCTCGTCGAAGGCCTCGCGCAGGGCGACGATCGCCTCGTCGATGCTCTCGCGATAGGCAATGCCGTACTCGCCGACGTGATAGCCGAACTCGCGCATGAAGTTGGAGACGGTATCGACGCTGGAGAAGGGCACGATGTGGTAGGTGCCGAAGAGATCGCGGATGCCCACCGAGCGGATGCTGAGCCGCTCGGCGGTGCCGGTGATACCGCCCACCGAGACCACGTCGCCGGTGTTCATGGCGTTTTCCACCTGGATGAAGACACCGGTAATGATGTCCTGCACCAGCTTCTGGGAGCCGAAACCGATTGCCAGGCCCAGCACACCGGCACCGGCTATCAGTGGTCCGATATTGATGCCGATCTCGGACAGCACGATCATCACGGTCATGGTGATCAGGGCAATGGCGAGTGCGTTACGGAACAGGCTCAGCAGGGTCTTGGCGCGGGCATCCGGTTCACCGGTACCGGTTTCCGGATTGAGCTTGTGCTCGATCAGGCTGGCCAGCGCCAGCCATACGGCAATGGCGACCAGCAGGATCACGGCCACGCTGACCAGCGTGCCGACCAGTCCACGGCCGGGTTCGGAGGCGTACCAGGCGGCCAGGTCGAAGGCGCCCCAGGCGTTGAGCACCAGCATCACCACCGCGACGAGGATCACGGTGCGGATGACCCGCAGCGCGTTGGGTATGTAGCTGTTGAGCCGCGGCTCGAGCTGCGGCAACTTGCGGCGCAGATCGTCGGAGAGGCGGATGCGACGACCAATGATTTGTGTCAGCAAGCTCGACAGCAGCATGCCGACCACCACCACGACCACCGTCTTGAGCGTGGCGAAGAGCACGAACGGCAGGGCGTCCACCGGACGCGTCAGGGTCAGTATCAGCACCATCAGGAAGTAGGCCAGGGCGAACAGGTGCCAGGTACGCGCGAACAGCTGTAGCGAGATCCGGGTGGCGGTGAAGTCGGAGCGTGCCGCCATGGCATTGAGCTCATCGCGAATGCGGGTGCGATTCTTGAGCACCACCGCCACGGCATAGAAGAAGGCGCCGAACATGATCAGCGCGCCGATACCCTGGCCCAGCGTGGGCGCCAGATAGACGCTGACCAGCGGCACCACCACCAGCAGGCCGTAGCCCACCAGGCCGACCAGTCGCGCCAGCCAGCGATTCCAGTAGGAGGCCTCGCTGGCCGAGATGGGCAACAGCCTGAGCCCCTCGTAGCGCGACGAGAACAGCATGCGCAGAGCCGCCTTGATCAGCTCGATGATCAAGAAGGCATTGAGAAACAGCGAGGCGCGGGTCGACAGCTCGCCGCTTTCGCCGATGGCGAAGGTGGCGATCAGGTTGCCGCCCACGTAGGCCAGTGCCACTACCAGCGCGTCGGTCAGCGCCGCGGCGGCGACACACAGCACCAGGCGGATGGTCGGATTGAGCCCGCTTTCCTGCCGCGACCACTGGCTCAGCCGCGTGAAGAGCGGCCGTGACAGATGGCGAAACCCTATGAACAGGAGGAAGGTGGCGAGGATCACCAGCCCCAGGTTGGTCAGCGCGGTAATGAAGTCGCCCCAGTTCAGGGCAGTGGCATCGGCGCTGAACAATCCCGCCACGATGTCGAACAGGTTGCGTACCTCGCCGCCGACATCACTGACGACGCGGCTGGAAATTTCCGCCAGCCGCCTGGGCAGCGATATCGCCTCCTCTACCTGGCCCGTCTCGTCGGCCAGTTCTGGGTCGGCGGCCTGGCGGCGCAGGTGATCGATCAGTTGCTGCCGCGTCTGCTCGTTCTCGAGCAGCTCGGCAAGGGCTTCCGGGGCGGGAACGGCATCGTCGGCAGGCTGGGCCTGGGCCGGTGCGGCGACCAGCAGGGCGAGTATCAGCCAGCCGAACAGCCAGGGGACAAACCGGTGTGCTATCACGCGTGACCTCCATCTCGGGCGTGTCGGGCGGGGAACGATATGTATTTCGGCCCGCTAATGATAGGGCGTTAGGGCTCGGGGGACGAATGAGCGATTATTAGTTGTGCAGACATTGTACATAACTATCCTTTTGTGTCATATTTGCCTTGTGTCCTTCCCCAGGACGCGATTCCCTGAACGAAGCCCTATCTTGGCCATCCGCCCTCCGGATGGCTTCTTTTTTTGTTCGCATGCTTCGACTCGGCTAGCATCGGCCCTTGGCGATGGTGAGGGAGCCGAATGAACGCGAGCATGGGGCTACTGCTGATGATGGCAGCGGGAGGGGCGCTGGGGGGCATGGCGAGAATGGCCGTGTCGGAGTGGCTGGCTCGGTTCGCCGGTACCGCCTTCCCCTGGGGCACGCTGGTCGTCAATCTCAGTGGAGCGCTGCTGGCAGGTGGGCTGGCCGGCTGGTTCGGCATGTCGTCTGAAACGGCCGTGTCGGGTGGCTGGTCGCTGCTGGTGGTGGGGCTGCTGGGCGGCTATACCACCGTCTCCTCGTTGAGCCTGCAGAGCCTGACGCTGTGGCAGGGCGGACGCCGAGCTGCAGCGCTCGCCAACGTATCGGCAACGCTGATCGCCGGGCTGGCGCTGGCCGCCCTGGGCTGGTGGTTGACGGGGAGGCTGGCATGAGCGGTTGGCGCGCCTATGCGGCGGTGGGGCTGGGCAGCGCCCTGGGCACGCTCATGCGCTATCTGGTGTCGCTGGCCATGCTGGCGGCACTGGGGCCGGCCTTTCCCTGGGGCACGTTGGCCGTCAACCTGCTGGGCTCCTGGCTGATCGCCGCTCTTGCCTCCCATGTCGCCTGCCGGGGCGGCGGCAGGATGGCCCACTGGCAGCCCTTCCTGGCGGTCGGTTTCTGCGGTGGTTTCACGACGTTTTCGCTGTTCAGCCTGGAAACGCTGTATCTTCTCGAAAGCGGCCGGCCCGGCCTGGCGCTACTCTATGCCTTGCTCAGCGTGCCGCTGTGGCTGGCGGCGGCCTGGCTGGGCGACCGCTTCGTGCGGGCACGCCATGGCTGACGTGCCCGCCGCGCTTGATGCCTTCAGCGCTTGGCCTTTTCCGTGGCCCTTCTTTTCCCTTTGCTGGCCGTGGCGGGAGCACTGCTGCCGGGGTCGGGGCGGAAGTGCTCGCGCACCAGGGCCAGCAGCCCCTGGGTCGAGGCGTCGAAGTCCTGGCTGTGCTCGTCGATGCGCTCGCTGATCTCGCCGGCGATGCGCTTGCCCAGCTGCACGCCCCACTGATCGAACGAGTTGATGTTCCAGATCACCCCTTGCACGAACACCTTGTGCTCGTAGAGCGCGATCAGCGCCCCCAGGTTTTTCGGTGTCAGCTCGTCGAGCAGCAGCACGCTGGAGGGACGGTTGCCGGGGCAGCTGTAGGGATCGAGCCGGCTGCCGCTCTGGCTGCCTTCCATGAAGGCGTTGGCCTGGGCCAGCATGTTGGTGAGCAGTGCGAAATGGTGATCCTCCACGCCCGGTTCGGGCTTCAGCGAGGCGATGAAGTCGATGGGCACGTAGCGGGTGCCCTGGTGCAGCAGCTGGAAGAAAGCGTGCTGGCCGTTGGAGCCGGTCTGCCCCCAGACGATGGGGCCGGTCTTGTAGTCGACGGGGTGGCCGAAGATGTCCACCGATTTGCCGTTGGATTCCATGTCGAGCTGCTGCAGGAACGAAGGCAACTGATGCAGCGCCTGGTCGTAGGGCACGATGGCCTGGGTCTCGGCGCCGACGAAGTTGATGTACCAGATGCCGATCAGTGCCATCAGCACCGGCATGTTCTCGCGGAAGGGGGCGGCCAGGAAGTGCTGGTCCATCTCGTAGGCGCCCTCGAGCATCTCCATGAAGCCGTCGAAGCCGATGGAGAGGGCGATGGGCAGGCCGATGGAAGACCACATCGAGTAGCGCCCGCCGACCCAGGCCCAGAACTCGAAGACGTTCTCCTCGCGGATACCGAACTCCATGGCCGCCTGCCGGTTGGTGGAGGCGGCGATGAAATGGGCGCCGACGTCGGCATCTTCGCCGGCGTTGTCGAGGAACCAGCGGCGCGCGGTCTTGGCGTTGAGCAGCGTCTCCTGGGTGGAGAAGGTCTTGGTCGAGACGATGAACAGGGTGGTGGCCGGGTCGAGTCGCTTGAGCACCTTCTGGATATGGGCGCCGTCGACGTTGGAGACGAAGTGGAAGTTGAGCTCGGGGTGGCGATACTTGAGCAGCGCCCGGCTGGCCATGTTGGGGCCGAGGTCGGAGCCGCCGATGCCGATGTTGACCACGTCTTTGATGCGCTCGCCGCTGAAGCCCTTCCACTCGCCACTGCGCACGGCCTCGGAAAACGCCCTGATCTGCTCGCGGGTGCGCTGGATCTCGGGCATCACGTCCTGACCGTCGACCATCAGCGGGCCCTCGCCCTGGTTGCGCAGGGCGGTATGCAGCACCGGGCGGTCCTCGGTGACGTTGATGATGTCGCCGGAGAACATCTGGGCGCGGCGCTGCACCAGCGCCGAGTGGTCGGCCAGCTCGATCAGCTTGTCGAGCACGGCGCCCGAGATGGCGTGCTTGGAGTAGTCGAGGAACAAGCCGCCGACGCGCAGGCTCATCTTCTCGAAGCGCTGCGGGTCGGCGGTGAAGTAGCTGCGGATCTGGTCGTCGGCGGTCTGCTCGTGCAGGCGCTTCAGGGCCTGCCAGGTGACGCTGCGGGTAAGCTGGAACATGGTTTCCTCACAAGGTCGCGGGCCAGGCCCGCCGGTCGCTTTGTTATGGTTTACGGGGCTTGTTCGGGATTGCGAGAGGCCACCCAGGCATCGGCATCGGGAATGGACATCTCATAAGATTGGCCGAGCCACGGCGAGCTGACCATGAAGTCGGCGCTGGCGGCATTGCAGGCCACCGGTACGTTCCACAGCGCGGCCAGGCGCAGCAGCGCCTTGACGTCGGGGTCGTGAGGCTGGGGGGCAAAGGGGTCCCAGAAGAAGATCAGCAGGTCGAGGCGCTGTTCGGCGATGCGTGCGCCGATCTGCTGGTCGCCGCCCAGCGGCCCGCTCATCAGTCCCTCCACCTCGAGCCCGAGGCTGGCCGAGAGGCGCCCGGCGGTGGTGCCCGTCCCCACCAGCTCGTGCTCGACCAGGGTGTCGCGCCAGCGTTCCACCCATTCCAGCAGCTCACCTTTCTTGCCGTCGTGGGCGATCAGTGCGATGCGCTTGCGTGCCGGCAGGGTGCGTCGCACGCTGCGCCGGGGGCGGTTGTCGGTCATGGCTGGCCTACCTCGAGAATCTTCAGGGTGTTGGTTCCGCCGTGGGCGTTCATGTGGTCGCCCCGGGTCAGGATGACATGATCCCCGGGCTCGGCAATCCCCTTCTCCACCAGCAGCGAAAGCGCGCGGTCGTTGAGTTCGCCGGCGGCCATCGCGGTGGTGTCGAACGGCAGCGAGACCACGCCGCGGTAGAGCGCCATGCGGCGCTGGGCGATGGGGCTGTGGGCCAGCCCGACGATGGGCAGCCCCGAGCGGATGCGCGAGGCGATCAGCGGGGTGTAGCCGGTCGAGGTCATGCAGGCGATGGCGGCCACCCCGGTGAGGTGGTTGGCGGCGTACATGGCCGACAGCGCGATGGTCTCGTCGATGCGCGAGAAGCCCTCGTGGATGCGGTGGCCCGACTCCTGGGCGATGCGCTCGCGCTCGGCGCCGAGGCACACCCGGCGCATCGCTTCCAGCGTCTCCACCGGGTAGTCGCCGGCGGCGGTCTCGGCCGAGAGCATCACCGCGTCGGTGCCGTCGAGCACGGCGTTGGCGACGTCGAACACCTCGGCGCGGGTGGGCAGCGGCGAGCCGATCATCGACTCCATCATCTGCGTCGCGGTGATCACCGCGCGGTTGAGCGTGCGGGCGCGCTTGATGATGCGCTTCTGCATGCCGATCAGCTTCTCGTCGCCGATCTCCACGCCGAGATCGCCGCGCGCCACCATCACCGCCTCGGAGGCCTCGATGATGCCGTCGAGGGTGGCGTCGTCGGCCACCGCCTCGGCGCGCTCGAGCTTGGCCACCAGGCCGATCTCGCGGCCGGCGTCGCCGAGCAGGCGGCGCGCCTCAAACATGTCCTCGGCGTGGCGCGGGAAGGACACGGCGAGGTAGTCCACGCCGATCTCGATGGCGGTCTGAAGGTCGGCCTTGTCCTTGTCGGTGAGCGCCGGGGCCGAGAGCCCACCGCCCTGCTTGTTGATGCCCTTGTTGTTGGAGAGCTTGCCGCCGGTGACCACGGTGGTGTGGACCTGCTGGCCCTCGACCCGGGTGACGTCGAGCACCAGGCGGCCATCGTCGAGCAGCAGGCGGTCGCCGGCGGTGACGTCGTCGGCCAGCTGGGTGTACTCGCAGCCGACGCGGCTGGCGTCGCCGGCCTCGGTGTCCATGGCCATATCGAGGACGAAGGGCTGGCCCTCGGCGAGCACCACCGCGCCCTCCTTGAAGCGGGCGATGCGGATCTTGGGCCCCTGCAGGTCACCCAGGGCGGCGACGCTGCGCCCCAGGCGGTCGGCGATCTCGCGCACGGCGACCAGCCGGCGGCGGTGGTCGGCGGCGCTGCCGTGGGAGAAGTTGAGGCGCACCACGTCGACGCCGGTGCGGATCATCGCCTCGAGCACGCCCTCGCGATCGCTGGCCGGGCCCAGGGTGGCGACGATCTTGGTGCGGCGGATGGGGGTGTGCGGCGATGGCTTCGGCATGGCGAGGCGCCTCCTGAAGGAAGGGGATGTCGTTAGACTACAACAATAGCGGTTATGCGGTAAGTTTACTACATTCTGCAGTGATAAGAGATTTCCTCCCTCCGGCTTGCCTGGCTTGGTGATTTCGCTAGGCTGCAAAAGAAATTTCCGATCGGGATCGGTTCCGGTGTATCGATTCATCTAACCCGTTATGTTGTAAAGTTACCAAAAAAATCTTGAGTCCTTGACAGGTTTGCGTCACATTGAGGGACATACTGACAGGAGCCGCAGGCTACCCAGCCGGCATCACCGATGCCCGATCTCTGCCCATCGGCTCTATATCCCTACCCTGAAAGCTACAGAGACGCTCTGGAGGAGAGAGGACATGACGCTCAAGATTGCCATCAACGGCTTCGGTCGCATCGGTCGTAACGTGCTGCGTGCTCTGTACGAGAATGGCTACCGCAATCGAGTGGAGGTGGTGGCCATCAACGACCTGGGCGACCCCGCCCTCAACGCCCACCTGTTGCGCCACGATACCGTGCATGGCCACTTTCCGTTCAAGGTGGAGCACGACGAGGAGAGCATGAGCGTGGATGGTGACCGCATCGCCATCCTCTCCCAGCGCGATCCGGCCGCGCTGCCGTGGCAGACGCTGGGCGTCGACCTGGTGATGGAGTGCACCGGCTTGTTCACCAAGCGCGAGGCGGCTGCCAAGCATCTCGCAGCGGGAGCGAAGCGCGTGCTGATCTCCGCGCCGAGCCCGGACGCCGACGCCACCGTGGTCTATGGCGTCAACGAGCACGTGCTCAAGCCCGAGCACAAGGTGGTCTCCAACGCCTCCTGCACCACCAACTGCCTGGCGCCGGTGGCCAAGGCGCTCAGCGACACGGTGGGCATCGAGAACGGCCTGATGACCACGGTGCACGCCTACACCAACGACCAGAACCTGTCGGACGTCTATCACAGCGACCCCTACCGGGCGCGTAGCGCGACCCACTCCATGATTCCGACCAAGACCGGTGCCGCCGCCGCGGTCGGCCTGGTGCTGCCGGAACTGGCCGGCAAGTTCGACGGCCTGGCGGTGCGCGTGCCGGTGATCAACGTCTCGCTGGTGGACCTGGTCTTCACCGCCAGCCGCGATACCACCAAGGAAGAGATCAACGCCATCCTGGCCAAGGCTGCCGACGCCTCACCGGTACTGGCGGTGAACGCCCAGCCACTGGTGTCGATCGATTTCAACCACGACGCCAACTCCTCCACCTTCGACGCCAACCATACCCGGGTGAACGGTCGCCTGGTGAAAGTGATGGCCTGGTACGACAACGAGTGGGGCTTCTCCAACCGCATGCTCGATACCGCCCTGGCCATGCAGGCCGCCAGCGACGCCAAGCGCGAAGCGGCCTGATACGAGCGAGTCCCCAGTGGCAGGAACGCAAACCGGAGCGCCGAGGCGCTCCGGTTTTCTGTTGTCCAAGCAAGTAAAGCGGCGACAAAAAAATCCCCGCCGAAGCAGGGTGAAGAGACGTCATGGCCAAGCATCGCTGTTGGAGCGGCTACCGGCTCATTGCTTGGCAATCCATTCGTGGGCCGGGTCGTTGTGGAACTTCCATTTGCGCTTGGGACCCGCCATCACGTTCAGGTAATAGAGCTCGTAGCCGTGAGGAGCACCCACGGGATGGTAGCCGCGCGGCACCATCACGCAGCAGCCATCCTCCACCGCCATGGTTTCATCCAGGCTTCGGTCGTCGGTATAGACGCGCTGAAAGGCGAAACCCTGGGGGGGATCGATACGGTGGTAGTAGGTCTCCTCCAGAAATGACTCCTGCGGCAGATTATCCTCATCGTGCTTGTGCGGCGGGTAGCTGGACCAATTACCGGCGGGGGTGTAGACCTCCACCACCAGCAGACTGTCCGCCGGCTCGGTTTCCGGCAGAATGTCCTGGATATGGCGCGTGTTGGTGCCGCTTCCGCGCGTGCTGCGCTTGATCCGTCCCGGGTCGATCAGGCGTGGCTCGTGGTTGCCATGGCCGGGCGCGCTGCACACCGCTAGCTCGAGGTCGGTGACGGCCTCGACGCTGTAGCTCACCCGGTCGGGAAGATAGACGGCATGGGGCGGGCGCTTCTCGAAGACATCCATGCGTTCGCCGATGTTCTCCCAGCGGTGCTCGCCGCTGCTGACGGTGGCGCGGCCGGAGAGCAGCACCAGGCAGTGCTCGCGGTCTTCGGTGCTGGCCTCGATTCGCTGCCCGGGCACGAGCCGGTGCACGCGAAAGCCGACGTATTCCCAGCCGGCGGATTCGGGGGTGACTTCCAGCACGGTGCCCTGGGCATCGGGTGGCTGTGGACGTACCAGTAGCGTTGCCATGATCCCTCCTGTCGCGATCAGTGAATGGAGTCCAGCGCGATACGACGTCCTTCGCGCAGCGAGCGTTCGGCGGCCTCGGCCAGGCGCAGCGCCTCGAGGCCATCCCGGGCACCGGCCAGCGGGGCACGCCGCTCCCGCCAGGCGTTCACGAAGTCGTCGATTTCTCGACGGTAGGCTTCGGCATAGCGCTCCAGGAAGAACCACTTGGGCTTCTCTTCCACCTGGCCGGGCTCGCCGGTAAAACGCAGCCGTGTCTCGCTCTCGTTCTGGGCTTGCAGCATGCCGGCACTGCCGAACGCCTCGATGCGCTGGTCGTAGCCGTAGCAGGCGCGGCGCGAGTTGCCGATATGGCAGAGGCGCCCACTGCCGGTGGTCAGGGTGACCATGGCGGAGTCGATGTCGCCTGCCTCGCCGATGGCGGGGTCGATCAGGCAGCTGCCCTCGGCGTGGACGTGGGCGATCGGTTCGTCGAGCAGCCAGCGGGCCATGTCGAAGTCGTGGATCATCATGTCGCGGAACAGACCGCCCGAGGCGCCGATATACTCGGCGGGCGGCGGCGCCGGGTCGCGGCTGATGATGGTCAGCATCTCGAGACTGCCGATCCGGCCCTCGCTCACTGCCCGCTTCAGGGCGACGAATTGCGGATCGTGCCGGCGGTTGAACCCCAGGGCGCAGGTGACCGGATGCGCCTGCAGCACCTGGAGCGCCTCTCGAGTGCGCGCCAGGTCGAGAGCGATGGGCTTTTCGCAGAGTATCGCCTTGCCGGCGCGCGCGGCGCGCTCCAGGTAGTCGGCATGGGTGGGCGTGCTGGAGGCGATCAGCACGGCATCGATATCCGGGGTCTCGAATACCGCATCTGCACTCAGCACACGGCAGCCGTAGGTCGAGGCCAACGCCTCGGCGGCCTCGCTGTGGTAATCGGCCACGGCGGCGAGCGTCACATCGGGGTGTCGGTCGATGGCTTGGGCATGGACCTTGCCAATGCGTCCGGCGCCGATCAGGGCGAGCTTCATGAAGGATTCCTCTCTCTCGTTCGGCAATGGCCGCGATGACTTCAGGCGCGCTCGATGTCGCTGTCGCTCGCGGAGCGGTCTCGGGCCTTTTCCTGACGAACCCCCAGGGCGATCGCCAGGGTCTGGGTCAGGCACAGTGAGGCCGCCAGCCCGCGAAAACTCTTCACCTCGGCCTCGTGGACGATCAGAGCGACATCGGCAATCCGCGCCAGCGGGCTCAAGCTCGAGTCGGTGATTACCACCAGGGGAATGCCGCGCTGTCGCGCCTCGTCGGCCGCCTGCCGGCTCTCTTCGGCGTAGGGCGAAAAGCTCACCACCAGCAGGGCATCGCGCGCGCCGATGGCCTTGACCTGCTCACCCTGCATGCCGCCGAGGCCGTTGATCAAGAAGGCCCGCTTCTCGATGTGGTGGAACGCATAGGCGGCAT
Organism: Halomonas sp. LR3S48; assembly: GCF_025725665.1. Lineage (NCBI taxonomy): Bacteria > Pseudomonadati > Pseudomonadota > Gammaproteobacteria > Oceanospirillales > Halomonadaceae > Halomonas > Halomonas sp. LR3S48. The sequence continues at coordinate 4,448,214 of NZ_CP107009.1, read as the reverse complement.
AGCTCGCCACCACGAAGCTTCGGCGCGTGCCAAGCACGTGCACGATCTCGGCCTGCTCGAGCAGATCGAGAGCATGCTCCAGGTTCTGCGGGTCGATACGCGCCGGCAACTGGTCGAGCACGTCACGGTTCGCCTCGGCGAATTCCCACAGCAGTTGGGTGCTGTCGGGCGTCTCTCCCGTGGCGCTGCGAACGGCGCGAATGCGCTCGGTGTAGTTGGGCAGCTCGTCCACCAGGCGTGAGCGGAACAGCTGCTGCATCTCCGAGAATCCCTTGAAGCCAAACGAATTGGCGAAACGGATCAGGGTGGAGGGAGTGACGCCCGCCTGCTCGGCCAGCCTGGCGACGGTGGCGAAGGCCACCTCCTGGGGGTGGTCGAGCAGGAAGCGAGCCGTCTGCTGCAGACGGCGACTCAGGGAGGCGTACTCCTCCGTGACGCGTGCCTCCAGCTCGTTGAAATCCTGCGGTGTCTGATTCATGTGGTGGCCTGCCTCGCCCGGTCGTATTACGGCTCTGTGTCGAGTCACTGATCGCAGTCTAGTATCTTGGAATAAATATTCCATTTATACCAAAGTATAGAATAAATGATTTGTTAAATTTCTAGAATGGAATCTATATTTCATACGCCGCATCGCTACCGATAGGCAAACGACAACAAGAGGAAACAACCCATGGCACGTCTCATTCACAGGCTGCTCGCCTCGACAATGGCAGCGGCTCTCATGGCAGGGTCGGCCCAGGCTCAGGACAGTTCCCGCTTCATCATGGTGACCCACGGCGTTCCCTCCGACCCGTTCTGGTCCGTGGTCAAGAACGGCGCCGAAGATGCCGCCGAGCAGGTCGGCGCGACGCTGGAGTACCGGGCGCCCTCCACCTTCGACATGGCCCAGATGCAGCAGCTCATCGATGCCGCCGTCGCGTCGGGCCCGGATGGCCTGATCGTCTCCTTTACCGATGAGGACGCCCTGGGCGGTGTCGTCCAGAAAGCCGCTGACAACAACATCCCGGTGATCACCATCAATTCCGGTGGGGACGTGGCGAGCCAGTACGGCACCCGGCTGCATATCGGGCAGAGCGAATACGAGGCGGGCAAGCAGGCCGCCGAACGCATGCGGGAGATGGGCGCGGAGAAGGGGCTTTGCGTCAACCACGAGCAGGGCAACCAGGGGCTCGACCGTCGCTGTGACGGGTTCAGCGAAGGCTTCGACGGCAACGCCGAGCAGTTGGCCACCTCCCACGACCCTGTCGAGATCCGTAACGCCATCGTGGCCTATCTCAACCAGCACGACGATATCGACGCCATCCTGACCCTGGGGACGCTGGCCGCCGAGCCGCTGGTCCGTGCCATGCGCGAACACGGGGCCACGGACATGTTCACCCTGGGCACGTTCGATCTCTCTCCCAGCACGCTCGAGGCACTGGAGCAGGGCGAGCTGGACTTTGCCATCGACCAGCAGCAGTACCTGCAAGGCTATCTGCCGGTGATCTTCCTCGATCAGTTCGTCAAGAACGGCATGCTGCCGGCCGGGGACGTACCGACGGGTCCGGGCTTCGTGACCCAGGAGAATGCCAGCCAGGTGATCGAGCTGAGCAAGCAGGGAATTCGCTGACCGCAACGTAACCGCAATGGCCCGGCAACGGCCGGGCCGTGGGAGTCGACCATGAAGTCCAACGCATCCCCTCAACCCGCCGACGCGGCGCTGGCACCGCAGGATGAGCGCCTGCGGAGGATCCCGTTCTGGAAGAAGGCGTTGAGCCGCCCCGAGCTTGGCGCGCTGGCCGGTACCATCCTGGTCCTGGTGTTCTTTCTCGTCGTCGCCAGGGGGACCGGCATGTTCACGCCGTCCGGCGTCCTCAACTTCCTCGAGGTGGCAGCACAGTTGGGCATCATCGCCACCGCCGCCGCACTGCTGATGATCGGCGGTGAATTCGACCTCTCCATCGGTTCGATGATCGGGCTGGCCGGCATCCTGATCGCCATCCCCGTGGTGCAATACGGCTGGCCGTTGTGGGCGGCGATTCTGCTGGCCTTCTCCTGTGCGGCGCTGGTGGGCGCCACCAACGGCTACCTGGTCAACCGGACCGGGTTGCCGTCCTTTATCGTCACGCTGGGCTTCCTGTTCATTCTGCGCGGTCTGGCCATCGGCATCAGCCGTCTGCTGACGGGGCGCACCCAGATCGGCGGCATTCACCAGCACGTACCCGGCGACTGGATGGCCGCCCTGTTCTCGGGCGAGGTCGCGACGGGACTGTTCGGCTGGATGGCGGCGCAGGGCTGGATCGCCACCAATTTCGCCGGCAACCCGGTGGTCACCGGCATCCCGATCTCCATCGTCTGGTGGCTGGGCCTGACCGCCGTGGCGACCTGGGTCCTGCTCTGCACCCCCTACGGCAACTGGATCTTCGCCAGCGGTGGCGATGCCAATGCCGCGCGGAACTCCGGCGTTCCAGTGCATCGGGTCAAGATCTCGCTGTTCATGTTCACTGCCTTCTCGGCCACCGTCTTCGCCTGCCTGCAGGTAATGGATACCGGCTCGGCCGATACCATTCGCGGACTGCTCAAGGAGCTCGAGGCGATCATTGCCGTGGTGATCGGTGGTGCGCTGCTCACCGGGGGCTACGGCTCGGCGATCGGCGCGGCCTTGGGGGCGCTCATCTTCGGGCTGGTGCAGATGGGGATCTTCTATACGGGGGTGAACACCGACTGGTTCCAGGTCTTCCTCGGCGCGATGCTGCTGGTGGCCGTGCTGTTCAACAATTTCATGCGCAAGAAGGCGATGGAGGCCAAGTGACATGAGCGAACGTACGCCCACGATCGAGATGCACAACGTCAGCAAGCATTTCGGCAGCGTCATCGCCTTGAGCGAGATTTCGATGAAGGTGCATGCCGGCGAGGTCATGTGCCTGCTCGGCGACAACGGTGCAGGCAAGTCGACGCTGATCAAGACGCTGTCGGGGGTCTACCGGCCCACCGAAGGGGAGCTGCTCCTCGAGGGCAAGCCGGTCCGCTTCAAATCGCCGGCCTACGCCCTGGATGCCGGCATCGCCACCGTCTATCAGGACCTGGCGATGATCCCGCTGATGTCGATCACGCGTAACTTCTTCATGGGCCGCGAACCCACCGTGGGGTGGGGGCCCTTCAAGCGCATCAACTGGAAGCATGCCGACCGAGTCGCCAAGCAGGAGATGGCCAAGATCGGTATCGACGTACGCGACCCCGGCCAGCCGGTAGGCACGCTCTCGGGCGGCGAGCGCCAATGCGTGGCCATCGCCCGGGCAGTCTACTTCGGCGCCAAGGTACTGATCCTCGATGAGCCGACCTCGGCGCTGGGCGTCAAGCAGGCGTCGGTCGTGCTGCGTTACATCGCCAAGGCCCGGGCCGATGGCCTGGCGGTCATCTTCATTACCCACAACGTGCACCATGCCTACCCCGTGGCGGATGCCTTCACCCTGCTCAAGCGTGGCACCAGCCTGGGCACCTTCCGCAAGGAGGCGATAAGCCGCGAAGAGGTGCTCAACATGATGGCGGGCGGGGCCGAGATGGAGAGCCTCGATGCGGAACTCGCCGAGTTCCAGCGCAGCGACCAGGAGGGCAAGGCGAAGCGAGACGGCAACGCGGCTTCCCTTCCGGGCGGCCCCCAGCAGGCTTACGCCGCGGGTGACCAATGAGCGTCAAGGAGCGCGCGATGACGACGGATGTGCCGGGGAGAGCGTCGCCCTTCGTATTGGCGGTCTGCGCCGAGATGGTGTTCCGTGAGCTGCCGATGGCGCAGAGGGTACGGCGAATCGATGCGCTCGGCTTCGAGGTGGAGATCTGGGACTGGACACGCCATGACGTCGACGCGCTCGCCCGCACCGGTGCCACCTTCTCCTCAATGACAGGCTACGTGCGCGGCACGCTGGCCGACGAGCAGGGGGCCGAGGAGATGGTGCGCACGGCACGGGAGTCCCTCGAGGTCGCCAGAAAGCTGGGCATCCCGCGGCTGAACCTGCATGGCACCGGTCTCGACGGGCGTGGCATGCCGGTCGAGCCGGTCTGCGAGACCACCGGGGCCATGTGGCTCAAGGCCCACGATACCCTGAACCGTCTGGCGGACCTGGGCCAGGCTCACGGCGTCACTTTCGTGCTGGAGAACCTGAATACCGCCGTGGATCACCCGGGCGTGCCGTTCGCCAGGGCGAGCGACGTGATGGCGCTGGTGGCCAGCGTCGATCGGCCGGAGGTACGCATGATGCTGGACCTCTACCACGCGCAGATCGGCGAGGGCAATTTGATCGAGCTGGTACGCCGCTGCGCGCCCTACCTCGGCGAAGTGCAGGTTGCCGACGTGCCCGGGCGCTGCGAGCCCGGTACCGGCGAGATCCATTACCCCGCCATCGCCCGGGCGCTACGCGATATCGGCTATCGAGGCTGTGTCGGTTTCGAAGGCTGGGCGTCGGGCGACGACGAGCTCGCCCTGCGCCGTTTCGCGGATGCCTTCACCCTTTGATTCCCTCGCCTCGGGCTCGCCCCGAGGCGAGCGTACGACATGCGACGTGGAGAGACGACATGCATGATTCCCAACACGACGACAGGCCGCTGGACCTGATCTGCCTCGGCCGCGTCGCCGTCGATCTCTATGCACAACAGCTCGGCAGCCGTCTGGAGGATGTCGCCAGTTTCGCCAAGTACCTGGGTGGCAGCTCCGGCAACGTGGCCTACGGCACCGCCCGACTGGGGTTGAGGTCGGCCATGCTCTCGCGGGTGGGCAACGAGCAGATGGGCAACTTCGTGCGCGAGGAGCTCGAGCGCGTGGGGGTCGACACCACGGCGCTGCAGACCGACCCGGAGCGTCATACCGGCCTGGTGCTGCTTGCGCTGAAGGATCGCGAGACGTTTCCCCTGCTGTTCTATCGTCGCGATTGCGCCGACATGGCCATCGACAGCGAAGAGATCGACCCGGCCTTCGTCGGTCGCGCTCGGGCCTTGGCCATCACCGGGACCCATCTCTCCACCGAGGCGACTCGGCGCGCCTGCCGCAAGGCACTGGACGCGGCCGGCGAACGTGGCGTCAAGCGCGTACTCGACATCGACTATCGGCCGGTGCTGTGGAGCCTGACGAGCCCCGGCGACGGCGAGACGCGTTTCGTCGCCGACGCCGAGGTCACCGCCGATCTGCAGCGCTGGCTACCCGATTTCGACCTCATCGTCGGCACCGAGGAGGAGTTCCACATCGCCGGGGGCTGCACCGATACTCTGACAGCGCTGCATGCGGTGCGCGAGATCAGCGACGCCACCCTGGTCTGCAAGCTGGGTGCGCAGGGCTGCGTGATCTTCGAGGGCGAGATCCCCGATCGCATCGAGCAAGGCCTATTGGTCGAGGGTGTGCCGGTGGAGGTGCTCAACGTGCTGGGGGCCGGCGACGCCTTCATGAGCGGCTTGCTGCGGGGCTGGCTGTACGACGAGGACTGGGCGACCAGCGCCACCTACGCCAATGCCTGCGGCGCTCTGGTGGTGTCGCGCCATGGTTGCGCTCCGGCCATGCCCACCGAGGAGGAGCTGTTCGACTACCTGGCCCGCCGCGACGCGGTGGCGCACCCCGACAAGGACGAGCGCCTCAACCATCTGCATCGCGTCACCACCCGCTCGCCCACCGAGTGGCCGGAAGTGTGCGGACTGGCCTTCGACCATCGTCGCCAACTCACCGATATGGCTCGCGAAGTGCGGGCCGATCCGCAGCGCATTCCGGAACTCAAGCGGCTACTGGTACGTGCTGCGGAGAGCGGGGCTCGGCAGGCCGGGATATCTCAGCCGGCCATCCTGGTCGACGATGTCTTCGGCCAGGATGCGCTCAATGATGCCACCGGCCGCGGCTGGTGGATGGGGCGACCCGTGGAGCTGCCCGGCTCGCGCCCGCTGCGCTTCCAGCATGGCGACGACCTGGGCAGTCGGCTGGACCAATGGCCGCACGAGCACATCATCAAGTGCCTGGTGTTCTACCATCCGGACGACCCGCTGGCGCTTCGCCTGGACCAGGAAGCCCGCCTGCGCCAGCTCTACCGGGCCGCCTGCGAGAACGGCCTGGAACTGCTGCTGGAGGTAATCCCGCCGGCTGACATGCCGGTGGACGAGAGGACACTGCCGCGTAGCCTGCAGCGCTTCTACCACCTGGGAATACGTCCCGACTGGTGGAAGCTGCCGACGCTCTCGGATGCTGCCTGGCAGGCGGTCGGTCGGGTCATCGACGCACAGGACCCGCACTGCCGGGGCGTGGTGCTGCTGGGGCTGGATGCGCCCATGGAGGAGATGAAGCGCGGCTTCGTGGCCGCGGCTCGACAGCCTCAGTGCAAGGGTTTCACCGTAGGCCGGACGCTGTTTGCCGCCGCCAGCCGCGAGTGGCTGGCGGGGGGCATCAATGACGCTCAACTGATCGAGCGGGTGGCAGCCAATTATGCCGAACTGATCCAGGAGTGGCAGCGCCTGCGTCATGCCACTCCCCAGCGGGAGGAGGCACTGACATGAGCACCGTACGTCTGACCATGGCCCAGGCCCTGGTCCGCTACCTGGCGGCCCAGCGCATCGAGAGCGAGGGCCAGGAGACACCCCTGTTCGCCGGTGTCTTCGCCATCTTCGGCCATGGCAACGTGGCCGGTCTCGGAGAGGCGCTCTATCACGTCCGGGATGCGCTGCCGACACTGCGCGCCCACAACGAGCAGACCATGGCCCATGCCGCCATCGCCTTCGCCAAGGCGCATGGGCGACGACGCATGATGGCCGCGACAAGCTCCATCGGGCCGGGGGCGACCAACATGGTCACTGCCGCCGCGCTGGCTCACGCCAACCGGCTGCCGGTGCTGTTGCTGCCCGGCGATACCTTCGCCACTCGCGAGCCCGACCCGGTGCTGCAGCAGGTCGAGCACTTCGGCGACCCGACGATAACGGTCAACGACTGCTTTCGCCCGGTATCGCGCTACTTCGACCGCATCACCCGGCCCGAGCAACTGCTGACCAGCCTGCCCCAGGCGATCGCCACGCTGCTCGACCCCGAACACTGCGGCCCGGCGACCCTGGCGCTGCCCCAGGACGTGCAGACCTTCGCCTACGACTATCCCGAGGCCTTCTTCGCGCCGAGGGTTCATCGCCTTCGTCGCCCCCAGCCGGATCCCCGGGAACTGGAGGCGGCCATCGCCGCTCTGGCCGACGCCGAGCGCCCGCTGATCATCGCCGGGGGCGGGGTGCACTATGCCGACGCCTGCGCGCGACTCGCCGACTTCGCCCAGACTCATGGCGTACCGGTGGCCGAGACCCAGGCCGGCAAGGGGGGTCTGCCCGATGTTCACCCCTGCGCGATGGGCGCCATCGGCGTCACCGGCAGCGAGGCCGCCAATCGCCTGGCCGAGCAGGCCGATGTCATCCTGGCTGTGGGCACGCGGCTCCAGGACTTCACGACGGGATCGCGCGCGCTGTTCGAGCGCGACGACCTGACCCTGGTGGCCCTGAACGTGGGTCGCTTCGATAGCCTCAAGCACCGCGCTGTGCCGTTGACCGGCGATGCCCTCGATGGTCTGACGGCACTCGACATTGGGCTCGCCGAATGGCGCGCCAGCGACGGCTGGCGCGAGCGGGCAGGCAGCCTCAAGCGGGCATGGGCAGAAGTAGTGGCGCGGGTCACCGCCGACGATGGCCGCGACCTGCCCACCGACGCCCAGGTGATCGGTGCCGTCAATCGCCAGGCCGGCGAGGATGGCACGGTGGTGTGCGCCGCCGGCGGGCTGCCCGGTGAGCTCCACAAGCTGTGGCAGTGCGCTGGCCCCGGCAGCTATCACGTGGAGTACGGCTACTCCTGCATGGGATACGAGATCGCCGGTGGCCTGGGGGTCAAGATGGCCCGGCCCGAGCGCGAGGTGTTCGTCATGGTAGGCGACGGCAGCTACCTGATGCACAACTCGGAGCTCGCCACCTCGGTCATGCTGGGTCTCAAGCTGGTCGTGGTGGTGCTCGACAATCGCGGCTTCGGCTGCATCAACCGCCTGCAGCAGGCGACCGGCGGTGCCGGCTTCAACAACCTGCTGGCGGACTGTCGCTCAGTGCCGGAAGGGGCACCCAAGACCGATTTCGCCGCCCATGCCCGCGCGCTGGGTTGCCGGGCCGAGAGCGTGCGCGGCATCGCCGGGCTGGAACAGGCCCTGGTACGGGCCCGCCAGGCCAGCGGCACCTATGTCATCGCTCTCGACACCGATCCGCTGCCCAGCACCGAGGAGGGCGGTGCCTGGTGGGACGTGGCGGTTCCCGAGGTCTCCGAGCGCGAGCAAGTCCGCCAGGCGTATGCGGGATACTGCGAGGCCAAGCAGCGCCAGCAGCGTTGATTCCATTCGATAAAGAACATGGCGGATGGCGCCGTCCGCTTCGCCAAGGAGCATGCCGATGAGCAGTGTACGCTTGGGGATCAATCCCCTCACCTGGACCAACGACGACCTGCCGAGCCTCGGCGCCGACACGCCGCTGGAGGTTTGCCTCGAGGAGGGGCGCGAGGCCGGCTTCGCCGGTTTCGAGCTAGGCAACAAGTTTCCGCGCACGCCCGGGGCACTTTCCGAGGTGCTGGATCGCTTCGATCTGGCGCTGGTTTCCGGCTGGTATTCCGCCCGATTGCTCGAGCGCAGCCCCGAGGAGGAGATAGAGGCCGTTCAGGATCATCTCGAGCTGCTCAAGCAGTGTGGCGCCAAGGTGATGGTGTTCTGCGAGGTGAGTCGCTGCGTCCACGGCAACCGGGGAGTGCCTCTATCGCAGCGGCCGCATTTGGACGATGCCGACTGGCAGCGCCTCACCGAAGGATTGAACGTGGTAGGCGACTACCTCAGAGAGCAAGGCATTCAGCTGGTCTACCACCATCATCTGGGCACCGTGGTGGAGAGCCAGCAGGACGTCGAGCGCATGCTCGACAATACCCGTGACTGCGTGGGCCTGCTGCTCGACCTGGGCCACCTGCGTGGCGCCGGCGGCGACCCTCTCGCCATCACCCAGCGCTACGCTTCGCGGATCAGGCACGTGCACTGCAAGGACGTGCGCTATCCGGTCCTGGAGGAGCTGCGCAATCGCGACAAGAGCTTCCTCGATGCTGTCCTCGACGGCCTGTTCACCGTGCCGGGCGATGGCGACGTCGACTTCCTGCCCACCCTGACCCTCCTGCGCGAGACCGGCTACCGCGGCTGGCTGGTGGTGGAGGCCGAACAGGACCCAGAGATCGCGCATCCGCTCACCTATGCCCGCATGGGGTATCGCAATCTGCGCGCCCTGGCCGAGCAGGCCGGGTTCCGGATCGTCGATTGATCTTCCCATGCGACCCGCGACGTGGTTCATGGCCCCGTTTCGTCCCGCAGACTTGTCAGGAGAGCGGTCAGGATGCAGACGCTGAAATTTGGTCTTATCGGTACCGGTTACATGGGCAAGGCCCATGCGATCGCCCTCAGGGCCGCCCCCGTCGTCTTCCAGTTGCCCGCTCACCCGGTCTGCGAACTGTTGGCCGAGGTCGACGACGAACTGGCCTCGCGCAAGGCCAGAGAGTTGGGCTTCGCCCGGTCCACCGGCGACTGGAAGGCGTTGATCAGCGACCCCGATGTCGATGTGGTAGACATCTGCTCGCCCAACTTCCTGCACAAGGCGATGGCGCTTGCCGCCATCGCCGCCGGCAAGCATGTCTACGCCGAGAAGCCGCTGGCACTTTCGGCCGGCGATGCGCAAGCGATGGTCGAGGCCGCCGAACGAGCCGGGGTGCGGACCCTGGTGGGCTTCAACTATATCCGCAACCCGGCGTCCCAACTGGCCCGGGAAATCGTCGCCAGCGGCGAAATCGGCGAGCTGATCCATTTCCGCGGTCGCCACAACGAGGACTACATGGCCGACCCCGAGCTGCCCCACGGCTGGCGCACCCGGCGCGAGACGGCAGGGGCCGGAGCGCTGGGCGACGTGGGGTCGCACATCCTCAACATGGCGGAATATCTCACTGGCCAGCGTATCGCCGAGGTGTTCGGGCAACTGCAGACGGTCATTTCTCGCCGGCCTCTCATCGACGGCAGCGGCATGGGCGAGGTAGAGAACGACGACCAGGCCCAGGCGCTGCTGCGCTTCGATAGCGGCCTTATCGGGAATATCGAGACATCCCGGGTCGCTGTCGGCCGCAAGATGGGCCTCGCCTATACCCTTACCGGCACCAAGGGCTCGATCCTCTTCGATCAGGAGCGCATGAGTGAGCTGCAGCTCTACCAGAACGAAGGGTCCAAGGAGCGCCGTGGTTTCCGCACGCTGCTGATGGGCCCCGAGCACCCCGACTACGCTGCATTCAGCCCCGCCCCGGGCCATGGGCTGGGCTACAACGACCAGAAGGTCATCGAGATACGCGACTTGGTGGAAGGCATCGTGACGGGGCGGCCGCTTTATCCCGACTTCCGCGAGGCATGGCGGGTCAATTGCATGATCGAGGCCATCGAGCGGTCGCATGTCGAAGGGAGATGGGTTCGCGTCGTGGCGTGATACACCGATGGCCTGCCCAACATGCCTTTTGCCCCCCGCCGCTTGCCTTGACTACGCTGAAAACGTACATCCATGGATCGGGAGGTATGTCATGAAACGCTATGGAGCAGGAATGCGTAACGCTCTGGTGGTCCTTGCCGCCTCGCTGATGCTGGCACTGGCTGGCTGTGGCACCAGTACCGGTGAACGCGCCGCCAGCGGTGCCGGCGTGGGTGCTGCTGTGGGCGGTGCCGCCGGTGCCGCCACGGGAGGCAGCGTCGTGCGCGGTGCGGTGATCGGTGCCGGTGCCGGTGCCGTGACCGGGGCGGCCACCGACGAGGACGATATCGACCTCGACGATTGAAGCTGCCTTGGCCGGCCTCCGGTCGAGCCGATCGAACCGCGCACGCCCAAGCGTGCGCGGTTTTTCCCATGAAGAGAGAGGTTACTCGGGAATATGCCAGGTTTCCGGGCACTCCCGGCTCTGGAACAGGCGCTGGGCGGTGGTGGCATTGCGACGCTCGGCAAGCGCTTCGCGACCCTCGCTGAGGGTATCCATCATTCCCGGACGGGGATGACGAACGGTCAGCAGGGTCAGCTCGTCCCGCCGGGCGACCTCGTAGTCGGCTTCGAGTGATTCGATCATGGGCTTCAGCCGCTCGGGCTTGTCGTCGAGGCAGAGAGCGAAGCGCATGGCACTGCTGTCGATCAGGTTCGCGTGCAGGCCGGCCTCCACCAGGCGGCCGAGGATATCGTGCTGGCGCGGTTCGTCCATGAACGAGAAGTCACGCGGGCGCACCTCCAGCCAGACCTGGTTTTCACGCAGAGTGCAGGAGGCCACGTCGGCATCGAAGCGGCGCTCGGTGTCGATCACGGTGGGGGCGGCGTCGGGCGTCTCGAAGGAGCGCACCATGAGCGGAATCGATTTCTCCTGCAGCGGGCCCAAGGTCTTGGGATGGATCACCTTGGCGCCGTGCCAGGCCAGTTCGGTGGCCTCGGCATAAGAGATTCGCTTGAGCTGCACGGCGTTGTCGAAGCGCCGGGGATCGGCGTTGTAGAGCCCGGCGACGTCCTTCCAGATCACCACCTCGCGAGCATCGAGACAGTGGGCGAAGATCGCCGCGCTGAAGTCCGAGCCCTCACGCCCCAGCGTGGTCGAATCACCTTCCGCCGTGCCGCCGATGAAGCCCTGGGTCAGGACCACCCGCTCGCTTTGCGCCAGGCGTCCGCAGACGGTCTCGGCGGTGGCCGCCCAGTCGAGGTTGGCGGCCTGGTGGCAGGCGTCAGTGCGTACCAGCTCGCGGGCATCGTGCCAGTCGGTGGCAATGCCGCTGTGGTTGAGCCAGGCCGCGACGATGGTGGTCGAGATAAGCTCGCCGTAGCAGACGGTCTGGTCGTAGTGCTTGGCATAGGTGTCACGCCGATGCTTGCGATGCTGGGCATCGAGTTCATCGAACAGGGTATCGACGCGCTCGGCAGGTGAATCCCGCGAAGTGCCGAACAGGGACTCGATCGCCTCGCGATGCTCGGCCTGCAGCGCCTCGAGGCACTCGCGGTAATCGTCTCTTCGGCCCTCGTCGCGGGCGGCGGCGAGAAGCGCTTCCAGCTTGTTGGTGGTCTTGCCCATGGCCGAGACCACCACAACCAGCGGTCGGTTCTCGTGGGCCTCGATCAACGGGGTCAGGTGGCGAATGGCATCGGCATCCTTGATCGAGGCGCCGCCGAACTTGAACACGGTCGTCATTCCGACTCTCCCTGTCTGGTGTCATCGTGCCTTAACCATGGTGCATATCTGCGGATAGCGAAAGGGGCACCCGGCTTGCCATGCAAGTAACGGTGCAGAAACGAAAAAAGCCCCCGAAGGGGCTTTTCTTGGCTGGCTGAGCGCCTAGCTCAGGCGCTCCTTGTAGGCCTCATAGCCGAAGCGCTTCACCGTGCGCACCTCGCGGCTGACCTCGTCGACCCGGCAGATCGACGGCAGGCGAATGCCGTTGAAGGTGGTGGTCTTGACCATGGTGTAGTGGGCCATGTCGGTGAACACCAGGCGGTCGCCGATCTCGAGCGGTTCGTCGAACGAGTAGCGGCCGATCACGTCGCCGGCGAGACACGTCGTGCCGCCCAGGCGATAGGTATGGGCCTTCTCGTCCGGCTCGCCGGCGTCGATGATGTGCGGCCGATAGGGCATCTCCAGCACATCAGGCATATGTGCGGTGGCGGAGGTGTCGAGGATGGCGTTGGGGCCGTCGTTCTCGACGATATCAAGCACCGTGCACACCAGGTAGCCGGTATTCAGCGCGATCGCCTCGCCTGGCTCCAGGTAGACGGTGAGATGCGGATGGCGCTCGCGAAACCCGCGAATCACCCGCACCAGCCGCTGGATGTCGTAGTCGGGGCGGGTGATGTGATGTCCGCCGCCGAAATTGACCCATTGCTTGTCGGCGAGGTACTGCCCGAACTTGGCCTCGAACGCCTCCAGCGTATGCTCCAGGGCGTCGCTGTTCTGCTCGCACAGGGTGTGGAAGTGCAGCCCCTCGATCCCGGCGAGGTTGGCCCCCTCGAAATCCACCGCCCGCGTGCCCAGCCGTGAGCCGGGCGCACAGGGATCGTAGATCGCCACCTTGCCTTCGGAGTACTCCGGGTTCACCCGCAATCCGCAGGAGACCTCGCGCGGCGCCGCCGCGACGGTGTCGCGGAAGCGCTGCCATTGCCCCGGGGAATTGAAGCTGACGTGGTCGGCGTACTGCAGCACCACGCCCATCTCCTCCTCGGTGAAGGCGGGCGAGTAGACATGCACCTCGCCGCCGAAGGTCTCCGCGCCCAGGCGCGCCTCGTCCTGGCCGCTGGCGGTAGTGCCGACCAGGTACTGGCTGACCAGCGGGAAGGTGTCCCACATGGCGAAGCCCTTCAGCGCCAGCAGGATCCTCGCGCCACTCTCCTCCTGGACCTGCCGCAGCAGCTCAAGGTTGCGGCGCAGCAGCGCGTCGTCGACCACATAGGCCGGCGACGGGCAGGCATGGATGTCGAAGTCGAGTCGTGTCATGCCAGCGGATCGTGCTCCGGATCCAGCTCGACCACCTGCCACGGCAGGCCCATGTCGCCGATGCGCTCCATGAAGGGGTCCGGGTCGAGCTGCTCGACGTTGAACACGCCCGCGCCCTTCCAGATTCCTTCCAGCATCAGCATGGCGCCTGTCACCGCCGGCACGCCGGTGGTGTAGGAGATCGCCTGGGACTGCACCTCGCGGTAACACGCCTCGTGGTCGCAGATGTTGTAGATATACACCTTGCGCCGCTTGCCGTCCTTGATGCCGTCGGCAATGATGCCGATGTTGGTCTTGCCCTTGGTGCGCGGGCCGAGCGAGGCCGGGTCGGGCAGCACCGCCTTGAGGAACTGCAGCGGCGAGATCTCGCAGCCGTTCACCTCGATCGGCTCGATGCTGGTCATGCCGACGTTCTCGAGCACCTTGAGGTGGGTGATGTACTTCTCGGAGAAGGTCATCCAGAAGCGGATGCGCTCCAGTCCCTTGATGTTCCGGCTGAGCGACTCGAGCTCCTCGTGGTAGAGCAGGTAGATGTCCTTCTCGCCGATACCGTCGAAGTCGAACTTGCGCTTCTCGGCCAGCGGCGGGGTTTCCACCCACTCGCCGTTTTCCCAGTAGCGACCGTTCGCGGTGATCTCGCGAATGTTGATCTCCGGGTTGAAGTTGGTGGCGAAGGGGTAGCCGTGATCGCCGCCATTGGCATCGAGGATGTCGATGCGGTGGATCTCGTCGAACAGGTTCTTCTGGGCGTAGGCACAGTAGATGTTGGTCATGCCCGGGTCGAAGCCGCAGCCCAGGGTGGCCATGTTGCCGGCCTCGGCGTAGCGGCCGTGGAACGCCCACTGCTCCTTGTACTCGAACTTGGCCTCGTCCGGGTGCTCGTAGTTGGCCGTGTCGAGGTAGGGCACGCCGGTCTTCAGGCACGCCTCCATGATGGTCAGGTCCTGATAGGGCAGGGCCACGTGGATCAGCACGTCCGGCTTGAACGACTCGATCAGTTGAACGAGGTCGTCGACGCTATCGGCGTCCACCTGGGCCGTCTGTATAGGACGTTTCAGTTGGGCCGCGATGGCCTTGCATTTCTCTTCGTTGCGACTGGCCAGGCAGATCTCGCTGAAGACTTCGGGGTGCTGGGCACACTTGTGGGTGACGACGCCTCCGACGCCACCGGCGCCGATAATCAGGACTTTGCTCATGGGCCTCTCGAATCCAGATCGGGGAATGTCTATGAAAGGGTAGGGTCTTATCGGATTTTCGGCCATCTCGTCATGCCCGTGCCCGATGCCACCCCGGTCTTGCATCGCTTGCGCGCAGATGATGGCTTCCCGTGAAGCCAGGGGCAAGTGATTTTGTGATGAGTCGTTAGACCAAAGCAGGGGGCGACGGAGTTGCAGCGGTGCTTCTGGCCAAGCGGCTCCGATGCCGGCACGACGGCCTCGCTCGGGGGGCGTTCAATCATTCTCGAGCGTCGATAACCTGCGTTATGAATGTCTATATAAGCTTGTGTTTTAGTATGTCGCGACCTAACCACAAGCCGGAGAGGCAAGTGTGACCCTACTCGACAGTGTAGTGATGCAGGGACTTGACCGTCACGGAGCGCTGACGGCTGAAGACAAGGCCCTGTTGCTGGGCCTCGAGCTCAATTCAAGGCGCGTGTCGGCCGGGGAAGTGCTGTGGCAGGAGAGTGCGGATGTGGACCTCTTCTGCGTGATCAAGGAGGGCTGGGCCTACTCCTATCGTAATCTTGGCAATGGTTCGATGCAGATCCTCAAGGTCTACCTGCCCGGCGATATCATCGGCATGCGCGATTTCGGCTTCTCCAGGCGGCTGGCAGGCGTGGCGATGATCAACGATGGCATGATCAGCCCGTTCGCGTATCAGCAGCTGTTCGAGCTCTTCGGACGCTCGCCGGCCCTGGCTGCCGGTATCATCGCCATGGCGGTGCGCCAGCAGGCGATACTCACCGAGCGGCTGGTCTACCTTGGACGCTATGCCGCCCACGAGCGGCTGGCCCACTTTCTCTACGAGCTCTACCTGCGCCTCAAGCGGATCGGCGCCGTGGAGGACAACGGCTTCTTCATGCCGCTGTCGCAGGAGCAGGTCGGCGATGCGCTGGGGCTGAGTGCGGTGCACGTGAGTCGGACCTTCTCCATGTTGCGCGACGAGGAGCTGGTCGTGCGCGACCGTCAGCACGTGACGTTGCCCGATCCGGCGGCACTGGCTCGGCTGGTCGAGTTCAACGACACCTATATCGACGAAGCCTTGCCGCCTGTCTTCCAGAGCTTCGCCTAGCGGCGCGGCCTCTGACCGAACCCGCTTGCTGGTCGCAGCAGAATCGCAGAAACGAAAAAAGCACCTCAAGGAGGTGCTTTTTTCGCTTGATTGGTGGAGGCGGCGGGGATCGAACCCGCGTCCGCCGGCACTCGCTCTTCGGCTCTACATGCTTAGGTCCGTTTTTTGGTTTAACGCATCTGGCTCCAACGGGCAGGATCCAGCTACGCGATTCCTCTAAGATTTAGCGATTGGCGAGAGGACACCACCAACCGCGATCCCATCATTCTTGGCTCATATCCCCTCCGCGATGAATGGGCACATCGCTTTGGGGCCGGACTAGAAGCTAACAGCTATTAAGCTGCCAGCGCGCCCTGAGCGTAGTTGTCGTCGTTTGCGACTATTTAGTCGTGATGTTGGATTTACGAGATACATCACGCTCTCGGCATGCACCTAGGAGGTTGTCACCGGCGTCGAAGCCATGTCGCCCCCGTAACGACCCATCTTACCAGCATGGGTAACACTATGACACCTGTTGGATGGGTTGGTTCCATCGTTTCCCCGATTCTTGCCGATTCCGGGGAGCCACCTGACGTGGCACATCATATGACACCTCAGGCCTTGGTGTGTTCCCGCATGATACGCCCTTTCTGCCGCTGCCAATCGCGGTCCTTCTCGGTAGCCCGTTTGTCGTGCAGCTTCTTGCCCGTTACCAGCGCCAGCTCGCACTTCACCTTGTTGCCCTTCCAGTAGAGCTTGAGCGGCACGCAGGTGTGCCCCTTCTCCTGGGAGCGCGAGAAGATCCTGGCGATCTCCTTGCGATGCAGCAGCAGCTTGCGCGTGCGGGACGGGTCGGCGATCTCGTGGGTGCTGGCGGTATTCAGCGGCGTGATGTGGCTGCCCAGCAGCCAGGCCTCGCCGTCCTTGATCAGGATGTAGGTATCGGTGAGCTGGGCCTTGCCGGCGCGCAGGCTCTTCACCTCCCAGCCGGCCAGCACCAGGCCGGCCTCGAAGGTCTCGTCGATGTGGTATTCGAAGCGAGCCTTCTTGTTCTGGGCGATCATGCTGCTGCCGGGGCCCTTGCCCTTGCCTTTCTTGTTGGCCATGGAACCTCGTGTCAATGTTCTGCCGATGGCGACGTCCCCTTCGATGTGGGGGGAAGCGTGGTACCATTCAAGGCGTGAAATAACCGCTCATGATACGCCCTGGGCACTGTGAAGTCAGCGGAGAGCTCAATGCCAATGGTCAATCGGTCCGCCCTGGTGCGGCACACCCCTCGGGACATGTTCGAACTGGTCAATGACTTCGAGCGCTATCCGGAGTTCCTGCCGGGCTGTCGGCGGGCGCGGCTGCTCGAGCGCGACGAGTCGCACCTGATCGGTGAGATGACCCTGGGCCGGGCGGGTCTCGAGCAGAGCTTCACCACTCGCAACGACCTGATCGAACCCGAGCGCATCGAGATGTCGCTGGTCAGCGGTCCTTTCAAGCGCCTGCGTGGGCGCTGGCTGTTCCTGCCGATGGGCGAAGGCGCCTGCAAGGTGTGCCTGGAGCTGGAGTTCGAATTTGCCAACCGCCTGCTGGGCATGGCTTTCGGCAAGTTGTTCCAGCAGGTGGCCGGCCAACTGGTCGACTCCTTCACACGGCGCGCCGACGAGCTGTACGGGCGCTGACATGGAGCTCGCGGTGGAAGTTGCCTTTGCCCTGCCGGACAAGCAGCGCATCGTCGCGCTCGAGGTACCGGTGGGTACCACGGCGCGACAAGCCGTCGCCCTGGCCGAGCTGGACAGGCTGTTCCCCGAAGTTCCAGCCGCGACTTTTGCCGAGGCGGACCTGGGCATCTTCGGCAAGCTGCTGCGCGACCCCGATGACCACCGCCTGCGCGACGGCGACCGGGTCGAGGTCTATCGTCCGCTCGAAATCGACCCCAAGGCGGAACGAGCCCGGCGCGCAGAGCGTGCCGGGCGCTAGCGAAGCGCGCTGGGCTAGCGAACGAGCGGTTCGGTCGACGCCGGCTCGCCGCCTTGCGGCAACGTGCCGCCGGCGTCAGGCGCACGCTCCGGTACCGCTTCGGGCTGGCTCTGGGGCATCATGCCGGCGGGGTCGGAACCCTCGGCCGCCGGGCCGATGTCGTCCTGCGCGCGCAGTTCGATGTCCTCGGCGAAATTACCTTCCTGCTGGATGTTGACCAGACGCTCGCCGTCGAAGGTCAGCGTCAGCCGCCGCTGCTGCACGCCGCCGTAGGCCTCGTCGAGGCGGAACACGTAATCCCACTGATTGGCATCGAAGGGCGCTTCCAGCAGCGGCCTGCCCAGCAGGTCGACGACCTGGGCGCGGCTCAAGCCGGGCTGGAGCTGCTGGACCATGCCCTCGGTGATGTAGTTGCCCTGGGGGAGGTCACGCTTGTAGACACAGCCGCTGACCACGGTCAGGGCGATGACGAGGGGGAGGGTTTTGATCAGCTTTTGCATTTGTGTCCGTTCTTCACTATCGTGGATTCGGTCGATCATACCCGACCCTACCTGATACTGCGAAGAGCGAACATGGCCGACCAGAACCATGAACTGCGCAAGGCGGGCCTCAAGGTCACCTTGCCCCGAGTGAAGATCCTGCAGATCCTCGAGAATGCCACGGGTCAGCACCACCTGAGCGCCGAGGATGTCTACAAGACCCTGCTGGAAGCCGGGGAGGACGTTGGCTTGGCCACCGTCTATCGCGTGCTGACCCAGTTCGAGTCGGCAGGCCTGGTGATCCGCCACAACTTCGATGGCGGCCATGCCGTGTTCGAGATCTCCCAGGAGGAGCACCACGACCACATGGTGTGCCTCGACAGCGGCGAGATCATCGAATTCTTCGACGAGACCATCGAGCGCCGCCAGCGGGAGATCGCCGAGGAGCACGGCTTCGAGCTCGTCGATCATGCCTTGGTGCTCTACGTGCGTCCGCGCGGTTCCAATACCACGCGTCAGGACGGTTCGACTCGCAAGTAAGCTCTTACTTCCTGCCCGGCGATACGAAACGGCCCCGATCCACGATCGGGGCCGTTTGCGTAGCGGTGTATTCCCTTCGGCGGGCCCTAGTGCGAGGCACCCAGTTGGCTGGCATCGAGCATTTCCCGGGCATGGGCCAGGGTGCGATCGGAAAGATTGACCCCCCCGAGCATGCGCGCCAGCTCGCTGACCCGACCGGCTTCGTCGAGCAGCGCCATGCGCGTCAGAGTGGCATTGCGCTTGGCCTGTTTCTCGATGTGCAGGTGGTGATGCGCCTGGGCCGCCACCTGGGGCAGGTGGGTCACGGTCATGACCTGACCATTGTCGCCCAGTCGACGCAACAGCTGGCCGACGATTTCAGCGGTGGCGCCGGAGATGCCCACGTCCACTTCGTCGAACACCAGGCTGGGGATGGTCGAGTGGCGTGCCGCCACTACCTGGATCGCCAGGCTGATACGCGACAGCTCGCCGCCGGAAGCGACCTTGGCCAGCGGGCGCGGCGGCTGGCCGGGATTGGCGCTGATCAGGAAGCGTACCTCCTCCATGCCGTCCGGCTGCGGTGACTGTCGGGCCTCGACTTCCACCTCGAAGCGCGCCTTGCCCATGGCCAGGAAGGCGAGCTGCTCCTGTACCGCCTTGCCGAACTTTCCCGCCGCCTGGCGGCGAGCCTCGCCGACCGCGCGCGCCTGTTCGCGCCAGGCATCGCGCAGTGCCTCGACCTCGCCGCGCAGCGCCTCGAGGTCGTGCTCGCCGCCTTCGAGGCTCTCCAGTTCGGATTGCAGCCGCTGATGAAGTGCGGGCAGCTCCTCCGGCATCACGTGATGCTTGCGCGCGATGCGGTGGACCTCGCTGAGGCGCGACTCCACCCAGGCCAGCCTCTCGGGGTCCAGCTCGGTGGTATCGGCGAAGCGGTTGAGTTCGCGTACGGCCTCCTCGACCTGGATGCGCGCCTCGCCAAGCATGGCCAGTACCTCGGCCAACGTGCCGCGGTCGCTTCCCGGCAGCGGGTCGAGCCGCTGCGTGGCCTGGTTGAGCAGTGACAGCACGCCGCCTTCGTCGCCATCGCAGCATTCGGCCGCCACCTGCGCCTCGCGTAGCGTCTCCTCGGCGTGAGCGAGCTGCTCCTGTTCGTGCTCCAAAGTGGCGAGTTCTTCCTCGCCCAATGCCAGGAGATCGAGCTCCTCGACCTGGTAACGCAGCAACTGGCGGCGCGCCTGCAACTCGTCGCCGCTCTCGGTCAGCTGTTTCAGACGGCGCCGAGCTGCTTGCCAGCGGCGAAAGGTCTCGGTCAACTCGCCCACGGCGCCACGGTTGCCGGCGAAGTCGTCGAGCAGGCGCAGGTGAGTCTCCTCGCGCAGCAGCAGTTGATGAGCGTGCTGGCCGTGGATCTCGACCAGGCGTTCGCCCAGCGCCTTGAGATCGGCCACGGTGGCCGGCTGGCCGTTGATCCACGCCTTGGAGCGGCCATTGACCGTTACCACGCGGCGAAGCAGGCAGTCATCGGCGGGAAGTTCGCGTTCCGCGAGCCAGGCGCGGGCGGCCGGCAGGCTGGCGATGTCGAAGCGCGCCGAGAGGTCGGCGCGTTCGCAGCCGTGACGCACGCTGCCGGCATCGGCACGTTCGCCCAGGCACAACCCCAGTGCGCCGAGCAGGATCGACTTGCCGGCACCGGTCTCGCCGGTGATGGCCGTCATGCCGCCGGCAAGTTCCAGGTCGAGGCTATCGACGATGGCGTAATCGCGAATGGCGAGCTGAATCAGCATGGGACCTCCCGGCGGCCGGCAAAAGGGCTGGATATCCATACACATTATTGCGTTTTTATACAGTAGTCGAGGCACTCTCTCAACGCACGCAGGGTACATCAACGCTTCCACTCTCTTGAGATTGCCGACAGGGCCCCCATATAGGCGGCAGATTCGAGACTTTCTCCCAACCGAACCCGTTGCGGCCGCATGGCCGAACCACGCTTCAGGAGATACGCATGGCTAAAGAACCCCAGACCCCGCTCGACGATGAGCTGGAACGGCGCGAGGAAGAGGCTCGGCCGGAGCCGATGGAAGGCGAGCTGGACGATGCCATCGTCGCCGGGGACGAGGAGGGCGTTGCCTCCGAGGAGCCGACGGCGGTGAGCGACAATCCCGAGGCCGACATGCTGGCCGCCCAGGTGGAGGAACTCGAGCAGAGCCTGGCTGACGCCAAGGATCAGGCGCTGCGTGCCGCCGCCGAGGCGCAGAACGTACGGCGCCGTGCCGAGCAGGAGGCCGAGAAGGCGCGCAAGTTCGCCTTGGAGCGCTTCGTCAAGGAGCTGCTGCCGGTGGTCGACAGTCTGGAAAAGGCGCTTGAGGCCATGGGCGACGATGCCACCGAGGCTCATAAAGAGGGCGTGGCCATGACGCTGAAGATGCAGCACGACGTGCTGGCCAAGTTCGGCGTCGAATCGCTCGACCCCGCTGGCGAACCGTTCGACCCGCAGTACCACGAAGCCATGGCCATGGTGCCCAACCCCGAGCTCGAGCCCAACAGCGTCATGGAAGTGATCCAGAAGGGCTATCTGCTCAACGGCCGCCTCGTCCGCCCGGCCATGGTGGTGGTCAGCCAGGCCGCCGGCTGAATTCGAGTGGATGAAAACGGTGGCGGGGCTTGAAAATTCTTGCCCCGCCCCCCAGATAGACGTCAACCGCGGCAACTGCCGCTGAGATGGATCAAAGGCAAACGAATTTTCGAGGATTTCCTATGGGACGCATCATCGGTATTGACCTGGGGACTACCAACTCCTGCGTGGCCGTGCTCGACGGCGACAGTGCCAAGGTGATCGAGAACGCCGAAGGCGCCCGCACCACGCCCTCCATCATCGCCTACACCGATGATGGCGAGATCCTGGTGGGGCAGTCGGCCAAGCGCCAGGCGGTCACCAACCCGCAGAACACCCTGTACGCGATCAAGCGCCTGATCGGTCGTCGCTTCAAGGATGACGTGGTGCAGAAGGACATCAAGATGGTGCCCTACGGCATCGTCGAGGCCGACAACGGTGACGCCTGGGTCGAGGTGAAGGGCAAGAAGCTGGCACCGCCGCAGGTCAGCGCCGAAGTGCTGAAGAAGATGAAGAAGACCGCCGAGGACTACCTGGGTGAGCCCGTCACCGAAGCGGTGATCACCGTGCCGGCCTACTTCAACGACTCCCAGCGTCAGGCCACCAAGGATGCCGGGCGTATCGCCGGCCTCGAGGTCAAGCGCATCATCAACGAGCCCACCGCGGCGGCGCTGGCCTATGGCATGGACAAGTCGCGCGGCGACAAGACCATCGCCGTGTACGACCTGGGCGGCGGTACCTTCGATATTTCCATCATCGAAGTGGCCGACGTCGACGGCGAGACCCAGTTCGAGGTGCTGGCCACCAACGGCGACACCTTCCTGGGTGGTGAAGACTTCGACATGGCGCTGATCAACTATCTGGTCGATCAGTTCAAGGCCGACAGCGGCATCGACCTTTCGGGCGACAACCTGGCCATGCAGCGCCTCAAGGAAGCCGCCGAGAAGGCCAAGATCGAGCTGTCCAGCGCCCAGCAGACCGACGTCAACCTGCCCTACATCACCGCCGACAACACCGGGCCCAAGCACCTCAACGTGAAGGTGACCCGGGCCAAGCTCGAGTCGCTGGTGGAAGAGCTGGTCCAGCGCTCCATGGGGCCGTGCAAGACCGCGCTGTCCGACGCCGGCCTGTCTGCCTCCCAGATCGACGACGTGATCCTGGTCGGCGGCCAGACCCGCATGCCGCTGGTACAGAAGAAGGTCGCCGACTTCTTCGGCAAGGAAGCGCGCAAGGACGTCAACCCGGACGAGGCCGTGGCCGTGGGTGCGGCGATCCAGGGCGGCGTGCTGGGCGGCGACGTCAAGGACGTGCTGCTGCTCGACGTCACTCCGCTGACCCTGGGCATCGAGACCCTGGGCGGCGTGATGACGCCGCTGATCGAGAAGAACACCACCATCCCGACCAAGAAGACCCAGACCTTCTCGACCGCGGATGACAACCAGACGGCCGTGACCATCCACGTGCTGCAGGGCGAGCGCAAGCAGGCCGGCGGCAACAAGTCACTGGGCCGCTTCGACCTGGCCGACATTCCGCCGGCGCCGCGCGGCGTGCCGCAGATCGAGGTCGCCTTCGATCTCGACGCCAACGGCATTCTCAACGTCTCGGCCAAGGACAAGGCCACCGGCAAGGAGCAGTCGATCGTCATCAAGGCCTCCAGCGGCCTCAGCGATGAAGAGATCGAGCAGATGGTGCGCGATGCCGAGGCCCATGCCGACGAAGACAAGAAGTTCGAGGAGCTGGTAGCCCTGCGCAACCAGGCCGACGGCATGGTCCACGCGGCTCGCAAGACCGTCCAGGAAGCCGGTGAGCACGCCACCGACGAGGAGAAACAGGCCATCGAGACGGCCGCCTCCGAGCTCGAGGAAGCGCTCAAGGGTGACGACAAGGACGACATCCAGGCCAAGCTGGACAAGCTGACCGAGGCCTCCGGCAACCTGGCGCAGAAGATGTATGCCGCTCAGGCCGAGGCTGCCCAGCAGGGCGGTGGCGAAGGCCAGGAGGGTGGCGCCAAGCCGGAAGAAGACGTGGTCGACGCCGAGTACGAAGAAGTCAACGACGACCAGAAGAAGCAGTAATCGCCAAGGCGATGCCACGGGCGACGGTAGCGCGGGGGGACGACTCCCGCGTTGCCGTTTCCGCGGATCGGGCAGAGCTGCCTAGACCAGGAGGCGCATGGACCCATGTCCAAACGCGATTATTACGAGGTGCTCGGCGTAGAGCGTGGGGCCGAGACCCAAGACATCAAGAAGGCCTACCGACGGCTGGCGCAGAAGTACCACCCGGACCGTAACCCGGGTGACGACACTTCGGCAGAGAAGTTTCGCGAGGTCTCAGAGGCATACGAAATCCTCTCCGACAGCGAGAAGCGCGCCGCCTACGACCAGTTCGGCCATGCCGGCGTAGACGGCCAGGCCGGAGGCTTCGGCGGTGGCGGCTTCGGCGGTGCGGGTGCCGGCGGCTTCAGCGACATCTTCGGCGACGTGTTCGGCGACATCTTCGGTGGCGGCGGCGGGCGGCGCAGCCCCCATGCGCCGCAGCGCGGCAGTGACCTGCGCTACAACCTCGAGCTCGATCTCGAGAGTGCCGTCGCCGGTACCACGGTGGATATCCGCGTGCCGCGTCACGTGGAATGCGACCGCTGCGACGGCCAGGGTGCCGAGCCTGGCTCCACCAAGGAGACCTGCCCCACCTGTAACGGCCACGGCCAGGTGCGCATGCAGCAGGGCTTCTTCGCCGTGCAGCAGACCTGCCCGACCTGCCACGGCAGTGGCGTGCACATCAAGGTGCCGTGCCACAAGTGCCACGGCGAGGGCCGTATGCGCGAGACCCGCACCCTGTCGGTGAAGATTCCTGCCGGGGTGGACACCGGCGATCGCATTCGCTTGAACGGCGAGGGCGAATCCGGCGTCAACGGCGGCCCGCCCGGCGATCTCTATGTGCAGGTGGCGATCAAGCCGCACCACATCTTCCAGCGCGACGGCAAGCACCTGCAGTGCGAGGTGCCGATCAACTTCGTCGATGCCGCGCTGGGCGGCGAGCTCGAAGTGCCCACGCTGGACGGCCGGGTCAAGCTCAAGATCCCGCCCGAGACCCAGACCGGCAAGCTCTTCCGCCTGCGCGCCAAGGGCGTCAAGCCGGTGCGTGGCGGCCCGCCCGGCGACCTGCTGTGCAAGGTGGTGGTGGAGACCCCGGTCAATCTCAGTGAGGAGCAGAAGGCGCTGCTGCGTCAGTTCCAGGAGAGCCTGGGGGGCAGCAACAGCGCCCACCACTCGCCCAAGAAGAGCGGCTTCTTCGACGGCGTGAAGAAGTTCTTCGAGGATATGAAGCCGTAACGGAGCCTACTTTATTTTCCCACTTCAGGCCTCGGCATTCTGCGATGTTGAGGCTTTTTCGTTCTCCAAAAAATTTCTTGACGTATAGAGACATTCCTATATATCTTATTAACGTCCAGTAATGGATGGGGTTGGCGGAAGCCAGATACACCCCAAGTGCTTCCGGTAGGAAGCACGGAACTTAACCTGTCGGATGACTGGTTGGACGTGGGAATGAGAGTTTTTTCTGTCCTGCCGGTCTCCTTGCTCTTAGGAGATCAATATGAGTAATACTTCTGTTGTACTTCGCTACAAAAATGTAAGCCAATCTAGTGACCAGCTGCAGAAACTCAGCGGCGAAGTCTATCCATCAACATTTGTAGATTTGATTTCTCGTGCTGACCTAGAGGCAAACCCGCGTAACGCGAAGGTCGGACCTGTGACGAATGATATTGAGGTGAGTCTCGTTGAAACGCCTCAAATTTTCCATTATAAAACAAAAGGTGTACTCATAGCTGCACGATCTGTTGAATCTCTCGAGCGAAATAGATTCAAACTAACATTTGAAGATGAGGAGCTCGAAGGGATACTTGATGGCGGCCACAATACGCTGGCAATTGCTCGTCATATGCTTCGGGTGGCTTTAGGTGACGATAGTGAGGGCATTCTCAAAAAACTAAAGACTTGGCAAGACTTGCAACCGATATGGCAGAGTAATATAGCTGCTGTTGAAGCAATTAAGAATGAATTAAATTTCCTAATACCTGTTGAAATTATTCATCCAGCAGAAGGTGCTAGTGGCGAAGAAAATTTTAACAATGCAATTTTAGATATCAATAGGTCGAGGAATAATAATGCTCAGTTGCCTGAAGCGACGAAAGCACATAAAGCTGGCTATTATGACCAGATAAAAAAGAACCTCGATCCCAAGCTCCGTTCTGATGTTGAGTGGAAGGCAAATGATGGGGGCCGTGTAAAGTCCCGTGATCTAGTTGCGCTTGCGTTGGTGCCTATTTCTCAGATACCGGTCGCTGAGCTTGGTAAGCAAGAGAAGGATGCACCTCATTCACGAGTGCTAAAGGGGCCCCAGATGATTTTTTCTTCCAAAGGGCTTTGTGTGAGTTTATTTAACGATATTGTCAGATACGATGGTGTTAGCGCTAAAGTTCCTGAAAAAGGTGAGATTGTAGAAGTAGTACATAGAGGTGTAGCCAGTGCACTTGCTTTAATGGCTGATCTGCCTCGGCTTTATGATTTAATTTATGAGTTGATGCCAGAAGCTGCCAGCAATGCAGTCGGAGCAAAGTTTGGCCGTGTAGACTCGGTAAGAATTTTTGATCCTCAAAAAGTTAAATCTGGGCAAAAGAAATATTTAACCAAACATCCCGAGACTAAGTTCTTTAAGAAGAAGGTCAAGTATGATTACCCGGAAGGCTTTATTATCCCACTTGTCTGGGCGCTGCGAGAGCTTATGGAGTACACAGATGGGGAAGTAAAGTGGAAGGTAGACCCTGATACTTTCATTAGAAATAATCTTGATAAGATTATGGGGTCTTTTTATGGCATGATAGTTGGGCAGGGGTATGATCCCGCTAAAGTTGGTAAGGAACGGAGTTGCTACCAAGCTGCGCAGGACCTCTTTCGTGTTCAGTTAATTCTTCAGCAAAAAGCATAGCAGTGTTACCTTTTCATTAGGGGGCTTAAGCCCCCTCATTTCATGGCAAATGAAGTCTTCTGCTGCTATCTAGGACCGTGTGACACTTATTTTCTTATAGTTGTATATGCTATCAAGCAGGGTTTTTTCAGGTTGGTGATATATGAACACAGATTTATCAAAATCCTTCGTGGGTTTTTTTTCTAGCAACCCGAGTGATGATCTATTTAAATCCTGCACATATATTTTAGATGCTAATGTCCTTTTGGGGCTATATCGTCTAGATGTGAAAGACAGGGATTCGTTGCTAAATATTTTGCGTGCAGTTGCCAAGGCGAAAAAACTATGGGCTCCGCATCAAACGATGGTAGAGTTCTTTGGTATGCGGGGTAGGGTTGTTCTAGAGCAAATGGAAGAGTTTAAACATATTGAAAGGCAGTTGAATGCAGTTAGAAAACGAATTAAAAGCGGAGCTAGAATTGGAGGAAATAAAACCCTCATGAAAGGGTTTAATAATGAGGTGCAACCCCTTTTTGATAAAATTATCAGTCATTTGGAGAAAGAAAAAAAGAAAAACCCTGATTACAATAAAAATGATGTTATAGTTCCGGAGTTGGAAAATATATATAAGGATGCTGTTGGGAGGGCGTTTTCCAGATGTGAAATTGAAGCGCTTATTAAAGAAGCAGAGTATAGATTTCAAAACAATATACCTCCTGGCTGCGGTGAGGATGAGAAAAAAGAAGGAATATATAGTTTTTCAGGAATAGCACTTCCTAATAAGTGCGGCGATTATATTATTTGGGAACAAGTTTTAAATTGGTGCGAAAACAATAAAGGTCCAGTTGTTTTTGTAACCGGGGAAGAAAAAGAAGATTGGATTGATTCATTCGGTGGAGGGAGGCGTGCTCGGCCAGAGTTGGTTAACGAGGCTTTTTATAGGACTGGCGTTGAATTTTCATTAGTGGGGGCTGATGTGTTTCTAAGAAAAGCGTCCAGGTTCTATGGTGTTAAAATTGGAAAAGTATCAATAGAAAATATTTCAGATGCAGCATATGGCGGATGGAAAGAAAGCATATATCAGATAATATCCGATCTGGGTGGAGAGGCGCATTTGTCTGATGTATATAGGGAGGTGGAGGCCAGAAGAGACAGATTGTCCCCTTCGTGGCGCTCCATCGTGAGAAGAACAATTTATAACCATTCTTCAGATGTTGATGCATACCTAGGGAAAGAGGATTTATTTGAAAAAGTTAGAGATGGTGTATGGAGGATCCGTGATTAAATATTTTCTGATAGTTGGGCATCAATATGCATAGCAAATAAAGTTGCTAGTTCGGCGCTATCATGCTTGGGATACATGCTAGTTAATAACAACTCAGTGATGATGCGACAATCACCAAGCCAAGTTGCTTTGTCTAGTTCCATTTTTCCCCATGCAATTGTTGTCAAGGAGGAAAATTTTATGCCGCGCTCTATTGACCGAAAGAAAAGCTCGCGAGCTGCAATGTTTATTGCTATCCCAGTTATGCTTTTATCTTTTTTAAGCCTATCCTCGGCGTAGCTGGTAAGGGAGAATCTGTTAGGAAGCATTGAAAAACCCTTTTTCTATATGCGACGAATCGTTTATTTTACTATAATTTATTGTAAATTTTCTTGAAATAGATTTTTTGAAACTAGATGGGGTATGATCTAGTTGTATCTCTGTGTCAGTAGATAAGAGTATTACTTGATGGCTTGCGGATGGGAAGTAATTTCCTACAATCCTAACTCTATGTTCAGAATCAAGCCGGCCTAGTGGCGTGTCAATTATTATAGGTAAGCGGCGACCTGTTGTTTTTCCTAAGGCTTCAAGCATGGCCGTTGCATATACTTGCTTTTCACCAGCTGACAGTTGCTCTCGGTCATAATTTCTTCCATCACCATAGGCTAGTTTAACGCCAAAAGTGACTGAGTCAATACGCGGGGTTAGATTGTCATGACTCTTTCTTGATAGTCGCTTAAAAGACTCGATAAAGTGTTTTTCGAGCTCTTGAACTTTGCTGGTTTTTGCACGCTCCGAATAGCTGCTTAGCATTTCTCGAACTGATTTTGCCATTTCGATAGCATGAATATTGTCGGATTGATGCTGGTGTTCAGTCTCAAGCTTTCGCAGTTTGCGAATGCAGTCCATGGCGTTACGTAGCTTTCGCTTGGCATTTTCGCGCAGCTCTTCAATTCGGCTATTCAGGCGCCCATGCTGTAGTTGCGTCTCATGGAGCTGTTCATATAGTGGCTTTACTCGCTCTTCGTCAGGAGCTCGCTCAATATTTGTTGCACACTCACTTATCTCATGGCGCAGCCCTTCAAGCCTAATTTCGAGCTCATCGACTTCTTGCTTTTGTTTAGGTGCTTCTTCGGTGATCTGGTGACGTAGCCTTTCAATCTCACTATCCGATAGATCGTGCACCATCTCCACCTTCTTGGGTGGCTTCAAGCTTTTTCCAAAGGCTTTTTCGATGGCTCCAGTTAGAAGCGCCTCTTTACCTTTCAGGGCACTTTCAAGTTCCTTGCGCAGTGCTTTAGCTTGGCGCTTAGCCGCTTGGTGAGTGACTTCTTGCTTGCGGTAGTCGCTCTCTGCATCGAGCTGAACCAACAAGGCATTCAGTGCTGTTGGAGCAAGTGCCAGGGGGTAGAGAGAGCCTTTGAGTGAGCGGATCCGACCTTTGATGCCTTCCTGTTCAGCCAGCAGGCGCTCCATTCTCTCCTTTTCGGCAGCCTGATTTTCGTACCAGGCGCCGCCATGGGCCTCTATCTTCTGCTCCAGCCGAGCAATGTCGGCTCTCAGGTTATGCAGCTGATCCTCTAGTCCTTCCTTACCTTCCAACTCGAGCTGGTAGCTTGTGTAGTGGCGATCATATTCTGCCTCTAACAATTCGGCCTCCTTGCGAATCGCTTCGGGCAGCCTGCCATTCGAATGGTTGCGAATATAGACACCAAGGTCAGCACGGAGCTTATTAACGAGGTCAAGGCCTAGAAGACGCTGAATGGCGTCGGCGAGTGCCGCATTGCCCTTGGATTCTGCCAGTTCCGCAATTTTCTCACCATCGAAGAAGAAAAGGTCAGCTATCCCCAGAGGGATTAAGTCATTCAGGAAACTCTGGCTCTGCTCATGGGAGAGATTGGAGAGCACCTCTTCGTCGCGAGTAATCTGAAGATTTTCTGTAATCGCACCACTGGTATCACGGAACCAGCTGCGTACCACATCGTAATCGTGATGTTGTCCGCCGCGGCTATCATTGAATTTCAGACGAACGTAGGCGCTATTCGGTGCATGCTCAGCCCCGTTTGGCTTATGTATGCAATCAGCCAGATAGCGGTAGTACTCCTCGCTGGAGACCTTGGTGCCGAGTATACGGCGGCCAAAAAGGGTAAGGCGCACAGCTGTTAGAATGGATGTTTTGCCGGCACCGTTTAGGCCACCAAACAGAATGATAGGCTTTTGCCCGCTTGGCCCTTCTGGCGTGAGATCGATTTCGTGGTCACCGCGAAAGACCCTGAAATTGCCCAGTTTCAGCGTGTTCAGGATCATTTTCTCAGTTCCTCATATTGGATCTCTAGCCCAGCCAACAGCTCGTCGTAGACGCTCTTCGCGTTGCGGGTTTTGCCTTGGTAGCCGGTGTTTTCCTGGAAGATGTCTTGCATTCTTCCTTTAGCAGCTTGCATACTTTCTAGTGCCATACTGGCATCCTGTTTCTTGGTATGCAGTGTGTCGAGATCACCCCAGTCC
This sequence comes from Halomonas sp. LR3S48, assembly GCF_025725665.1. Taxonomy (NCBI): domain Bacteria; kingdom Pseudomonadati; phylum Pseudomonadota; class Gammaproteobacteria; order Oceanospirillales; family Halomonadaceae; genus Halomonas; species Halomonas sp. LR3S48. The sequence goes on along the minus strand of NZ_CP107009.1, from coordinate 4,418,107 downwards.
TGATTCAATAAAGAATCAATGCGCTTGAAAACGCCATGCCGCTTGCTGAGCCCGTCAAGAGACTGCTCCAGCTGTAGTAACTTTACGGCAAGATCGATGGGTGTGCCATGCTCCAGGCAAGCACTACTCAGGGCGGCTGCGTCCTGTTGAGTTAGCACGCCAGCTGAGTCCTGCATCCAGTCTAGCTTGTGGCCATATACGCTGGCATAGATTGCCGGAAGCGCATCAAGAGCATCCGGCTCATTGGGATCGTTGAGCCATTCGAGGCGTATGTGCTTCAGCTCGTCTTCATGGATCAGCCGGATCGGATTTCCGCCTTCGTTGAGGTGCTTCTGAATTTCCAGAAGCTTCTTAAGCCAGGCCTGCCGATATGCCATCCAGTACGGACCTGGAATCACCTTCTTCTCGATGGTGGTGTCATCATCGATCTGGCCGCGTGCGTACTGCACTTTGCCGGTGCGGCGCTTGTGATTGCGATACTTGGCCTTGTTATGAGGCCGTGTCGTGCGATAAAGAAGATCGCGGAATGACTTGAGCCGCTTCATCCATATCTCGCCGGACTCAATCAGCCCCTCCATTGCGCGATCTTTAGTAACCACGGTGCAAGTCCAACAGCCGAAACGGGAATTGCCGCACGATGGGGTTTTAGTATCGATAACTACAGGGCACTCACCTGCACTTGAGTCTTTATATAGCTCAAATAGTTTGTGATGGGTTCCGCCCCAGGGCGCTGGAGCACCCAGGAGATACATCCACACCTCATCGAACGTCCAGTCCTCTATGGGCATATAGGTATAGGCGCCTGGAAGGGATGAGTGTTTGGATAGCAGTGAGCCATCTACTTTGTGCTTGGCGATGACTTGAGCGCGTGATGCGCTTTCTTGGCTACGTGCGCCGAGCACGACAATCACCTCGCCGTGGCGCGTTACCTTGTCAAGAATGAAGCTGCTGACCGGGTCGATCTTCATTCGCTCGGTGCACCAACGAAAGCTCTGGGTTGGCGCAGGATACCCCTTGCCTAATAAGTTCACCCAGAAGGTGTCATTGGCCTTTGGCACGACTTGGTGGGCAGAGAAAGGTAGTCCCTCCTCTGTAGCCCTTGTATTGATCTGTTCCAAGGTAGTTGATATGAGGTCGACAACCACCGGGGTCTCTACCAGGGTATCTGAACAGACCACATAGACGTGCTTGTGACGCTCTTGGGGAGGCAGTTTCTCGATAGCGGTATAGATTAGAGATAGAACAGCTGTGGAATCTTTTCCGCCGCTGAAGCCGATCACCCAAGGGCGCTCGTCTTCAAGATATAGGGTTTGCAGCTCGGCGAGCAGGCCAGGGAGCGGTCGCCCGGCGAAGCTCTGCGCGGCAACCATTTCGTCCCGAGTGGCAAAAAGTGTATCTGTGCTCATCGTGAATAGTTTTCCTCGAGTCCGCGCTGTTCATCGCTGAGCGGGATGCCTAAGCGTAGTTTGAGGTAGCTTGCAAGCAACTCTACAGAGGTATGGGATTTAGAAATGCGACCGTCTCGCAGGCAGCGCCCCTCCCATTCAGGGTTCGAGCGTTGCCAGTTTTCATCCATCAGGCTCATTAGGCGAGCGGCATACCAGTCGGGTTCATAGCCAGGCACCTCATGTCTAAGGGAGGCGCAGGCAACAGCTAACGCCTGGAGAAAAACGCCATGCGCATGGATGCTACCCTGCCGGAGCTGCATGGGAAGGCTGATATTTTCCATGGCTTCCTGCCAGTCAGGCATGACCTGGCAAACGCCTGACCAAAAAGCGATGCATTGCGTATGTTCGTCTCCGTTAGCTACGTCGCGTTTGCGCTTTTCCAAGAATCGCCAGCTAGCATTCTTAATGGCGCTCAGAGTGAACAGCTTGCGTGATTTGAGAGGCAGAGAACTTTTCTCGACCTCAGTCAGCTCGCGAAAACAAGGCACTTCCTGCATCACGCAGCGCGCTAGTGTCGAGGCGGCGTCACGCTTGTCAAAAAACGTGTTGAGCGAGGTGCTCGGACGGATCGCATGGCGGTTTAGGTCAGCAAACATTTGCTGGCTGCGCTTGAGTCCTTCATCGATGAATAGCAACACAGGAATGCTGTCATGTCCGAGCTCTTTCTTCTTCGTCACCGCGCGCTCAATCGCAGCACGCCGATGCTGGCCATCATTGATGAGCAGCCGGGCATCGCGAGGTATGCGCAGCTCACCAACGAGTGGTACGAGGTCCTTCCCGGAAGGTACGAATTCAGCCTCCTGATCTAGCGATGCAGTGATAGCGGGAAGAATGTAATTCTCAGCGTTCTGTGTCAGGTAATCCGTAATTTCGGGAATGCGTCCTGGGTTGATAGCGCGCTGCGCGCGCTGCTCAGGCGGAAGGCTGGAGTCATCATAGGTAAACAGCTTCGGGATGAGGCGTAGCGGGCACATGATGGTGTAGCATGCACGCCCTCCCTGAATCCCCCGCAAAGCTGGGAAATCATGGGTTTGCTGCGCTGTTGCTCCCGCCATCTGTGTCATGAGTACGTTACTTAAGACGTAAGGGTACGTTTATTTTAACGTTTCTGCGGCCTACTGAAAAACTATTTTTTCTGGTTTCAGCCCTGCAGGAATGAAGTCGTTGCCAATCAGTGCTATGTATGTCCATACAGTAGAATGGAGATGCTAAAAGGGCAAGGGAGCGAGCTATACGGCAGATGCTGACCTTCCAATCGGTGGCGGTGGCGGTGGGGCTGGCACTGGCCATTCGCGCGTCTTAGTCTGTTAGCTCCAATACGAATGGAGATCGTTGCTATGCCGATGTCGCGTGCCGAGATCGCCACCGAGTCCGGGGCGAGGCTGATGAACCGGCTGTGCAAGCACTGGGCGCACAAGCTGGAGGTGGAGCAGGGTGAGGAGGAGAGCCGGGTGGTGTTCGATGAGGGCTCCTGCGTGATGCGCGTCGAGCCGGGCAAGCTGGTAGTGGCCATCGAGGCGCTGGAGGAGGAGAGTCTCGACCGCCTGGAAGGCGTCGTCGACTCCCACCTGCAGCGCATGGCGGGCGACGAGGACCTGGCGATCGTCTGGGAAAATTGAGCGCGCCGATAACGCCCCGGCTTGCCCACCTGGGCATGCTGCTGTGGTCGCTGCTGGTCGGGCTGTCGTTTCCCGCCGTGGGGTTGATGGGCGAGCTGCCACCGCTTTCGCTCACCGCCCTGCGCTTCGCCATCGCCTGTGCCGGGCTATGGTGGTTGGCACGGCGCTCGCCCGACTTCCTGCCGCCTTGGCGGCTGTTGCCGCTCTACGCGCTGATGGGGCTGTGCCTGGCCGGTTTCTTCGCAGCCATGTTCTGGGCCGCCCACCATGCCACCGCGCTCTCCATGGCCACGCTCTACGTCACCGTGCCGCTGCTGGCCTACCTGCTGGGGCTCGGGTTTCGCGTCGAGCGCTTGGGCTGGCAATTGCCGGCGATCCTGGCGCTGGGTGCCTGCGGGGCGCTGGGGCTCGCCTTTGCCGAAGCCCTCAGCCACGGCGAAGGCCTGCAGCTGGGTATCGGTGAGGCAGTGTTCTTCCTCGGCTGCGTGTCGTCGGCACTCTACCCGGTGCTGAGCAAGTGGGGGCTGGCCCGCGAATGGCTGCCCGAGTCGGCGGCGGTGCGCACCTTCTGGAGTCTGGGGCTGGGCGGCCTGCTGATCGGCGTGCTGGGGCTCACCATCGAGCCCGCTGCCGAACTGGTCGGCATGCGCTGGCAGGACTTCGCCCTGGTGGTCTACCTGGGCCTTTTCTCCAGTGCCCTCACCTTCTGGTTGATGCAGCGTGCCACCTCCGTGCTCACACCTGGGGCCGTCACTGCCTACGGCTACATGGTGCCCTTCGTCTCGATGCTGTTGCTGTTCGCCACCGCGCCCGAGCAGATCGGCTGGCAGTGGCTGCCGGGCAGTGCCCTGGTGCTGGCCGCCATCGGCATGCTGCTGCGCCAGAACGGCAAGGGCGCCGAGAAGTGTCAATCCAGGTCTTCGGAATAGGGTTCGCTGCCGGGTGTACTGGCCAGACGCGGAAAGTATTGGCGTATCTCGGCGTAGAGCTCAGCCACGTCCTCGACGTGGCGACGCGAGAAGTGGAACGGCACCAGTTGGCCGACCGCGGCCGCGGCGGCGATCTCGCCGCAGCCGCGGGCAGTCAGGTGGCCGGTACGCCGGGCCTGCTCAGCCTGATCCTCGCGAAACGAGGCCTCGCAGAACAGCACCTCGGCACCGCGGGCAAGCGTGAGCAGGCGTTCGCGATTATCGGGCGTATCGCCGAAATCGGTGGCATAGACGAGGCGCTTCCCAGGTTGCGAAAGTAGCAGGTGCTGGGCCAGTTCGGCGACCGTCCGCTGGCGGCCATCGGGCAGTTCGATCACCGTCTCGTCCACGCCGGCGTGTACATGCTGCTTGAGTTCGCCGAGCCATGGGCCGGGTGCCCAGCCATGCGCATCCAGGCGCTCCTTGCGCACCTTGACCTCGACGTCCGGCTCAAAGGCAAAGGCCAGCACCGGCGTGCCGTGATCCAACGTGACCGCTCGCACGCGAAAGCCGGGCTCCACGTGCAGCACGCCGTCATCGACCTCGCGCGGCGAGAGCGCCTTCATCGGCTGGCCGGCCACCAGGCGATAGTGGGCCAGGCGCTTGTCGTGCAGCTCGAAGACCTCGAAGCGAGGCGCTTTCTCCTCGACACGATCCCACAGGATGCCGCGCATCAAGCCGTCCAGGTGACCGGCGAGCCCGGGTGGGCCGTAGACCCGGCACGGCGTGTAATCGCCGATGCGCGAGCGCAACAGCCACAGGAAACCGCCGATATGGTCGAAGTGGGCGTGGCTGATGAAGACGTCGCTGATTTGGTGGGCCAGCCGCGCCGGCAGCCGACCGGGGTCGCCCAAGTCGAACAGCAGGCTGCGCTTGCGATGACGCAGGCGCAGATGCAGCAGCGGGTCGCCGAACACGCCGTTGACCAGCGTGGCGCGGACCCCATCGAGGCGCAGCGTCGGCCGCGGGCCGTCGATGGCTTCCTGTAACGGTAGCCTCAGGGATGGTTCGTCGGGTGTCGCTGGGTAAGGGGCACGATAGGGGCGCGCCGTGCCGAGATGGCCCTCGGGATGGCGCATGGCGTCACGTATCACCAGGGTGCGCGGGGTGTCGCCCAGTGGCGGAGCCAGCACCGTTAGCCGCTCACCTTCCAGTGCCAGCACTTCCCCCGTGGCCAGGGTGCGGCCGGTAGCGTCGAGCAGGCCGACCTGACGCCTGTGCCAGGCGTGGGGGGCGTCGCGCGGAGGTGGGGTGCCGATAATGGCCAGGCCGACGAGATCGAGCGATTGCTCCACGGCTTCGGTCAGGTAGGTGTCCCACGCCTCGGTACGTCGTTGGGTGCGAAGCTGGCGCCCTGGGTGGCGTGCCTCCGCGGCGGCGGGCAACTTCAGTACTTCCAGGTCCAGCGCTGCACGCTCCTGCGCGTAAGGGTCGGGCGCGTTTTCCGGCGCCAGCCGCACCACGGCGCTGGCGTGGCTGGCGCTGACGAGTGCTGCGAGCAGCTCGGCGCCGCCGATGCCACGCTCCACGCCCGGCGCATCGAGGAGCAGCGGCCCGGCCTCGACCCGTTCGGCAAGACGACGCACCGCCTCGACCAGCGGCAGGCGAAAGCGCGAACCGTCCAGGGTGGCCAGGGCCTCGATGGTCTCCAGGTGCCATTCGCCACCCTCCCCCCGCATCGGGTCCCAGCGCCCCAGGCAGATGGCACCGGGTGGGCCGAAGCCGGGCAGGCCGGGGTCGGCGGCTAGGCAATGGCAAGCCTGGCCCTGATCGGCAAGCCGGGCGGCCACGCGGCGCACGAGCGTGGTCTTGCCGCTGCCGGGCGGGCCGGTCAGCAATACGCGGGGGTGGCGGCGCAGCAGGTCGAGCAGCGGGGTGTCGTGGGACGGCTCCGGTGTCGTGGGCATGGCACTCCTTGCTTGATGCTTCGCTATGCCCAGTGTGGGCGAAAGCGCCCTCCTTGCCCAAGCGCTCGGCCCTGCGGGCCCGTGCTCTGGTATACTGCCCCTCGATCCCACTCTTCAGACTTGCAGGAGTCCGCATGACCCGTATCGCCATCGTCGGTGTCGCCGGCCGCATGGGCCGCACCCTGGTCAACGCCGTGCAGCAGGATGCCGGGGCCAGCCTGGCCGGCGGCATCGTCGAGCCGGGCAGCACGCTGGCCGGAGCCGACATCGGCGAGCTGGCGGGCCTCGGTAGGCTGGGCGTGACGGCAGTGGATTCGCTCGATGCCATCGTCGACGACTTCGACGTGCTGATCGACTTCACCGCGCCCCAGGTGACGCTGGCCAACCTGGCCTTCTGCGCCGAGCATGGCAAGCGCATGGTGATCGGCACCACCGGGCTCGCCGACGACGAGCTGGCCGAACTCGACGGCTACCGCGACAGGCTGCCCTTCGTCTTCGCCCCCAACATGAGCGTGGGGGTGAACCTGACCCTGAAGCTGCTCGAGACCGCGGCGAAGGCGCTGGGCAACGAGGGCTATGACATCGAGGTGATCGAGGCTCATCATCGCCACAAGGTCGACTCACCCTCCGGCACGGCGCTGAAGATGGGCGAGGTCGTGGCCGAGGCGCTGGATCGCACGCTCAAGGAGCACGGCGTGTTCGAGCGCGTCGGCCAGTGCGGGCCGCGCACCGACAAGGAGATCGGCTTCGCCACGGTGCGCGCCGGCGACATCGTCGGCGAGCACACGGTGATGTTCGCCACCGAGGGCGAGCGCATCGAGATCACCCACAAGGCCTCTAGCCGCATGACCTTCGCCAAGGGCGCGGTGCGCGCGGCGCGCTGGGTCGCCGATCAAGAAAACGGTCGGTACGGCATGCAGGATGTATTGGGTTTGTGAGCCATCGCGGTAGCCAAATGAGATCGAATCCTGTAACATCTCCAAAATTTTGGCCGGGCGCCTGAAATACAGCAGTCCAACACTGCGCGCTTGTTGCGTGGCCAGCCCCCGAGCAAAGACAACAAGCGGGATGAAACCGGTTCCTTATCGGCTTCGTCCCGCTTTTTTACGAGCCGAATCTGTCGCAATGACGATAGCCGCCGAGCCTGCGCCCCTCAGGCTCGCCTCAGCATGGGAGGACCTTGTCTTGAACAGCCCCGCATTGAACAGACCCGCGATATTGGCCCTGGAAGACGGCAGTATCTTCCACGGCACGGCCATCGGCGCCGATGGACGAACCAGCGGTGAGGTGGTGTTCAATACGGCCATGACCGGCTATCAGGAGATCCTCACCGACCTCTCCTATACCCGACAGATCGTGACCCTCACCTACCCGCACATCGGTAACACCGGCGTCAACGCCGAGGACGTCGAGTCGGGCTCGATCGCCGCCGCCGGCCTGGTGATCCGCGATCTGCCGCTCATCGCCAGCAACTTCCGCTCCGAGCAGTCGCTCTCCGACTACCTCAAGGGCCAGAACGTGCTCGGCATCGCCGATATCGATACCCGCCGCCTGACCCGCATCCTGCGCGACAAGGGTGCCCAGAACGGGGCGATTCTGGCCGGCACCGAGGCCGAAGGCGACGATGCCGTCGAGCGCGCGCTGGCCGCGGCACGGGAGTTCCCCGGGCTCAAGGGCATGGACCTGGCCAAGGAGGTCTCGTGCAAGCAGGCCTACGAATGGAGCGAGGCCGAGTGGGTGCTGGGCCAGGGCAATATCGATGCCACGGGCAGTGAGCGTCCCTTCCACGTGGTGGTCTACGACTACGGTGTGAAGTACAACATCCTGCGCATGCTTGCCTCACGCGGCTGTCGCCTCACCGTGGTGCCGGCACAGACCCCGGCCGCCGAGGTGCTGGCCAAGAACCCTGACGGCATTCTGCTGGCCAATGGCCCTGGCGACCCCGCGCCCTGCGACTATGCCATCGCCGCGATCCAGGAAATCCTCGAAACCGAGGTTCCGGTGTTCGGCATCTGCCTGGGCCACCAGCTGCTGGCGCTGGCGGCCGGTGCCAAGACGGTGAAGATGAACCACGGCCACCACGGTGCCAACCACCCGGTGCAGGATCTGGCGACCGGCCACGTGATGATCACCAGCCAGAACCACGGCTTCGCCGTCGACGAGGCGAGCCTGCCGGGCAACGTGCGCGCCATTCACCGCTCGCTGTTCGACGGCACGCTGCAGGGCATCGAGCTGACCGATCGGCCGGCCTTCAGTTTCCAGGGTCACCCGGAAGCGAGCCCCGGGCCGCGCGACGTGTCGCCGCTGTTCGATCGCTTCGTCGAGATGATGAAGGCCCGCCGCTAGGCCGAGCCCGAGAAACGTCGCCATTCGTCACCATATTTTGCGGGAACCGACATGCCCAAGCGTACCGACATCAACAGTATCCTGATCATTGGCGCCGGCCCCATCGTCATCGGCCAGGCGTGCGAGTTCGACTACTCCGGCGCCCAGGCCTGCAAGGCGCTGCGCGAGGAGGGCTTCCGGGTCATCCTGGTCAACTCCAACCCGGCCACCATCATGACCGACCCGGCGATGGCCGACGCCACCTACATCGAGCCGATCACCTGGCAGGCGGTGGAGAAGATCATCGAGGCCGAGCGCCCCGACGCCATCCTGCCCACCATGGGCGGCCAGACCGCGCTCAACTGCGCGCTCGAGCTCGACAAGCACGGCGTGCTCGAGAAGTACGGGGTGGAGATGATCGGCGCCAACGCCGATGCCATCAACAAGGCCGAGGATCGCGACCTGTTCGACCAGGCCATGAAGCGCATCGGCCTGGAGTGCCCCAAGGCCGAGGTGGCGCACTCCATGGCGGAGGCCTGGCGCATCCAGGAGTCGCTGGGTTTCCCGGTGATCATCCGCCCCTCCTACACCATGGGCGGCTCCGGCGGCGGCGTGGCCTACAACAAGGAGGAGTTCGAGGAGATCTGTACCCGCGGTTTCGAGCTCTCCAACAACCATGAGCTGCTGATCGACGAGTCGCTGCTGGGTTGGAAGGAGTACGAGATGGAGGTCGTTCGCGACAAGAACGACAACTGCATCATCGTCTGTGCGATCGAGAACTTCGACCCCATGGGCGTGCACACCGGCGACTCCATCACCGTGGCCCCGGCGCAGACGCTGACCGACAAGGAGTACCAGATCATGCGCGACGCCTCGCTGGCGGTGCTGCGCGAGATCGGTGTCGAGACCGGCGGCTCCAACGTGCAGTTCGGTGTCGACCCGCAGACCGGTCGCATGGTCGTGATCGAGATGAACCCTCGGGTGTCGCGCTCCTCGGCGCTGGCCTCCAAGGCCACCGGCTTCCCGATCGCCAAGATCGCCGCCAAGCTGGCGGTGGGCTACACCCTGGACGAGCTCTCCAACGACATTACCGGCGGGCGCACCCCGGCCTCGTTCGAGCCGTCGATCGACTACGTGGTCACCAAGATTCCGCGCTTCACCTTCGAGAAGTTCCCCCAGGCCAACGATCGCCTCACCACCCAGATGAAGTCGGTGGGCGAGGTGATGGCCATCGGTCGCACCTTCCAGGAGTCGCTGCAGAAGGCGCTGCGCGGGCTCGAGACCGGCAACGACGGCCTCGACCCCAAGTTTCCTGAATTCAAGGCCGGGGAGTTCAGCGACGACGCCATGGCCCACATCAAGGGCGAGCTGCAGGCGGCCGGCGCCGAGCGCATCTTCTTCATCGCCGACGCCATGCGCGCCGGTATGAGCGTGGAGGAGATCTTCACCCTGACCAGGATCGACCCCTGGTTCCTGGTCCAGCTCGAGGAGCTGGTGCGCATCGAGCAGGACGTGGCCAAGCGCTCGCTCTCCGATTTCACCCCGCGTGAGCTGTTCGGCCTCAAGCGCAAGGGCTTCAGTGACGCGCGCCTGGCCGGGCTGCTCGGGGTCTCCGAGAAGGAGTTCCGCCGCACGCGCCAGAAGGCCGGCATCCGCCCGGTCTACAAGCGCGTCGACACCTGCGCCGCCGAGTTCGCATCAAACACCGCCTACATGTACTCCACCTACGAGGAGGAGTGCGAGGCCGATGTCTCCGATCGCCGGAAGATCATGGTGCTGGGCGGCGGGCCCAACCGTATCGGCCAGGGCATCGAGTTCGACTACTGCTGCGTCCATGCCGCCTTCGCCATGCGCGACGACGGCTATGAGACCATCATGGTCAACTGCAACCCCGAGACCGTCTCTACCGACTACGATACTTCCGACCGTCTCTACTTCGAGCCGGTCACCCTGGAGGATGTGCTGGAAATCGCCGACAAGGAGCAGCCGGTCGGCGTGATCGTGCAGTTCGGCGGCCAGACCCCGCTCAAGCTGGCCCGCGAGCTCGAGGCTGCCGGTGTGCCGATCATCGGCACCACTCCTGATGCCATCGACCGCGCCGAGGACCGCGAGCGCTTCCAGCAGATGATCGACAAGCTGGGCCTCAAGCAGCCGCCCAACGCCACCGCGCGCAGCTTCGACGAGGCCTTCGCCAAGGCCGAGGCGATCGGCTACCCGCTGGTGGTGCGCCCGAGCTATGTGCTCGGCGGCCGCGCCATGGAGATCGTCTACGACGCCTCCGAGCTCGAGAACTACATGACCCACGCGGTGAAGGTCTCCAACGACTCGCCGGTGCTGCTCGACCACTTCCTCAACGCCGCCATCGAGATCGACATCGACGCCGTCTCCGACGGTCACGAGGTGGTGATCGGCGGCATCATGCAGCACATCGAGCAGGCCGGCGTGCACTCCGGCGACTCCGCCTGTGCGCTGCCGCCCTACTCGCTGCCCGCCGAGGTACAGGACGAGATGCGCGACCAGGTCAAGCGCATGGCGGTCGAGCTCGGCGTGGTAGGCCTGATGAACGTCCAACTGGCGTGGCAGGATGGAGAGATCTACGTCATCGAGGTCAACCCGCGCGCCTCGCGCACTGCACCCTTCGTCTCCAAGTGCATCGGCACTTCGCTGGCCCAGATCGCCGCCCGCTGCATGGCCGGCAAGTCCTTGGCCGAGCAGGGCTTCACCCGCGAGATCGTGCCGCACTTCTATAGCGTCAAGGAGGCGGTGTTCCCGTTCAACAAGTTCCCCGGTGTCGACCCCATCCTGTCGCCGGAGATGAAGTCCACTGGCGAGGTGATGGGCTCGGGCGAGACCTTCGCCGAGGCCTTTTACAAGGCGCAGCTGGGGGCCGGCGAGGCGATTCCCAAGCTCGAAGGCGAGCGCAAGGCGTTCCTCTCGGTGCGCGACCCGGACAAGGTCGGCGTTATCGAGATCGCCCGTTCTCTGCTAGGATTGGGGTTCACGTTGTGCGCGACCCGCGGCACCGCTGTCGCCCTCGAAGCCGCCGGGCTCGAGGTGGAGGTCGTCAACAAGGTTTACGAAGGCCGTCCGCATATCGTCGATCTGCTCAAGAACGACGACATCGCCTATATCGTCAATACCACCGAGGGGCGTCAGGCCATCAACGACTCCTCGGTGATCCGTCGTACCGCGCTCGCCCGCAAGGTGCCCTATGCCACCACCCTGGCCGGGGCCAGTGCCGTTTGCATGGCGCTCGAATATGGCAACGCGATTACGGTGCGGCGGTTACAGGAACTGCATGCAGGAGCGACACAATGAATAAAGTCCCGATGACCGTCGCAGGCGAGGCACGCCTGCGTGAGGAGCTGGAACAGCTCAAGGGTGTCGAGCGTCCTCGGGTGATCAACGCCATTGCCGAGGCGCGCGAGCACGGCGATTTGAAGGAGAACGCCGAATACCATGCGGCGCGCGAGCAGCAAGGGTTCATCGAGGGGCGGATCCAGGAGATCGAGAGCAAGCTCTCCAATGCCCAGGTGATCGACGTGCAGAAGCTGCCCCAGACCGGCAAGGTGATCTTCGGCGTCACCGTCGAGCTGATCAATCTCAATAACGACGAGGAGGTCGCCTACCAGATCGTCGGCGAGGATGAGGCCAACATCAAGAGCGGCAAGATCTCCGTCACCTCGCCCATCGCCCGTGCCCTGATCGGCAAGGAGGAGGGCGACGTGGTGGTGGTCGCCACGCCGGGCGGCGAGGTGGAGTACGAGGTTGCCAGCGTTCGGCATCTCTGAGCGACGAGCTACGCGCCAGTGAAAAAGCCCGCGACAAAGTGTCGCGGGCTTTTTTGTGGAGTGCTCGCAGCCCGAGGCTCGGCGCCGGCGCGTCAGCGCCTAGTGCCGGCCGTGGTGCCCCTCGAAGCGCTTGACGTTGGACAGCTTCGGGTTGGCCTGGGGGTTCCTGCGGTAGAGCAGCGCCATCTTGCCGATGGTCTGCACGCGCTCGGCACCGCTGGCGGCCAGCAGTTCCTCGAGCATGGCGGTGCGGTCGTCGCGCTCCGGCAGGGCCAGCTTCACCTTGATCAGCTCGTGGTCGGCCAGCGCCCGGTCGAGTTCGGCCAGCACGCCCTCGGAAACACCGTTCTCCGACACCGTTACCACCGGGTTGAGATGGTGACCGATGCTGCGGAATGCTTTCTTTTGTGCCTGTGACAAGCTCATGGTATCTTGCGTCTTCCCGGTTGCGCGTAACCTGCCATGGTACGGTGAAATGCGCGCCGGTGAAAGCATGGCGAGGCCTGAGTTCGGCCTCGGCCAGCTCCGCGTCATACCGAACCGGGCCGGCGTGCCTACGCAACGTTCGGAATCTTCAGTCAAGGTGATCGTGTGGTCCGATCCACTTCCTCGCCCCGCGGTGGCAAGCAGGCTGCCAGCAAGAGTTCGGCCTCCTGGCTCAGGGAGCACTTCGATGATCGTTTCGTGCAGCAGAGCTGGCAGGACGGTTATCGCAGTCGCGCCAGCTACAAGCTGCTTGCGCTCGACGAGAAGGATCGCCTGTTCAAGCCGGGCATGACGGTGATCGATCTGGGGGCGGCGCCCGGCGGGTGGAGCCAGGTGGCGGCGGACAAGGTCGGCGATCGGGGCATGGTGATCGCTTCCGATATCCTCGAGATGGACGCCCTGGCCGGCGTCGAATTCATCCAGGGCGACTTCACCGAGGAGGCCGTGCTCGAGGCGATCCTCGCTGTGCTGGACGGTCGGCCGGTAGACCTTGTGATGTCCGACATGGCCCCCAATATGAGTGGCATGAGCGCCATCGACCAGCCCCAGGCGATGTACCTGGTGGAGCTGGCCCTGGACCTGGCGCGCCAGACCCTGCGTCCCGGTGGCCGATTCCTGGCCAAGGTGTTCCAGGGCGAGGGTTTCGATGCCTACCTGAAGGAGCTGCGCGACAGCTTTTCCAAGGTGGTGACACGCAAGCCGGAAGCCTCTCGCGCCCGTTCGCGCGAAGTCTACCTGCTGGCGGATGGTTTCCGTGGCTGAGTCGGTTTCATCGGCTCGGCATTTCCCGACCAGCCAGACTGGTCCTGATAGCGACAGACTAACGGTGCAATGACCGGACAGCGCGGCCCAACTGTGTCACAGTGGGGCCAGGAAGGTCGGGGTGGAACATGCCATGCCCGCCTGTGGTCAATAATGCCAGGCGTTATGGCCGAGAGATGCTTGCAATGAGGGTGGTCCCTTGAACGATATGGCGAAGAACCTGATCCTGTGGTTGGTCATCGCGGCAGTGCTGCTGACGGTGTTCAACAACTTTTCCGTCGATGGCACGCCGCAGACGATGAACTACTCGCAGTTCGTCCAGCAGGTGCAGAACCAGCAGATCCGCAGCGTGACCATCGATGGCTACACCATCAATGGTGAGCGTGCCGACGGTTCGCAGTTCCAGACCATCCGGCCGGCGGCGGAAGACCCCAAGCTGATGGATGACCTGCTCTCCAACAACGTGACCGTCATCGGCCGCGAGCCGCAGCAGCAGAGCCTGTGGACGCGCCTGCTGATCGCCAGTTTCCCGATCCTGCTGATTCTCGCCATCTTCATGTTCTTCATGCGGCAGATGCAGGGCGGCGCCGGTGGCAAGGGTGGGCCGATGAGCTTCGGCAAGTCGAAGGCCAAGCTGCTCTCCCAGGACCAAATCAAGACCACTTTCGCCGACGTGGCCGGCTGTGACGAGGCCAAGGAGGAGGTCGAGGAACTGGTCGACTTCCTGCGCGACCCCTCCAAGTTCCAGCGCCTGGGCGGCACCATACCCCGCGGCGTACTGATGGTGGGCCCGCCGGGCACGGGCAAGACGCTGCTGGCGAAGTCCATCGCCGGCGAGGCCAAGGTGCCGTTCTTCTCGATTTCCGGTTCCGACTTCGTCGAGATGTTCGTCGGCGTGGGCGCTTCCCGCGTGCGCGACATGTTTGAACAGGCCAAGAAGCAGGCGCCCTGTATCATCTTCATCGACGAGATCGACGCCGTGGGTCGTTCGCGCGGTGCAGGTATGGGCGGCGGCAACGACGAGCGTGAGCAGACCTTGAACCAACTGCTGGTGGAGATGGACGGCTTCGAGGCCAACGAAGGCATCATCGTCATCGCCGCCACCAACCGTCCCGACGTGCTTGATCCGGCGCTGCTGCGCCCGGGCCGCTTCGACCGCCAGGTGGTGGTGCCGCTGCCCGATATCCGCGGTCGCGAGCACATCCTCAACGTGCACCTGCGCAAGGTCCCGCTGGCCGATGACGTCAAGCCGTCGCTGATAGCGCGCGGCACGCCGGGCTTCTCCGGCGCCGACCTGGCCAATCTGGTCAACGAGGGGGCGCTGTTCGCCGCGCGGCGCAACAAGCGCCTGGTCGGCATGGAGGAGCTGGAGCTGGCCAAGGACAAGATCATGATGGGCGCCGAGCGCCGCTCCATGGTCATGACCGACAAGGAGAAGCTCAACACCGCCTATCACGAGTCGGGCCACGCCATCATCGGCCTGGTGATGCCGGAACACGACCCGGTCTACAAGGTCACCATCATCCCGCGTGGCCGCGCCCTGGGCGTGACCATGTTCCTGCCCGAGGCCGATCGCTACAGCCTGTCGCGCCAGCAGATCATCAGCCAGATCTGCTCGCTGTTCGGCGGACGCATCGCCGAGGAGATGACACTGGGGCCGAATGGCGTCACTACCGGGGCCTCCAACGACATCAAGCGCGCCACCGAGCTGGCCCACAACATGGTCGCCAAGTGGGGCCTCTCCGAGGAGATGGGGCCGATCATGTACGACGAGGACGAGTCGCACCAGTTCCTCGGCGGCCCGGGTCAGAGCGGCGGCAAGCTCAAATCCGGCGAAACCACCACCCGCCTCGACAAGGAAGTACGCAAGATCATCGACGAGTGCTACGCCAAGGCGCAGCAGATCCTCGAGGAGAACCGCGACAAGCTCGATGCCATGGCCGAGGCGCTGATGCAGTACGAGACCATCGATGCCGATCAGCTTCGCGACATCATGGAAGGCCGCAAGCCGCGGCCGCCCAAGGACTGGGAAGACGGTGACTCCGGCAGCGGCGCTCCCGTTACCGGCGAGGCCGAGCCCAAGGGCGCCGACGAGCCCGTTCAGGAACCGACCGACGGCGATGGCGATCGTGGTGACGAGGATGAAGACGAGGAGCCGCGCCGCCGTCCCTCCGACCCGCTGGGCGGTCCAGCCGGGTCGTGACGATCCGGCATGAAGCCAGGCGCCCCATCGGGGCGCCTTTGCCGTGTGCTCCCGTGTCCAGGCCCGTGCCATAGGATCCATGACATGACCGACACCCCCTCGCCGACCTGGCTGCCCTGTGGGCGGCATCGCCTCGACCTCTCCTACCCCCGGGTCATGGGCATACTCAACGTCACTCCCGACTCTTTCTCCGATGGCGGTCGCCATGTCGCCATCGACGACGCGCTGCGCCATGCCGAGCGCATGCTGGCCGAGGGGGCGGCGATCGTCGACGTGGGTGGAGAATCGACCCGCCCGGGAGCCCAGGCGGTCACGACGCAGCAGGAGCTGGACCGGGTGGCGCCGGTGGTCGAGCGGCTGGTCTGCGAACTCGATGCGCTGGTGTCGGTGGATACCAGCAATCCCGAGGTGATGCGTCAAGCCGCAGCGCTGGGCGCCGGCATGATCAACGACGTGCGCGCCCTCACGCGCGAGGGAGCATTGGAAGCGGCACTGGGCACCGGCCTGCCGGTGTGCCTGATGCACATGCAGGGCGAGCCGCAGGACATGCAGCAGGCGCCCCGTTATGATGCCCCCATCGAAGAGGCGGTCATCGGCTTTCTCGAAGCGCGCGTGGCGGCCTGCGAGGCCGCCGGGCTGCGCAGCGAGCGCCTGTTGCTCGACCCCGGCTTCGGTTTCGGCAAGACCGTCGAGCATAACCTGCGCCTGCTCAAGCGCATGGATCGCTTGTCCCGCCTGAACCTGCCGCTGCTGGTGGGGCTGTCGCGCAAGAGCTTGATCGGCAAGGTGCTGGGGCGACCGGTGGAGGAGCGCCTGCCCGGCGGTCTGGCGCTGGCGTCGCTGGCGGTCGAGCGGGGTGCCCGCATTCTTCGCGTCCATGACGTTGGCCCGACCATGGACGCCGTGAACATGACCTGGGCCGTGCTAAGGGAAGGCTGCGAGAATGACTAGAAAATACTTCGGTACGGATGGCATACGCGGAACGGTCGGCGAGTACCCCATCACCCCGGACTTCATGCTCAAGCTGGGCTGGGCCATGGGTCGGGTGCTGGCGCGTGAGTCGGGTCGCTCGAGGGTATTGATCGGCAAGGACACGCGCATCTCGGGCTACATGTTCGAATCGGCGCTCGAGGCGGGGCTATCGGCGGCCGGCGTCGACGTGGCGCTGCTGGGGCCGATGCCCACGCCGGGTATCGCCTACCTGACGCGGACCTTCCGCGCCGATGCCGGGATCGTCATCTCGGCCTCGCACAACCCCTTTGCCGACAACGGCATCAAGTTCTTCTCCAGTGAAGGGACCAAGCTCGCCGATGCGATCGAAGAGCGCATCGAAGCAATGCTCGATGAACCGTTGACCACGGTGGCGGCGGGCAAGCTGGGCAAGGCGATGCGTATCGACGATGCCGCAGGCCGCTACATCGAATTCTGCAAGTCGACCATCCCCAATCGCGTCAGCCTGCACGGGCTGCGCATGGTGCTTGACTGCGCCCACGGCGCCACTTACCACATCGCTCCCAGCGTGTTTCGCGAACTCGGCGCCGAAGTCAGTCTGGTCGGGGCCACCCCCGACGGCCTCAACATCAATCGCGACGTCGGCTCCACCTCGCCGGCCACGCTGCGCGCCGCGGTGATCCAGCAAAGCGCCGATCTGGGCATCGCCTTCGACGGTGACGGTGATCGGGTGCTGATGGTCGATGCCAACGGGCGCGAGATCGACGGCGACGACATCCTCTACCTGATCGCCCGCGACCGTCACGAGCGCGGCCAACTGATCGGCGGCGTGGTCGGTACCCTGATGACCAATTTCGGGCTGGCCATGGCGCTCGAGGAGATGGGCATTCCCTTCGAGCGCGCCAAGGTGGGCGACCGCTATGTGGTGGAGCGATTGGCCGCCAACGGTTGGCAGCTCGGCGGCGAATCCTCCGGTCATATCGTCTGTGCCGACGTGCAGAGCACCGGTGACGGTATCGTGTCGGCGCTGCAGGTCCTGGCACTCATGGTCAGCGAGGGCAAGCCGCTCCAGACCTTGCTGGCCGGGCTGGAGAAGGTACCCCAGGTGCTGGTCAACGTGCGTCTGACGCCGGGCAGCGATGCCAAGGCGCTGATGGCGAGTCCGGCCGTTCAGGAGGCAGTGGCCGGCGTGGAGGCGGAGCTGGGCGCCGAGGGCCGCGTGCTGCTGCGCCCGTCCGGCACCGAACCGCTGATTCGTGTGATGGTCGAAGGTCGGGCGCACCTCGATGTCGAAGGGTTGGCGAGCCGCCTGGCCTCACAGGTCGAGAACGAGTTGGGTTGACATCCGCTGCGACGGTTGTCTTGGCCTGGCACCTCCTATACCATTTCGCTCCACTTTGAAAGAGGACGCCGAATGCGAACGCCGCTGATCGCCGGGAACTGGAAGATGAACGGTTCGGCCGCGCTGGTCGAAGAGTTCGGCCGTGCCTTTGCCGAAGCGACGCTCCCGGCGCCGCTGGACTTGGTCATCCTGCCGCCCTTTCCCTACCTGGATGCGGCGCGACGCGCCTTCGACGGCACTGCGCTGCGGCTGGGTGCTCAGACATTGAATCCGCTCCACTCCGGTGCCCGTACCGGCGAGGTGAGCGGTCGAATGCTCAAGGAGTTCGGCGTCGAATACGCTCTGGCGGGTCATTCCGAGCGCCGCCAGCTCTACCGCGAAGACGACGAGGCCGTGCATGATCGGCTGCTGGCGGCGCTGAACGCCGATATCACGCCGATCCTGTGCGTCGGCGAGACCCTCGAGGAGCGTGACGCGGGCAAGACCCTGGAAGTCGTGCTACGCCAGGTGGGCTACGTGATGGCGCGCCTGGAACCCGGTCAGCGCGAGCGTGTGATCATTGCCTACGAACCGGTCTGGGCCATCGGGACCGGGCGCACCGCTTCGCCGGGGCAGGCTCAGGAGGTCATGGCCGCCATCCGGGAATACCAGGCCGGCTTCGACCGTGAACTCGCGGCAGGCCTGCGCCTGCTGTACGGCGGCAGCATGAACGCCGGCAACGCGGCT
Source organism: Halomonas sp. LR3S48 (assembly GCF_025725665.1). Classification (NCBI taxonomy): domain Bacteria; kingdom Pseudomonadati; phylum Pseudomonadota; class Gammaproteobacteria; order Oceanospirillales; family Halomonadaceae; genus Halomonas; species Halomonas sp. LR3S48. Next base: position 4,399,579 of record NZ_CP107009.1, on the reverse strand, counting down.
GAGCTGTTGGCTCAGCCCGACATCGACGGCGGCCTGGTGGGCGGCGCTTCGCTCAAGGTCGACGATTTCCTAGCCATTTGTCAGTCAGCAGGTTGAACCCATGCAAGTTGCCATTCTCATGATCCACGTGGCGATCGCCATCGCCCTGGTCGTTCTCATCCTGCTACAGCAGGGCAAGGGTGCCGAAGCCGGCGCCGCCTTCGGTGGTGGCGCCTCGCAGACCGTGTTCGGCTCGCGCGGCTCAGGCAGTTTCCTGTCGCGTACCACTGCGTTACTCGCGGCAGCTTTCTTCGCCACCTCGCTGACCCTGGCCTATTTTGCCAGCCAGGCGGGCCAGGCACCTGAAGCGGGCATTCCCGACTCGCGCCTGATCGAGCAGCAGCGCGGGTTGCCGACGCTTGACGACGACGCCAATGACGTGGATAATACCGCGCCAGTGCTGGAGGAAAGCGACGGCTGAGTCGCGGTTCCGGCAGTCAAACAAGCCGAAGTGGTGGAATTGGTAGACACGCTATCTTGAGGGGGTAGTGACCTTATGGTCGTGCGGGTTCAAGTCCCGCCTTCGGCACCATCTGAAACGCTGCGGTCCCAATGGGGTCGCGAGTCGTCAGAAGCAGGATTGGCACCAGGAAGAATGTAGGCGCCGGCTTGACTTAGGCCTGTATCGCGCCTACAATCGCCGACCTGGAATGTTGCGGGGTGGAGCAGTCTGGTAGCTCGTCGGGCTCATAACCCGAAGGTCATCGGTTCAAATCCGGTCCCCGCTACCATCTTCCGGCAAGCGTCCGAATGGGATGCAAGATGCCGTAAGTGGTACTACAGGTTTCTTGTGAAAGGCCCCTTCCTGTGAAGGGGCTTTTTGTTAGCAGCATACTGCCGGTTCCGGCCGGCAGTGCTTGTTCGGGCAACGCCAATCAGCCACCTAGCTTTCCTGTTCACTCCCGGCCAGGTGCCTGATGCAACGGCTGTAGGAGCTTTCTCTGTGGCACTCAAGGACGCTGCGCTGTATGCGCTGATCGAGCCGGTGGTAACCGCCATGGGTTTCGAGCTCTGGGGCATCGATTATCGCCCCCAGGGCAAGCATTCCCGCCTTGTGATCTACATTGATCATGCCGACGGTGTGAGCGTGGATCACTGCGCCGATGTCAGTCGCCAGGTCAGTGCCGTGCTCGACGTGGAGGATCCCATTCCCGGGGAGTATCGCCTGGAGGTGTCGTCGCCGGGCATGGACCGTCCGCTCTTCACCCTCGACCAGTTCGCACGGTTTGCCGGACATCAGGTGGCGCTGAAGCTGCGCGTACCGTTCGACGGGCGGCGCAAGTTCCAGGGGTTGCTGGCCGGCGTCGAGGAAGACGAGGTGCTGCTGCAGCTGGACGGCGAAGAGTACTGCTTTCCGATCGAAAGCATCGATCAGGCGCGGGTGGTTCCCCGGTTCGAAGACTGAGTCGCCGGCCAAGGCTGGTGCACAAGAACAGGTTTTCTGGCGAGGCATAGGCATGAGTAAAGAAATTCTGACGGTCGTGGATGCGATCTCAAATGAGAAGGGCGTTCCGCGCCAAGTGATCTTCGAGGCCGTCGAAGCGGCACTGGCAAGTGCGTCACGCAAGCGCTTCGAAGGGCACGAGGTCAGCGTACGCGTGCACATCGATCGCCAAACCGGCGACTACGAGACCTTCCGCCGCTGGGAAGTGGTGGAGGATGACGAGTTCGAGAACCCGGACGCCGAGATCAAGCAGTCCTTCGCCGAGCGCCGCGATCCCCCGCTCACGCTGGGCGACGTGGTCGAGGAGCAGATCGAGAACGCCGCTTTCGGGCGCATTGCGGCCCAGACCGCCAAGCAGGTCATCGTGCAGAAGGTGCGCGAGGCCGAGCGTGCCGAAGTGGTACGGCAGTATGCCGAACGCGAAGGCGAGCTGGTGGCCGGCATCGTCAAGAAGACCACCCGCGACGGCCTGATCATCGATCTGGGCGACAATGCCGAGGCCTTCCTGCCGCGTAGCGAGATGATCCCCGGCGAGCGCTACCGCATGAATGACCGTGTACGTGCGCTGCTGACCAAGGTCGACGCCGAGGCGCGCGGCGCCCAGCTGATCCTGTCGCGCACCTGCCCCGAACTGATCATCGAGCTGTTCAAGATCGAGGTGCCGGAGATTGCCGAGCAGCTCATCGAGATCAAGGGCGCTGCGCGTGACCCTGGCTCGCGGGCCAAGATTGCGGTCAAGACCAACGACCGCCGCATCGATCCGGTCGGTGCCTGCGTGGGCATGCGCGGTTCCCGCGTCCAGGCGGTATCGAGCGAGCTGCAGAATGAGCGGGTCGACATCATCCTGTGGGACGACAATCCCGCCCAGCTCGTCATCAATGCCATGGCGCCGGCGGACGTCGGCTCGATCCTGGTCGATGAGGATGCCCACGCCATGGACGTGGCGGTGGCCGAGGACAACCTGGCTCAGGCCATTGGCCGCAGTGGCCAGAACGTACGTCTGGCCTCCGAACTCACCGGCTGGCGAATCAACGTCATGACCGAGGATGAGGCGGAAGACAAGCGCGAGCAGGAGATCGATAGCCTGGTCGAGCATTTCATTCAGCATCTGGAGATCGAGGACGACCTCGCCCGGCTGCTGGTGGAGGAGGGCTTCACCACGCTGGAGGAAATCGCTTACGTGCCCCTCGAGGAGATCCTCGAGATCGAGGAGCTCGACGAAGAGTTGGTGGAAGAATTGCGCGCTCGCGCCAAGGATGAGCTGCTGACGCTGGCCATCGCCTCCGAGGAGGCGCTGGACGGCGCACAGCCGGCCGACGACCTGCTGGAGATGGACGGCATGGAGCGTCACCTGGCCTTTATCCTGGCGAGCCGGGGCATCGTCACCATGGAGGACCTCGCCGAGCAGTCCGTCGACGATTTGATGGACATTGAGGGCATGGACGAGGAGCGCGCTGCAGCACTGATCATGACTGCCCGTGCGCCCTGGTTCGAGAACGAACAGTAAACGGGTCACGGGCTGAGGAGGGTCGAGATGTCGGAAATGACCGTTAAGGATTTTGCAGCGAAGGTGGGGCGCGACGTGCCTCGCCTGCTGGAACAGATGAAAGAAGCCGGGCTCGAGCACAAGTCCGAAAGCGATGCCGTGTCCGAAGAGGACAAGCGCAAGCTGCTCGACTACCTGACCAAGAGTCATGGCGGTAGCGGCGCTGGTGCCGGCGCGCGCAACCGTATCACGCTGACGCGCAAGACTCGCAGCCGGATCAAGACCGGGGAGCGGGGCAAGACCATCGAGGTTCAGGTGCGCAAGAAGCGTACCTACGTCAAGCGTGCCGAGGAGGAAGAGGCCTCTGCGCCCGAGCTGGTGGAAGAGAGCGGACCGCGCCAGCTGGTGGGCGACATGGCCGACTCGCAGGCCAAGCGTGAGGCTCAGGAGGCACTGGAAGCCGAGCAGGCCGAAGCGCGTGCCGCCGAGCAGGCGGCCAGCGAGGAGGCAGCCAAGGTCGAGCCGTCCCAGGCTGCTGCCGAGCCCGAGGTTCCGGTTCCCGAGTTGGAGGCGTCCACTGAGCCGGCCGGAGAATCCGAGCCGCCGGCGCCGCCCAAGGAGGGCCGCACCGATCGCCGCACCGCGCCGCCCAAGAAGGCTTCGGCCAAGAAGGGGCGTCACGACCGCGAGGAGGACGACCGCGGTGATCGCGAGGAGCGTCGCCGTGGTGGTGGCAAGAAGGTCAAGCGCGCCGAGCGCCGCGGCGGGCGCCGCGGGGGCAGCCAGGGCGGCGGCAAGCACGGCTTCCAGAAGCCGACGCAGCCGATCGTGCGCGAGGTCTCGATCCCCGAATCGATCAGTGTTGCCGAGCTGGCAGACAAGATGTCGATCAAGGCGAACGAGGTCATCAAGACCATGTTCACCATGGGCGCGGCGGTAACCATCAACCAGACCATCGATCAGGACACCGCGGCCATCGTGGTCGAGGAGATGGGCCACAAGCCCAAGCTGATCAAGGACGACGCGCTCGAGACCGAAATGCTCGAAGGCATCTCCTACGAGGGCGAGGAGATCACCCGTTCGCCGGTGGTCACGGTGATGGGTCACGTCGACCACGGCAAGACCTCGCTGCTCGACTACATCCGCAAGGCCAAGGTGGCCACCGGCGAGGCTGGCGGTATCACCCAGCACATCGGTGCCTACCACGTCGAGGACCAGCACGGCGGCGTGACCTTCCTCGATACCCCTGGCCACGCGGCGTTCACCGCCATGCGTGCCCGCGGTGCCAAGGCCACCGACGTCGTCATCCTGGTGGTGGCGGCCGACGACGGTGTCATGCCGCAGACGGTCGAGGCGATCGAGCACTCCAAGGCGGCCGAAGTGCCCATGGTGGTGGCGGTCAACAAGATCGATAAGCAGGGCATCGATCTGGACCGAATCAAGAACGAGCTCTCGCAGCACGGCGTGATTTCCGAGGAGTGGGGCGGCGACACCCAGTTCGTGCACGTCTCCGCACATACCGGCGAAGGCATCGAGGAATTGCTGGAAGCGATCCAGCTGGTCTCCGAGGTGCTCGAGCTCAAGGCGGTGCCGGAAGCGCCAGGCAAGGGCGTTGTGGTCGAGTCGCGTCTCGACAGGGGGCGTGGCCCGGTGGCCACCGTGCTGGTGCAGAACGGCACTCTGAAGCGCGGTGACATCGTTCTCGCCGGCTTGCACTACGGCCGCGTGCGTGCGCTGACCAACGAGCTCGGCCAGCAGGTCGAGGAGGCGGGTCCCGCCATGCCGGTGGAGATCCAGGGCCTCGACGGTACCCCGGATGCCGGTGACGATTTCATGGTCGTGGCCGATGAGAAGAAGGCTCGCGAGGTTGCCAACTTCCGTCAGGGCAAGTATCGCGAAGTGCGTCTGGCCCGCCAGCAGAAGGCCAAGCTGGAGAACATGTTCAGCCAGATGGGCCAGGACGAGGTGGCCAAGGTCAACATCGTGCTCAAGGCCGATGTGCAGGGCTCGCTGGAAGCGATCAAGGGTGCCCTCGAAGAGCTCTCCACCGAGGAAGTGCAGGTGGCCGTGGTCTCCTCAGGCGTGGGCGGCATCACCGGTACCGACGCCAACCTGGCGCTGGCCTCCGAAGCCATCGTGGTCGGCTTCAACGTGCGTGCCGATGCTGCTGCCCGCGAGATCATCGAGCGCGAGGGGCTGGATCTGCGCTACTACAGCGTCATCTACCAGCTCATCGATGAGGTCAAGCAGGCCATGAGCGGCATGCTGGCACCTGAGTGGAAGGAAGAGATCGTCGGTGTGGCCGAGGTCCGCGACGTCTTCCGCGCGCCCAAGATCGGCGCCGTGGCCGGCTGCATGGTGGTCGAGGGCAGCGTGCATCGCAACAAGAAGATCCGCGTACTGCGCGACAACGTGGTCATCTACGAGGGCGAGCTCGAGTCGCTGCGTCGCTTCAAGGACGATGTCAACGAAGTGCGTAGCGGCATGGAGTGCGGCATCGGCGTGAAGAACTACAACGACGTCCAGGTCGGCGACAAGATCGAAGTCTTCGATCAGGTCAAGGTCGAGCGGACGCTGTAATCGCAGCGGGAGTGGAGCATGCGGGAGTTCAAGCGTACCGACCGGGTCGGTGACCAGCTGCAGAAGGAGCTGGCCGTGCTGATCCAGCGCGAGGTCAAGGACCCGCGCCTGGGCATGGTCACCGTCAGTGGGGTCACGGTCAGCCGTGACCTCGGCTATGCCGACGTCTACGTGACCCTGCTGGGCGAGGATAGCCCCGAGCGCATCAAGGAGAACCTCAAGGTACTCAAGCAGGCGGCAGGCTTCCTGCGCAGCCAGATCGCCCGGCGCATCAAGCTGCGCCACGTGCCGGAACTGCGCTTCCACTACGATGAAAGCGTGGTGCGCGGTCAACGGCTCTCTTCGCTGATCGACGAGGCGGTCGAAAGCGACCGTTCCCGTCATCCTGACGAGGAAGGCGAGCCGGGTGGCGGCGACGAGGGAGAGCGCGGCTGATGGCGCGGCGGCGTCGCGGCCTGCCGGTCAACGGCGTGCTGCTGCTCGACAAGCCCAAGGGCGCCTCGAGCAATCACGCCCTGCAGCGGGCCCGGCGTCTGCTGCAGGCGCAGAAGGCGGGCCACACCGGCACGCTGGACCCCATGGCGACCGGGCTGCTGCCGGTGTGCCTGGGCGAGGCGACCAAGTTCTCGGCCCACCTGCTCGAGGCCGACAAGGTCTACCGCACCCGGGTGCAGCTCGGCGCGGTGACCGATACCGGTGACGCCGAGGGCGAAGTGGTCGAGCGCTGCGATGTGCCGCCACTCACGGCCGAGGACGTCGAGCGGGTGCTCGAGCGCTTTCGCGGTGAGATCGACCAGACGCCGCCAATGTACTCTGCGCTCAAGCATCAAGGGCGCAAGCTCTACGAGCTGGCCCGCGAGGGCAAGAGCGTCGAGCGTGCAGTACGGCGTGTGACGGTGTATCATGCCCGGCTTCTTGCCTTCGAGAGCGATGCCTTCGAGCTCGAAGCGCGGGTCAGCAAGGGCACCTACATCCGCACCCTGGCCGAGGATATCGGTCGTGCGCTCGGCTGTGGGGCGCATATCACCGCCCTGCGCCGGCTCGCCACCGGCCCCTTCGATAGCGAGGGGATGCTGGCCCTGGATGCCCTCGAGGCGTTGCCGGGCCAGAGCGAGCGCGAGGCCGCGTTGCTGCCGGTCGACGTGCTGGTGGCGCACCTGCCGCGGCTCGATGTGAATGAAGCGGCAAGACAGCGGCTCATGCACGGCCAGGCGGCCGGCGTCGAGCCTACCGCTCTCGCCCCTGGGGCGACGGCGAGACTCTACAGCGACGAGGTCTTCATCGGCCTCGGCGTGGTGAAGGGGCCACAGGAGGTGGCTCCCAAGCGGCTGCTCAGTACGGCAGCCGACTGAGACGCGGCTTGATCGCGTCTCACAAGGAGAAACGCCCGAGACTGCAAATATGCGTGGTCTCACAAATTCACGTTTCAGGCATATTGCTTACTGGAGAAACAGATGGCACTTACCGCTGAACAGAAGGCCGAAATCGTCAAGGAATACGGCCGAGGCGACAACGACACCGGTTCCCCCGAGGTTCAGGTGGCCCTGCTGAGCGCCAATATCGACGGCCTGCAGGATCACTTCAAGACCAACAAGCAGGATCACCACTCCCGTCGTGGTCTGATCCGCATGGTCAACCAGCGCCGCAAACTGCTGGACTACCTGAAGCGCAAGGATCTCTCGCGCTATCAGGCTCTTATCCAGCGCCTCGGCCTGCGCCGCTAAGAAAAAGGGTATTTCGTAACGCGAAATTCGCTTTTTTCTACGGCACTTCGAAACGGGCAGTCCCCACAGGGGGCTGCCCGTTTTGCGTTTCCGGGGCCGAAAACGGTGGTATAGGTGGCTCTCACGCGCGTCAACCCCTAAAATGGTCGCCGAGTCAAAAGACCCATACATGAGTAGAGACAAGTTGAAGGAAGTCGCCGTGAATCCGGTCAAGAAAACGTTTCAGTACGGTCGCAGCACCGTCACCCTGGAAACCGGGCGTATCGCTCGCCAGGCCACCGCTGCCGTCATGGTCACCATGGATGACACCGTGGTGTTGTGCACCGTGGTCGCCAAGAAGGACGTCAAGCCAGGCCAGGACTTCTTCCCCCTGGCGGTGTTCTATCAGGAGAAGACCTACGCGGTGGGCAAGATCCCCGGCGGCTTCTTCAAGCGCGAGGGGCGTCCCACCGAAAAGGAGACCCTCACCTCGCGGCTGATCGACCGCCCGATTCGCCCGCTGTTTCCCAAGGGCTTCATGAACGAGGTGCAGGTCATCTGTACGGTGCTCTCCACCGACCGCAACCATGACCCCGACATTGCCGCCATGCTCGGCACCTCCGCGGCGCTGTCGATCTCCGGCGTGCCGTTCAAGGGCCCCATCGCTGCCGCACGCGTCGGCTTCAATGAGGACAAGGGATATTTCCTCAACCCCACCGTGGAAGAACTGACTGGCTCAGAGCTGGACATGGTCGTCGCTGGTACCGAGAAGGCCGTGCTGATGGTCGAGTCCGAGGCCGATGAACTGCTCGAGGATGAAATGCTGGGGGCCGTACTCTTCGGCCATCAGGAGATGCAGGTCGCCATCCGCGCCATCAACGAGCTCGTCGCCGAAGCCGGCAAGCCCAAGTGGGACTGGCAGCCACCCGCGGAAAACACGGCGCTCAAGCAGGCCATTGCCACGGCCTTCGAGGCCAAGGTCGGCGAAGCCTACCGCATCACCGACAAGATGGCCCGTCAGGACGCCCTCGCCGCGCTCAAGGAGCAGGCGGTCGAGCAACTGGCCGGTGAGGAAGAGGGCCAGTTCGACGCCGACGAGGTCAAGGGTGCCTTCGCCGGCCTCGAGAAGCGCGTGGTGCGTAGCCGCGTCGTCAGGGGCGAGCCACGCATCGACGGGCGCGACCAGAAGACCGTGCGCCCCTTGGCCATCGAGGTGGGCAGCCTGCCCAAGACCCACGGCTCGGCGATCTTCACCCGCGGCGAGACCCAGGCGATCGTCATCGCGACCCTGGGCACCCTGCGCGACGCCCAGTTGATCGAGTCGCTGGAAGGCGAGCGCAAGGACCGCTTCCTGCTGCACTACAACTTCCCGCCCTACAGCGTGGGCGAGGCCGGTTTCATGGGCGGCCCGAAGCGCCGCGAGATCGGTCACGGCCGTCTGGCCCGGCGTGGCGTTCAGGCGATGCTGCCCGACGAGGCGGATTTCCCCTACACCATTCGCGTGGTATCGGAGATCACCGAGTCCAACGGCTCGAGCTCCATGGCCTCGGTGTGCGGTGCGTCACTGGCGCTGATGGATGCCGGCGTGCCGATGAAGGCACCGGTCGCGGGTATCGCCATGGGTCTGGTGAAGGACGACGACGGTTTTGCCGTACTCACCGACATTCTCGGTGACGAGGATCACCTCGGCGACATGGACTTCAAGGTGGCAGGCAGCGCTGCCGGCGTCACCGCCCTGCAGATGGACATCAAGATCGAGGGTATCAACGAGGAGATCATGGAGGTCGCCCTGCAGCAGGCCCATGAGGCCCGCCTGCACATTCTCGAGCAGATGAACACGGTGATCGACCAGAGCCGCTCCGAGGTCTCCGAGAACGCGCCCTCGATGGCTACCATCAAGATCGACCCGGAGAAGATCCGCGACGTCATTGGCAAGGGTGGTGCCACCATCCGCAAGATCTGCGAGGATACCGGCGCTTCCATCGATCTGGACGACGATGGCACCGTGCGCATCTACGCCGAGGACAAGGCGGCGGCCAAGAAGGCCATCGACATCGTGCTGTCGATCACCGCCGAGGCCGAGATCGGCAAGCTCTACCGCGGCAAGGTGGTACGCATCGCCGACTTCGGCGCCTTCATCAACATCATGCCGGGTACCGACGGCCTGGTGCACATCTCGCAGATCGTGCCCGAGCGGGTCAACGACGTGCGCGATTTCCTCAACGAGGGTGACGAGGTGGTGGTCAAGGTGCTCGACATCGACAACCGCAACCGCGTGAAGCTCACCATCAAGGAGATCACGCCGGAAGAGAAGGCCGCCTTCGAATCCGAGCAGGCCGAGACCGCGCTGTAAGCGTCACTCGAAGCAGAAAAGCGAACCGCCCCCATGGCCATGCCATGGGGGCGGTTTTTTTGATTGCCGTCACGCTGCTAGCGCAGCGACTTTACCTTTCAATCGCCAGGGCAACGCCTTGGCCGCCACCGATACACAGCGTGGCCAGGCCCTTCTTGGCGTCGCGGGCGATCATCTCGTGCAGCAGGGAGACCAGCACGCGGCAGCCGGAGGCGCCGATCGGGTGGCCCAGGGCAATGGCGCCGCCGTTGACGTTGACCTTGGAGACATCCCAGCCGAGTTCCTTGTTGACCGAGAGCGCCTGGGCGGCAAAGGCCTCGTTGGCCTCGACCAGGTCGAGATCGTCCAGGCTCCAGCCGGCCTTCTCCAGGCAGCGGCGGGTGGCCGGCGCCGGGCCAATGCCCATGATCGCCGGGTCGACACCGGCATTGGAGTAGGCGGCGATGCGCGCCAGCGGCTCGAGGCCGAGTTCACGCGCCTTGTCGGCGGAGCAGATCATTACCACAGCAGCGCCGTCGTTGAGCGAGGAGGCGTTGCCGGCGGTGACGGTGCCGTCCTTCTTGAAGGCGGGTTTCATGGTGCCGAGTTTTTCGGCGGTGACTTCGCGCGGGTTCTCGTCGGTGTCGAAGATCACCGGGTCGCCCTTGCGCTGGGGAATCTCCACGGGAACGATCTGGCCCTTGAAGCGGCCCTCCTTGATGGCCGCGGCGGCCTTCTGCTGGGAGGCGGCGGCGAACTCGTCCATGGCCTCGCGGGTGATAGCGTACTTCTCGGCCAGGTTCTCGGCGGTGATACCCATGTGGAAGTTGTTGAAGGCGTCCCACAGGCCGTCGTGGACCATGGTGTCGATGGCCTTCCAGTCGCCCATGCGCTGGCCGTTGCGCGAATTGGGCAGTACGTGGGGCGAGGCGGACATGTTCTCCTGGCCGCCGGCGAGGATCAGCTCGGCGTCACCGCAGCGGATCGCCTGGGTCGCCAGATGCAGCGCCTTGAGGCCGGAGCCGCACACCTTGTTGATGGTCATGGCGGGTACGGCCGCGGGCAGGCCGGCCTTGATGGCGGCCTGACGCGCCGGGTTCTGGCCCACACCGGCGGTGAGCACCTGGCCGAGCAGCACCTCGTCGACCTGGTCGGGGGCCACACCGGTGGAGGCCAGGATGTCCTTGATTACCAACGCACCGAGGTCGCTGGCAGGGATGCCGGCAAGCGACCCCCCGAAGGAGCCGATGGCGGTACGGCGAGCGGCAACGATCACCACATCTTGCATTGGAATTCTCCTGAGTCGTTCACGGACGCTGAGGGACCAGCATAGGCGACTATTGTGCGCTGCGACAATGCCTCATCGGGAAATGGCCCCTCTCACGTGTCGCCAACCGTGCCGCTGGCCGTCAGGCGAACTGGACGGGAATGGCATGGCTGGTATGGCTGACGACATTACCCTCCTGCAGATAGACGAGGCTCGGATGATGGTTATCCAGTTCGGCCTCGCTGTAATGAGCATAGCTGCAAATGATCACGCGGTCGCCGGGGCCGGCCAGGTGAGCGGCGGCGCCGTTGATCGAGATGACCCGGGAACCCTCTTCGGCCCGTATGGCATAGGTGGTGAAGCGCTGGCCGTTCTCGACGTTGTAGATCTGGATCTGCTCGTTCTCGCGGATGCCGGACATGTCCAGCAACTCGCCGTCGATGGCGCAGGAGCCTTCGTAGTTGAGCACGGCATGGGTGACGCGGGCCATGTGCAGCTTGGCCTTGAGCATGACGGTGAACATGCGGGCTTCTTCCTCCGGGTGCGTACGAACGCCGCCTCAGCGCGGCAGGGTCAGGGTCAGGTTGTCGATCAGGCGGGTCTTGCCCAGGCGGGCGGCCGCAAGCAGGACGGCCTCGCGGGTAGTGGGGGTGGCCGGCCCCAGGTCGGCGGCTCGCAGCTCCAGGTAGTCGGGCTCGAAACCGGCCGTGCGCAGCCGGGCCATGCCGGTTTCCAGGGTGGCATCGACGGGCTCGCCGGCCTCGAGTGCCACGCGCAGCGTGGTCAGGATGCGCTGCAGCTCGGGTGCCGTGGCACGCTCGGCGGTGTCGAGGTAGCCGTTGCGCGAGGAGAGCGCCAGGCCATCTTCTGCACGTACGATGGGAACGCCGACGATCTCGATGGGGAAATGCAGGTCCTCGACCAGTTTGCGGATCACCGCCAGCTGTTGATAATCCTTCTCGCCGAAGCAGGCCACGTCGGGCTGCACCAGGTTGAACAGGATGCTGACCACGGTGGAGACACCGTCGAAATGGCCGGGCCGTGAGCCGCCGCACAGCCCTTCGCTGACGGCGGGAACGCAAACGCGGGTCTGGTTGTCCAGCCCGCGGGGGTAGAGCGTGGTCACCGTGGGAGTGAACAGCAGATCGCAGCCGGCCGCCTCGAGCTTCGCCTGATCGTCGGCCAGGGTGCGCGGATAGGCATCGAGATCCTCGCCCGCACCGAACTGTAGCGGGTTGACGAAAATGGTGGCCACGACAACGTCGGCATGCTGCTGGGCGGCGTCCACCAGCGACAGGTGTCCGTCGTGCAGGTTGCCCATGGTCGGCACGAGGCCGATGCGCTGTCCTCGATGGCGATATTCGCCGAGAATCTCACGCAGCGCAGGAATGTCTCGCAGAGTACGCATCAGCGGGCCTCCTGGATTGGAACGAGCGGAACTAGAAGCTGTGCTCCTCGGCCGGGAAGCGGCGCGCTTTGACGTCCTCATGATAACGACGGAAGGCGCCGGCGATGTCGTCGGCCTCGGCCATGAAGTTCTTGACGAAGCGCGGCGTGCGGCCATGGGTGACACCGAGCACGTCGTGCATGACGAGAATCTGGCCGTCGGTGTCCGGGCCGGCACCGATGCCGATCACGGGCACGTCGAGGGCCTCGGTGATCGCGCGGCCGAGGCTTGCCGGCACGCACTCGAGCAGAATGACCGAAGCCCCGGCGTCGACCAGGGTACGGGCATCCTCGAGGATCTGTGCGGCGCGCTCGGCGTCGCGACCCTGGACCTTGTAGCCACCGAGCTGGTAGACCGTCTGGGGTGTCAGGCCCAGGTGGGCGCACACGGGCACACCGCGGCGGGTCATTTCGCGAATGCCTTCGGCCATCCACGCCTCGCCTTCCACCTTCACCAGCTCGGCACCGGCGCGCATCAGCTCGCCGGCATCGTTCAGCAGTCGATCGGTGCTGGCATTGCTCATGAATGGCAGGTCCACCATCAACAGGCTCGTGTCCTTGGCGCGTGCCACGCAGCGAGTGTGGTAACAAATATCGTCGAGGGTCACCGGGAGGGTGCTGGCGTGGCCCTGCAAGACCATGCCCAGCGAATCGCCGACCAGCAGCACTTCGATACCCGCTTCGGCGGCGGTGCGCGCGAAGGAGGCATCGTAGGCAGTCAGGCAGCTGAAGGTCTCACCTGCGCGCTTGTAGGCCTGCAGTGTGCTTAGCGTGATGGTTTTCATGGCGTGCTCTCGTTGTGTCTCGGGCGACCGGCGTGGAGCCTTGGCGCCGGTGCTGCGCGTGATTGTTACCAGAATAAGACGGTCGTGTCGACTGGTAACACCTCGCTCCTCAGTCCGCGTTCTCAGGTAACACTCCGATCTCGCCAGGCGTAGCAAGCGCTCCCGCCAGCTCCGCGATGCGACGCCCGTCGGGTAGCGGCAGGCGCGGCGACAGCTCGGCAAGAGGCAACAGCACGAAGGCACGGGCTGTCATTTCAGGGTGCGGCACTTGTAGCCGTGGCAATGTCAGGGTCTCGTTACCGTACAGTAGCAGGTCGAGATCCAGGGTGCGGGGTCCCCAGTGACGCTGGCGAATCCGCCGGTGACGCTGTTCCAGCGCTTGCAGTTGGTCGAGCAGGGCGAGGGGGGAAAGCCGGGTGCCTAGATGCGCGACGGCATTGATGAAGTCCGGCTGGTCCTGAGGGCCGACCGGACGGCTGGCATACAGCCGCGATGCAGCCAGGCACCGGGTCAGCGGTAGGGAGTCGAGTTCATCTAGCGCGCGGCGGACCTGATCGGCGGGGTCGTCGAGATTGCTACCGAGCCCGACATACACGTGGACTAGCGGTGTCATGAAGGGTTGGGGGGACCACGCCGACGACGCTTGCGGGGGCGCCGGCGACGCGGGCTGTTGTCACCGGGAGGGCCGGTGTCGGCACCGGCCTTCTCCAGCAGCCGCCTCTGCTCGTGCTCGTCACCCTCCTGATAGGCCGTCCACCATTCGCCGAGACCGGGCTCGATCTCGCCAGCGGCCTCGCGCAGCAGCAGGAAGTCGTAGGCGGCACGGAAGCGTGGATGCTCGCGGGTCTGCAGGGCGCGCTTGCCGCGTCGCTGGGGCAGGCGTTGCTGCAGGTCCCAGATGTCGCGCATCGGCATGCTGAAGCGTTTGGGAATCGAGATATGCTTCAATTGGCGCGACAGGACCTGCTGTGAAGCGAGCTGCAGCGCTGGTATGGGTGGCATGCCCTCGGCTTCCAGCGCCGCCTGACGGTGCTGGACGGGCCCCCACAGCAGGGCGGCGAAAAGAAAGGCCGGGGTCACCGGTTTCTCTTCGTGGATCCGTCGGTCGGTGCTGGCCAGGGCCTGCTCGATGAGTGATTCCGCCCAGGGCAATTCGGCCATGGCCTCGTCGGTCTCGGGGAAGAGCATGGCGAACAGGCCGTAGTGGAGCAGCAGGCGGAAGGTTTCCACGCCATGGCCGGCCATGAACAGCTTGAGCACTTCGTCGAACAGCCGGGCAGGAGGAATCTGCAGCAGCAGCGGGGCCAGTTTGCCGATCGGTGCTTCCGAGTCCGGAGCGATATGGAAATCGAGCTTGGCCGCGAAGCGAACCGCACGCAGCATGCGTACCGGATCCTCACGGTAGCGAACGGCAGGATCACCGATCAGGCGCAGGGTGCGCGACTCGATATCGTGCATGCCGTCGGCAAAGTCATGGATGGAGAAATCGGCGATGCTGTAGTAGATCGCGTTGACGGTAAAGTCGCGGCGAATGGCATCTTCCTGAATGTTGCCCCATACGTTGTCGCGCAGCAGCAGGCCATGTTCCGATTGCTGGGCAATGTGGTCGCCGTGGTCGTCGCCGTGGGTGCCGCGAAAGGTGGTCACTTCGATGACTTCGCGGCCGAAACGCACATGCACGATGCGAAAACGCCGGCCGATGATGCGAGAGTTGCGAAACAGCTCCCGCACCTGTTCAGGCGTGGCATTCGTCGCGACATCGAAATCCTTGGGCATCCTGCCGAGCAAGGAGTCGCGAATACAGCCGCCCACCAGGTAGGCCTCGAACCCGGCGTTATGCAGACGATAGAGTACCTTCAGGGCCGATTCGCTGAAGTGCTGACGCGAAACGGGATGCTGATCGCGAGGGATGATTCGAGGGCCGGCCTGCCCTCCGGAGGCATCCTGGGGGCCGAAGAGTGTCCTGAGGTGTGTGCCAGGGCTCTGCAGAAAGCGGGTAAATCCTTTGAACATGCGGTGATTTCGACTCGCAGTGTGCGAAAGTTGTAGAGTGTAGCCGACCACCGACACCTTGCAAAGCGGCGGACGAATTCGCCGCAAGGAACTGGCAGGAGAACACAAAGCAAAAGAGGAGGCCGTTGGGCCTCCTCTGACAAGCTAAACGGTGCTGCGTCCTTGCGGCTGTTTCTTCTTCGTGATGGCGCATCGCCTTGAATACGCACCACAGTCACCAAGAGTCACAGGCAACAATGTTGTTGTGATTGTTGACGTTCCTGGTTGCGACCGCCTCGTATTCAAAACAATAATCCAACCACGACGGCACAGGAGGTATGCCTGCCTTCGGCTTGTTGATGTTATTGCCGAAGGTGCGCTTTTGCGGCCGTTGTTCTTGTTGGAGGCCGGGGTTGGCGCGTCGCGTCCTGATGGATCCGGTGCTTCGCTCAGGTCTTGTTGTTGTTGGACAAACAAAGCGAAGGGCGGCTTCTCTGGGGCGTTTTGTCGTTGTTGCCCCTAGCCGCATCCTCTTCATAGCCTGCCAGTTGTTGTTATTGGCGCAGGCCCTGCCTTCCCTGATGTCTTGTTATTGTTGTCGACTCGGGTGGCAGCCGGATGTTGTTTTTCTTGCCTTGGATATTGCACGGCACATGCCAAGGTGGTCGAAACCCACAAACAAACAATGGCTTGAGAGTTAGCCTGTGGTGCGCCTCAGCTCGGCATGGCAAATGTGTTACCCCTGCTGCGCCATGTCGGGGCAAATTCTGGGTGGGAAGGTAACACCTGGTGCAAATGAGTTCGGCGGGGCATGAAAAAGCGCCTTCGACGAGCTGGCCGAGGCGCTTGGACGTTAGTCGTAGGGGGAGGTGTTTCAGTGTCAGGCGCTGCTTCGCCGGGCCTGCTTCTTGCGCGGAATACCCAGGCGCTGACGCCGTTCCCAAAGACATTTGCGGCTGATTCCCAGCTTCTGGGCGAGCTCGGTCTCGCTCATGTGATCCTGATGCTCCAGCACGAAGTGCTGGAAGTAGTCTTCGAGCGAGAGATCCTCTTCGTCGTCCTCTTCCTCGTCCCGCTGCGGGTCGGTGGGCATCGTCCGGGGTTCGACGATGCTGCGTGAAGGGGGGGCCGAGCTCGGGTGCAGCCCCAGATCGTCGGGATGGATCAGATGGCCTTCGGCCAGGATGACGCCACGCTCGAGAGCGTTCTCGAGTTCCCGAACATTGCCGGGCCATGGGTAATCGCGAATTTCGCGGTGCGCCGCCCGTGACAGGCGCAGCCCGTCTCGGCGGTGGCGCCGGCAGGCCTTTTCCAGCAGCACTTCAGCGATCAGCAGGATATCGTCCTCGCGCTCGCGCAGCGGAGGCAGGTCGATCTGCATCACGTTGAGCCGGTAGTAGAGGTCGAGGCGGAATTCGCCGGTCTTGGACAAGGCCCTCAGGTCGCGGTGGGTGGCGGCGATCAGGCGCACGTCGACATGGCGGGTTTCCACCGAGCCGATGCGGCGAATCTCGCCTTCCTGCAGCACGCGCAGTAGGCGGGCCTGGGCATCCAGCGGCAACTCGCCGATCTCGTCGAGGAACAGGGTGCCGCCGTCGGCAGCTTCCACCAGGCCGGTGCGAGCGGCACTGGCGCCGGTGAAGGCTCCCTTCTCGTGGCCGAACAGCTCCGATTCGATCAGAGTTTCGGGAATGGCGGCACAGTTGACGCAGATGAGCGGCGCATGAATGCGTTGGCTTTGCTGGTGAATGGCTCGCGCCACCAGCTCCTTGCCGGTTCCGGATTCGCCCTGGATCAGCACGGTGACGTCGGCCGGCGCGGTCTTGCGAATGCGCGTGTAGACAGACTGCATGGCTGGGCATTCGCCGATCATCTGCTGGCGCGAGCCGCCGGCATCGGTGATGTCGGGTGGCGGGGCGCGATGCGCAGACTGCTGGTGGAGTACGCGGGACACGGTTTCCAGCAGCTCGTCGTGGTCGAAGGGCTTGGCCACGTAGTCGACGGCACCCTGCTTCAGTGACTCCACCGCCGAGCGCATGCTGGCA
Source organism: Halomonas sp. LR3S48 (assembly GCF_025725665.1). Classification (NCBI taxonomy): domain Bacteria; kingdom Pseudomonadati; phylum Pseudomonadota; class Gammaproteobacteria; order Oceanospirillales; family Halomonadaceae; genus Halomonas; species Halomonas sp. LR3S48. The sequence goes on along the minus strand of NZ_CP107009.1, from coordinate 4,382,460 downwards.
TAGCTGGTCATGATCAATACCGGCACCGGTGCGGCGTGCTCGATCAGGTCGGTGCCGGGCTCTCCGGGTAGGCGCAGGTCGCTGATCACCAGGTCGAAGCCGCGGGGCTCCAGGGCCAGTGCCTCGTCTACGCAGCCGGCCTCGCTGACCTCATAAGCGTGACGCTCCAGCAGTCTGCGCAGCGCCGTACGGATGATGGCTTCGTCTTCAACGATCAGAATCCGGCTCATCGGTATGTTCACCATCCTTTCGTTCGGTGGGCAGCCACAGGCAGATGCGGGTGCCGCGTTCCTGCCCTGGGGGCGGTGATTCGATTTCGATCCTGCCATGATGCTCGGCAATGATGCTGTAGACCAGCGGCAAGCCGAGTCCTGTGCCTTCACCCGGCGGTTTGGTGGTGGTGAAGGGTTCGAAGAGGTGCTCGCGAACCCGATCGTCGAGCCCATGCCCCTCGTCGGTGACGGTGACCTTCAACATGTCGCCTTCCGGCTCGGCATCGATGACCACCTCTCCTTCCGGCTCGCTGGCGTCACGCGCATTGCTCAGCAGGTTGACCATGATCTGCTGGAGTCGCTGGGCGTCGCCGAGTACTTCGAGTTCCGCGGAACAGAGATTACGGTAACGGACATCCTCCCCCGAGCGGGCCAGGTGGATCAAGTGCAGCGCCTCGTCGGTGACGGCGGCGATCGGCACCGGGGCGAAGGCCTGCCCCGCAACATGGCGGCCGCCGTGGGCGAAGCCGACCAGTGAGGAGACGATCCGCGAGACGCGGTCAGTGAGCTGCTGGATCTGCCCCGCGGTCTCGAGCAGTTGGGGATCGTCGGTGTCGTAGCGCAAGTTCTGGGCCAGTGAGGAAATGCCGGTAATGGGATTGCCGATCTCGTGGGCGACTCCGGCGGCCAACTGGCCGATCGAGGCCAGGCGTGCGGCGTGAACCAATTCGTCCTCTAGCCACTTCATTTCGCTGTGATCCTCGATCAGGATCACGGTTCCTCCGCGTACGTCGTCGTCGGCCTGCAGCTCGGCGCGATGTAGTGTCAGGTAGCGTGTTCCCCGCTTGAGTTCGACCGGCTGTTTGTAGAGAGGAGCACTGGACTCGCCCAGAGCGCGTCCCAGCAGTTCCCCCCAAGGAGCCGGCAAGCCGTCGCGGCGCGACCCCACGACGCTCGCACCGTCGATACCGGAAAGCTCCGCCAAGGCATCGTTCCACATCAGCAGCTCGTCATCGACGCCGAAGGCGCACAGACCCACGGGTAGACGGGCGAGGATGCGGCGATGGTAGCGGCGCAGGCCATCGAGCTCGCGGGCGAGCCCGGTCAGCCGCGAGCGGTAGGCTTCGAGCCGGCTCTCGACGAAGTGAATGTCGTCGGTGGGCTCCTGGCCGCTGCGCCGGTAGGGCAGGTAGCGATCGACGATGTCCTGGGCGACCGAGGGGCCCATCAGCCCGGAAAGGTTGGCCTGGATGCGGTCGCGCAGTCGGCGCAGGGCATAGGGGCGCCCGTCGAGCGGTGACATGCCGAGGTCGGTGAGCGCGCGCTCCACTTCGCGCTGTGCGACGTCCTCGCCCAGCGCCTGGGCCAGCGGTTGCTTGAATTCCTCCCCGGTGGTGGCGAGCAGCGGCAGCCGCTTGGGTCTTATCACGGCATCCACCGAGCACGCCTCGGCGGCGGCGCGTTCACCCTCGGAAGTCGGCGTGGCCAGCGAGACGATGATGAAGACGAGGACGTTGAGCGCCAGTGACACCAGCGTCACCACGTACCAGTTGGGTTCGCCGACGAGCAGTTCCAGGCCCGGGGGGATCAGGATCAAGGTGGGCAGGCCCGTGAGTAGCGGCAGCCACAGGCCGGCGAGCCAGATCAGTACACCGACGAGCAGGCCCGAGACCATGCCCTTGCGATTGGCCCCCGGCCAGTAGAGCAGCGCCAGCAATCCCGGCAGGCACTGGGCCATGCCGACGAAGGCTGCCAGCCCCAGCGTTGTCAGGTCGTGGTGGACGCCCACCGTGCGGTAGAACAGCCAGCCGCCGAGGATCACCGTGGTCATCAGCGCTCGGCGCAGCCAGCGCAGCCAGCGGTAGAGGTTGGGCTGGGCCTCGGGTGGGTGAGCCACCAGCAGCACATGGTTGAGGATCATGCCCGACAGCGCCATGGCAATGATCACCATGGTGCCGCTGGTGGCGGCCAGGCCGGCAAGGAAGGCCAGTGCCTGGACCCAGAACGCGTCGGACAGGCCGAAGGCCAGGTAGGCGGCACCGATCACCTCATGGCTACCCAGCCGTTGACCCGCCCACAGGATCAGTGGCACCGGGATCGCCATCAGCAGCAGGAACAGCGGCAGCGACCAGCTCGCCTGCAGCAGGGTGTGCCGCGTGAGGGTCTCGGCAAAGGTGACGTGGAAGATGTGCGGCATCAGCAGTGCGGCGGCGAAGAACAGCAACAGCAGGGTGCGCCAGTGGGCTGCGTCCGGCTGTACCACGCTCGCCTGATAGACCTGTCCGGGCCCATCCAGCCAGGTCTGCAGGTCGGCAGGACCGTCGAAGACCACGAACAGGGCGAACGCACCCAGCGCCAGCATGGCGACGAGCTTGACCACCGAGGTGAGCGCAATCACGGCCAGCAATGTGTCGTGCCTCACGGCCCCCTTGTCGTGACGGGTGCCGAAGATCATCGCGAACAGTGCGATCAGCAGACACAGGACCAGGGCGAGCAGGGACGGTGAGGCGGCGCCGGTCATCAGGTGGATGGCATCGCCCAGGGTCTGGACCTGCAGCGCCAACAGGGGCATCACGGCCAGCAGGCTGATCACGGTGATGAGAGTGCCGACCCAGCGCGAGCGGAAGCGGAAGGCGAACAGGTCGGCCAGCGAAGCGAGCTGGTGGGTGCGGGTCATGCGCTGGATCGGTACCAGCAGTACCGGCGCCAGCAGGAAGGCACCCGCCACACCCAGGTAGTAGGCCAGATAGCCATAGCCCGAGCCGGCTGCCAGCTCCAGGCTGCCGTAGATCGCCCAGGCACTGGCGTAAACGCCGAGTGCCAGGGTGTAGATCGCGGGATGACGCGTCACGCGGCGGCTGAGCCAGCCTCGCTCCACCGCCAGCGCGCAGAGGAACATCAGCAGCAGGTAGCCACCGCCGAGGGCGAAGACGCCGACCAGGCTAGCGCTCATCGAGCTTCCTCTTCTGCTCCAGCCACAGCGTCAGGGCGATCAGCACGCCCCAGATGGCGAAGGGGCGATACCAGGCCACGCCGGGGCTCGACCAGCCGCTCATCAGCAGCGGCGACAGCAGGTAGCCGCCGAAGACCAGGAACAGCATGATGCGATAGACGTACATGAACGCTCCTCACTCCCTGCGGTGGGCTTCGGGGCAGATGCGGCGTGGCTCCCAGTGGCCGCTGGCCCAGGCGAGCTGCTCGGCTACCGGCGCCGTGGCCAGCTCGAAGGGCGGTGCCTGATCGAGTGCCACCAACGCACGATGGAGCAATGGGCGCACCATCTTCTCCTCCAGCGGTAATGCCGGGGCCAGGTTCTGCTTGGACAGCTTCTGACCTTCATGATTGACGATCAAGGGCAGATGCAGGTAGCGAGGCTCGGGCAGGTCCAGCGCATGCTGCAGCTGACGCTGCCAGGGCGTGTTGTCGAGCAGGTCGAAGCCGCGGACCACATCGCTGATGCCCTGGTCGGCATCGTCCACTACCACGGCGAGCTGATAGGCCCACAAGCCATCCTTGCGCCGCAGGACCACGTCGCCGAGTTCTGCCGGGTCGAAGCGCTGCTCACCGAACAGCCGGTCGTGCCACATTACCGGGCGCAGGCCGAGGTCGCTGCGCAGCCGCCAGGCCACCGGCTTGCCCGGCTCGAGCACGCCTTCACGACACCACCCGGGATAGATCGGGTACTCGCGCCACTGCTTGCGTGAGCAGCTACAGGGATAGGCCAGGCCTCGCGCCTTCAGCCGTTCGAGCGCAGTAGCGTAGGCGGAGGCGCGGTCGCTTTGCCAAAGCACGGAGCCATCCCAATGCAGGCCGAAGGCCTCGAGTTGGCGCAGGATGGTATCGGCAGCTCCCGCCGGGCAGCGTGGTGGATCGATGTCCTCGATGCGTACGAGCCACTCGCCACCGGCCCTGCGCGCGTCGAGAAAACTGGCCAGGGCGGCGATCAGCGAGCCGAAATGCAGCGGACCGGATGGCGTAGGCGCGAAACGACCGCGATAGCCGGTCATGGCTGGCTCCTGGCAGCGGGAGCCGACACGCAAACGGGCACCCAGCGGTGCCCGTTGCGAAGGAGAGCGAGGCGTACCACGCCAGCATCAGCCGCCGAGCTGCTTTTCCTTGAGTTCGGCCAGGGTCTTGCAATCGACGCACAGCGTGGCGGTGGGGCGAGCCTCCAGGCGACGGATGCCGATCTCGACGCCACAGGCTTCGCAGAAGCCATAATCGTCCTCATCGATCTTCTCTAGCGTCTCGTTGATCTTCTTGAGCAGCTTGCGCTCGCGGTCGCGGGTCCGCAGCTCCAGGCTGAAGCCCTCTTCCTGGGTCGCCCGGTCCGCGGGATCGGCATAGTTGTTCGCCTCTTCCTGCAGGTGGCGCACCGTGCGATCGACTTCTTCCATGAGCTCCTGTTTCCAGCCCAGCAGGATCTGTCGGAAGTGCTCAAGCTGCTGCTCGTTCATGTACTCTTCACCCGGTGCCGCCTCGTACGGGGTGAACTTTTTGGGCGCTTCCGCTTTCTTGTCTGCTACTGGCATGGGACTGCCTCATTACTTGAGTGACTGCTGATCAATACCCGCCGCAACGTGGTGCAAGGTATCTCACGCCAAAGGCATGCTTGTTTATCGGAATTCGACGAGTTTTGCAATACCTACCGAGAACGATCGAGGGCTCCCTGCAGGTCAAATCGATGGTATGGTTTTTTGACCGTGGAAAGGGGAAAAGTGCCCACCAACGGCCATCTGTCTTGCGTTCGGGAGTTTGTCATGTCGTGGAATCCACGCGTTGGTCGCGTTGCACCCTTCCGTGTGATGAGTCTGCTGGAAGCCGCCCAGGCGCGCGAGGCAGCCGGCCATGACGTCATCCATCTCGAGGTGGGCGAGCCCGACTTCCCCACACCCGAGCCGGTGGTGGCGGCCGGGCAGGCGGCGCTGTCGGCAGGATACACGCGCTACAGCCCGGCCGCAGGGCTGCCGGCACTGCGCAAGGCGATCGCCGGCCACTACGGCGAGCACTTCGGCGCCGACGTCGACCCCCGGCGTATCCTGGTCACACCCGGCGCCTCCGGGGCGCTGCTGCTTGCCAGCCAGCTGTTGGTCGGCCCCGGCGACCGGGTGCTGATGGCCGACCCCAACTACCCCTGCAACCGGCATTTCATGGCCCTGGCCGGCGCCGAAGTGGATACCGTTCCCGTGGGCCTGGAGAGCGGCTGGCAGCTTGACGCCGACCTCGTCGCCCATCACTGGCGCGATACCACGCGGCTGGCGATGCTGGCCACGCCCTCCAACCCCACCGGCCATATGCTCGATGAGGCACAGTTGAAGCGTGTCATCGACACGGTGGCGGCCAAGGGCGGCCATCTGCTGGTGGACGAGATCTACCAGGGGCTCAGCTACGACATCGAGCCGCTGTCGGTGGCGTCGCTCACGTCCGGCGCCTTCGTGGTCAACAGCTTCTCCAAGTACTTCGGCATGACCGGCTGGCGCCTGGGCTGGCTTCTGGCACCGGAAGATGCGGTGGAGCCGCTGATCCGGCTGGCTCAGAACGTCTTCCTCGCCGCCCCCACCCCGGCCCAGCATGCGGCATTGGCGGCCTTTACGCCTGAATGTCATGACTTGCTCGAGGAGCGCCGCCGCGAGCTGGGTCGTCGCCGCGATGCGCTGCTGGCCGGTCTGGCCCGGCTGGACCTGGCGCCGTCGCTGCCGCCCCAGGGTGCCTTCTACCTGTGGCTCGATATCTCGCGCTACAGCAGCGACAGCCAGGTCTTCTGTCAGCGCCTGCTGGAGGAGGAGAACGTCGCCATCACGCCCGGGGTCGACTTCGCCGTGAGTGGCGGCGAGTACCATGTGCGTATCGCCTTCACCACCGGTATTTCCCGCCTGGAGGAGGCGGTAAGCCGTCTCGAGCGCTTTCTGGCGCGGCAATAGGGAGCGTCTTTGTGCAATACCCCGCCCTGGTCCCAGGCGTACTGCTACGCCGCTACAAGCGCTTCCTGGCCGACGTGCGCCTCGACGATGGCCGTGAGGTGGTGGCGCACTGTCCCAATACCGGCTCGATGCGGGCGGTGAACGTGCCCGGCTGCCGCGTGTGGCTGGCGCCGAGCGGCAACCCGGCGCGCAAGCTGGCCTGGACCTGGGAACTGATCGAGCTGACCCAGCCCGACGGCAGCGTGGCGCTGGCCTCGGTGCATACCGGACGTACCAACCGTATCGTCGAAGAGGCGCTGCACGCCGGGCGCGTGCCGGCCCTGACCGGCTACGCCACGCTGAAACGCGAGGCCAAGGTGGAGGGTGCGCGACTCGACTTTCGCCTCGATGACCCCGTCAAGGGCACCGCCTTCGTCGAGGTCAAGCAGGTGACCCTCAAGGAATTCGACGGCCACGGCTATTTTCCCGATGCGGTGAGCGAGCGCGGGCGCAAGCACCTGCTGGCGCTTGCGGCCCTCGCCGAGCGGGGCCAGCGCGCCGTGCTGTTGTTTTGCGTGGCGCATACCGGCATCCGCGACGTGGCACCGGCGGCGCACCTCGATCCGCTCTATGCTGCCACGCTGAAGGCCGTGGCCGAGCGAGGCGTGGAAGTCATGGCCCATGGCTGCGAGATCGGCTGGCGCGAGGGCCGGCCGGTGTCGATCACCCTGAGCGCCCGGCTTTCGGTGTCACTTACTCGCCAAGTAGACATTGCCCTCGGCGTCGATTGAGATCGCCACGGGCTCCAGGAAGCGGCCCTGGCAGGGGCCGAACACGCACTCGCCGCTTTCGGGCAGGAACAGCGCCCCGTGCATGCCGCACTGGACCAGCTCGCCGCCCGCGTCGAGAAACGCCCCGTCCGGCAGGTTCAACGGCACCTGCTGGTGCGGGCAGCGATTGACGAAGGCGCTGACCCGGCCGTGCACGCGCACGAGGAAGGCATCCCTCCCATCGGGTAGCGTGACGCCGCGTGAGGGGGCGGCATCGAGGTCATGCAGGTGGGCGAGGATGGCGGCCATGGTTCAGCGGTCGATGTGAAAGCGCTGGATGAAGCTCACCTCGGCCGGCTCACGGTTGCGGTCGTAGCTCACCTCGAGGGTGAAGTGCATCGGCGTGTCTTCGCGGATGCGGAACACCGCCACCTGTGACTGTGTCTCGCCGCTGCGCAGGGTGCGGAAGGAGAGCGGCGTGCGCTCGCTATCCTGAACCTCGCCGACCGTGCCGCTGACCGGTGCGTTGACCGGGCGCAGCTCTCCGTCGACCTCCTCGAGCACGCTGACATTGAGCAGCGCCATGGCCGGACTGCGCTGGATGCCATGAGCCTCGGCCACGGACTGAGGCAGGAAGTTGGTGCTCACGGCGCTGTAGTGAATCTGGTAGTCGCCGACCTGCTCGAATTGCTGGGCCTGGCCAGAAAGCGGCAGCAGCCCCAGCAGCAGGGCAATGGCCAGAGCACGATGGCACGACACGAAGCGTTTCAGCACGGCGCTCTCCTTGGACATACCGATCGACGGCTGGTTGTCATTGGCGACTCTGACGCTCGACGCGAAAGATCGCGATCTCGCCGAACAGATTGGGCCATAGTCGTGTGGCCCAGTGGCCTTCATGATCGCCGATCCCCACGGCCCGGTCGGTAATTCGCAGCCCCTTCTCACGACACAGGTGCTCGAAGTCGTTGAAGGTCGACAGGTGAATGTTGGGGGTATCGTACCAGGCATGGGGCAGCGACTTGGAGACCGGCATGTAGCCGCGAATGCCCAAGTGTACCCGATGTCGCCAGTAGGCGAAGTTGGGAAAAGTGATGATGCATTCGTCGGCCACGCGCAGCATCTCGTCGAGCATGCGGTCGGGGCGGCGCAGCGCCTGCAGCGCCTGGGTCATGACCACCAGGTCGTAGGTGTCGTCCTCGAAGTTGACCAGGCCCTCGTCGAGGTTTTGTTCGAGCACGCTGACTCCCTTGGCGATACAGGCGGTGATGCCGTCGGGATCGATCTCCAGGCCGTAACCGGTGACGCCTTTGTCCCGCGCCAGGGCCTCGAGCAGGATGCCGTCGCCACAGGCCAGGTCGAGGATATGGGCACCCTCGGGCACCCAGCGATGGATCAGTTCCAGGTCGGCGCGCATCATGCGGACTCCTTCAGGCCCAGCTCACGGGAGGCTCGCGACATGAAGGCGGCAAACACCGCCTGGTAGCGCGGCTCCGGCAGCAGAAAGGCGTCGTGGCCGTGAGGCGAGTCGATGTTGACGTAGCTCACCGGCTTGCCGGCGCGGGTCAGGGCATTGGCCAGCTCTCGCGAGCGCGATGGCGGGAAGCGCCAATCGCTGGTGAAACTCACCACCAGGAAGGGGCATTGGCAGGGCGCGACGGCGTCGGCCAGCACGCCGCCGTGCTCCGCCGCCGGATCGAAGTAGTCCAGCGCCTTGGTCATCAGCAGGTAGGTGTTGGCATCGAAGGTGGTGGAGAAGGTATCGCCCTGGTAGCGCAGGTAGGACTCGACCTGGAACTCGACGTCATAGCCGAAGTTCAGGTCCTGGCTGCGCAGGTCGCGGCCGAACTTGCTGCCCATGGCGTCTTCCGAAAGGTAGGTGATGTGTCCCACCATGCGTGCCAGCTTGAGGCCGCGTCGCGGAGCGGTGTCATGCTCGGCGTACCAGCCGTCATGAAAGTCAGGGTCGGAACGGATCGCCTGGCGCGCCACCTCGTTGAAGGCGATGTTCTGCGCCGAGAGCTTGGGGGTGGCAGCGATGATCACGGCATTGGCGACCCGCTCGGGATAGATCCGGGCCCACTGCAGCGCCTGCATGCCGCCCAGGCTGCCGCCGACTACCGCGGCGAAACGCTCGATCCCCAGCCGATCGGCCAGGCGCGCCTGGCTGTGCACCCAGTCGCTCACCGTGACCATGGGGAAATCGGGTCCCCATTGGCGCCCGGTGGTCGGGTTCATGCTGATCGGGCCGGTACTGCCGTGGCAGCCGCCCAGGTTGTTCAGCGAGACCACGAAGAAACGATTGGTATCGATGGACTTGCCCGGGCCGATGTGAGCGTCCCACCAGCCCGGCTTGCGCTCGTCGGCGCCATGGTAGCCGGCGGCGTGGTGGTGTCCCGACAGGGCGTGGCAGATCAGCACCGCGTTGGAGCGTTCCGCGTTGAGTGAACCATAGGTTTCATAGACCAGATCGTAGGCCGGCAAGATCCTGCCGCAGGCCAGGGCCAGGGGGTCGTCGAAGTGCGCCGTCTGCGGCGTCACCAGGCCGACCGAGTCATCGGGATACTCGGGCATGTGTCGTTCTACGTCCTGTCGTTGAGGTTCGCCATGGGCAAGCCGTGCCTTACAGGCCCACCAGGGCGCCGGCGATACCGGCCGCACGCGTCAGTGCACCGACCACCATCCCGTCGATGATGCTGATGGCGATGAAGACCACGATCGGCGACAGGTCGATCATGCCCAGCGGCGGTATGACCCGGCGCACCGGCGCCATGATCGGTTCCACCAGTTGCATCACCAGCAGCGCCCCGGGGTGGCTGGCATTGGGGGCGACCCAGCTCAGGATGATCATCACGATCAGGGCGAAGAAGTAGATCTTGAGAATGGCGTTGGCGATGGCCGCCACAGCGCCGATTGCCACCTGGGTAATCGGCGGCATGCCGATGCCGGCGATCTGCAGGATCGCGACGATGCTGACCGCCTTGAGCACGAAAGCGGCGGCCAGGGTGGCCAGGTCGAAGCGTCCCATCACCGGGCCGAGAAAACTCTGGAACGGCCTGACCACCGGCTGGGTGATCTTCACTACCGATTGGCTCATGGGGTTGTAGTAGTCGGCCTGGGATGCCTGCAGCAGGAAGCGCAGCATCATCAGGAACAGGTAGATGTTGATCAAGGTGTTGACCAGCAGCAGGCCGGCACTTCCCAATTGGCCCATATGGGCTCCTCCATATCGTCGAACGGCCGCTCCGATATCGGAGCGACCTGAAAGGCTAACGCTTGCCGAGTTCTTCTGCCATCTCGCGGGCGCGGGCGGCACAAGCCTCCATGGCCTCGCTCAGGATTCTCCGCAGGCCGGCCTGCTCGAGGTGTTCCACGGCGCGCTCGGTGGTGCCGCCGGGCGACATCACGTTGCGCTTGAGGCGATCCGGAGTGAGTTCGCTGCCCTGCGCCATGCGGGCTGCCCCCAAGGCCGTCTGAATCGCCAGGCGCCGCGCGGTCTCGGCCGGCAAGCCGAGCTTGGCGCCGGCCTCTTCCATGGCCTCAAACATCAGGAAGAAATAGGCAGGGGCGCTGCCCGAAACGGCGGTGACCGCATCCAGCAAGCTCTCCTCTTCCACCCACTCGACCAGCCCCACGGCCTCGAGCAGCTCGGTGGCCTGGTCGCGCTGCGCGGCGTTGACCTCGGGCGTGGCGAACAGGCCAGCAGCGCCGGCGCCGACCAGCGATGGCGTATTGGGCATGCAGCGTACCAACGGCAGGCCGCCGCCCATCCAGGCTTGCAGCGACTCGGCAGTGAGCCCGGCCGCCACCGAAATGACCAGCGGCCGCTGGCGCTGCAGGGTATCGCGCAGCCCCTCGCAAACCCCGCGCATGATCTGAGGCTTGACGGCCAGTACGACGATATCGGCCTCGCGTACCGCCGCGGCGTTGTCGGTATCGGTGTGAATGCCGAGGCGTTCGCGAAGCGGTGCGAGGAAATCGTCGCTGGGCGAGGTAGCGGTGATGGCGGTAGCCGGATGGCCATTGTCGATCATTCCGCCAATGATGGCGCTGGCCATGTTGCCGGCGCCAATGAAGGTGACTCTGCTGGCCATTCGATCTGTCCTTATGCTGTCATTGAGCAACCGGCTTATGGCCGGTGCGGGTACGCCGTCTAGCGACGTGAAGTGTCTCGTGCGCCAAAGATGGCCGTGCCGAGGCGTACCAGGGTGGCACCTTCGAGCACGGCGGCTTCCAGGTCGTCGCTCATGCCCATCGACAGGGTATCCAGTGGCGCCTCGGGAAAGCGTTCACGCAGCGCCTCCAGAGCCCGACGCAAGCGCGCCAAGGGTTCGCGCTGGCGCGCCATGTCCTCGGCCGGTGCCGGAATGGCCATCAACCCGCGCAGGCGCAAGCGAGGCAATGCAAGTACCGTCTCCGCCAGCCCCTCCAATTCGTCGAAAGCGATGCCCGACTTGCTGGCTTCGTCGCTGACGTTGACCTGCAGGCAGACCTGCAGCGGCCCCAACTCTTCGGGGCGCTGTTCGCTCAAGCGCCGGGCGATCTTCTCGCGGTCGACGCTGTGGACCCAGTCGAAGTGCTCGGCCACGGGGCGCGTCTTGTTGGTTTGCAGCGGGCCGATGAAATGCCAGACGATGCCGTCGAGGTCGGCCAGCTCGACCTGTTTCTCCAGTGCTTCCTGTACGTAGTTCTCGCCGAACTCCCGCTGGCCAAGCTCCCAGGCCTCGCGGACCAGACTGGCTGGCTTGGTCTTGCTGACCGCTAGCAGCCTTGCCGACCCGACAGGGCGGCCCGCCGCCGTCAGTGCCTCGGCCAGACGCTCGCGAGCACTGGCCAGCGACTCGGAAAGCATGGTATCCGTCATCTCATCCACATGAAGTCCGTCATGTCCTCAAGGTCTGTCATACTCGCAAGAACCTTAACCGGGGAGCAGGGGAAACGCATGGATATTACCGAACTGCTGGCGTTCTCGGCAAAGCAGAACGCCTCCGACCTGCATTTATCGGCCGGCTTGCCGCCGATGATTCGTGTCGATGGCGATATTCGCCGTCTCAATGTGCCGGCCATGGAGGACCGTGAAGTCCGCAAGCTGATCTACGACATCATGGGTGACCGCCAGCGCCGTGACTACGAGGAGTTCTTCGAGACCGACTTCTCCTTCGAAGTCCCCGGCGTTGCGCGTTTCCGGGTCAACGCCTTCAACCAGGCCCGCGGGGCCGGCGCGGTGTTCCGTACCATCCCCAGCGAGGTGCTCACCATGGAGGACCTGGAACTGGGCGATGTCTTCCGCCGCCTGGCACTGCTGCCGCGTGGCCTGGTGCTGGTCACCGGCCCCACCGGCTCGGGCAAGAGCACGACCCTGGCCGCCATGATCGACTATATCAACGATCATCGATACGACCACATCCTCACCATCGAGGATCCGGTGGAGTTCGTGCATCGCAGCAAGCGCTGCCTGATCAACCAGCGCGAGGTGCATCGTGACACCCACGGTTTCGCCCAGGCGCTGCGCAGCGCCTTGCGCGAGGACCCGGATGTGATCCTGGTCGGCGAGATGCGCGACCTCGAGACCATCCGGCTGGCGCTCACCGCCGCCGAGACTGGCCATCTGGTATTCGGCACCCTGCATACCACCTCGGCGGCCAAGACCATCGACCGTATCATCGACGTCTTCCCCGGCGAGGAGAAGGCCATGGTGCGCTCGATGCTGTCGGAGTCGCTGCAGGCGGTGATTTCCCAGACACTGCTCAAGCGCCGCAGCGGCGGGCGAGTGGCGGCCCACGAGATCCTTGTCGCCAATGCGGCGGTGCGCAACCTCATCCGTGAGGACAAGGTGGCGCAGATCTATTCGGCCATCCAGACCGGCGGCAATATCGGCATGCAGACCCTCGATGCCGCCCTGGCCAAGCTGGTGGCCGAGAACGTGGTCAATCGCGACGAGGCCCAGGCCCGCGCCAAGAGTGCGCTGACCAGCTGATCGCCAAGCCATCGGACAAGGGAGCGGGGAGATGAAAGCACAAGAATGGCTGGAGCAATTGCTTGACATCATGGCCCGCCAGGAGGCCTCGGACCTGCTGATCTCGGTGCAGGCGCCACCCACGATCAAGACTGCCGGCAAGCTCACGGCGCTCGGCGATCAGCGGCTCTCGGTGGAGCAGGTGCGTGAGCTGGTCAATACCGCCGTACCGGAGGGGCTCAAGGAACGCTTCTTGCAGGAGCGCGAGGCCAATTTCGCGCTGAGCCTTTCCGGTCGTGGGCGTTTCCGGGTCAGCGCCTTCCAGCAGCGCAACCAGTGGGCCATGGTCATCCGTCGCATTGCCTATGAGATACCTCACCTCGAGGAGCTCTCCCTGCCGCCGCAACTGGGCGAGCTGGCCAACATGAAACGCGGGTTGGTGTTCGTAGTGGGCGGTACCGGCACCGGCAAGTCGACTACCCTGGCGTCGATGATCCAGCAGCGCAACGAGACCGTGGGCGGGCATATCATCAGCGTTGAAGATCCCATCGAATACGTGCATCCGCACAAGAAGGCGATCATCAATCAGCGCGAGGTGGGCATCGATACCGAGTCGTTCGAGGTGGCGTTGAAGAATACCCTGCGCCAGGCGCCGGATGTGGTCCTGATCGGCGAGGTGCGTACCCGCGAGACCATGGAGCATGCGCTGACCTTCGCCGAAACCGGCCACCTGTGCCTGGCGACCCTTCACGCCAACAACGCCAACCAGGCGCTGGACCGCATCATTCACTTCTTCCCCCACGAGCGACATGAACAGATCTGGCTCGACCTGTCGCTCAACCTGCATGCCATCGTTGCCCAGCAACTGCTGCCGACCCGCGACGGCGGGCGCACCCCGGTCATCGAGATCCTCTTGCGCACACCTCTGATCGCCGACTTGATCCGCAAGGGTGACGTAGGCGAGATCAAGAACGTCATGGCCCGCTCGCGCGACCAGGGCATGCAGACCTTCGATCAGGCGCTGTTCGATCTCTACAAGGCCGGCAAGATCAGCGAGGAGGTAGCCATGGTGCACGCCGACTCGGCCAACGAGCTGCGCATGATGATCAAGTACGGCGACGAGAAGAGCGACGTGCTGACGAAGGCGCAGGAGGGCGTGCAGCGGTTCTCGCTACGCGACGACGACGACTTCTAGGAAGCACGGAATCCATGCTACAGCGCTTGCTTGGGTCCTGCTCTAGGGCGCATAGACGCCGCCGAGGACGCGCGGCCCGGCGGCGCCGGTGACGCTGGGCAGGTTGCCGGGCAGCCCTTCCAGGCGGCGCCAGGCGAGCCAGGCGAAGGCGCCGGCTTCCAGCCAGTCGGCGGGCCAGCCCCAGTCGCTGCAGGGTGTGAGGGCGGTCTCGGGCAGATGGCGTGCCAGACGGCTGAGCAGGTCGAGGTTGTGCGCGCCGCCGCCGCAGGGGATCAGTGCCCTGGCTACCGGTGCGCCGACCAGCTCACGCGCCATCTCGATACCCAAGGCGACGCTCGTGGCGGTCAGCTCCGCCAGGGTGGCCTGAACGTCAACGGGGCTCTCCTTCCCGGTGAGATGGTTTTCGAGCCAGTCGAGATGGAACTCCTCGCGTCCGGTGCTGCGCGGAGGCGGGCGGTGAAAGAAGGGCTCGGCGAGCAGGCGCTCCAGCAGGGTTTCGTCCACTCGTCCTGACGCGGCCCAAGCGCCGTCGGCGTCGAAGCGGCCGCCGCGGTGGCGGGCATGCCAGGCATCGAGCAGGGCGTTGGCCGGGCCGGTATCGAAGCCGATGACCTCGGCGTCGCTTTCCGCTGGAGGCAGCAGCGTCAGGTTGGCGAAGCCGCCCAGGTTGAGTGCCAGTTGCCACTGTCCCGCACGGCGGAACAGCGCCTCATGGAAGGCCGGAGCCAAGGGGGCGGCCTGACCGCCGGCGGCCAGGTCGCGGCGACGAAAGTCGGCCACCACCATGCAGCCGGTTAGCTCGGCCAGCAGGCTGGGGTTGTCGAGCTGCAGCGTATAGGCAGGCCCGTCAGCGTGCCCCCGGGGCGCATGCTCGATGGTCTGGCCGTGGCTGCCGATGGCATGGATCCGCTCTGCCGGCGTGCCGCTGCAGGCCAGCAACCGCGTTACGGCATCGGCCTGCAGTCGGCTGAAGGCATCCTCGGCGCAGGCCAGTTCGGCGAAGGCGACCCGCTCGGCCTGACACAGCGCCAGCAAGCGCTCGCGCAGCGTGTCGGGCATCGTCTCGGCGTGAGAGGCAAGCAGCCGGGGGTGGCCCGACGGCTCGATTTCGACCAGGGCAGCATCGATACCATCCAGGCTGGTGCCGGACATCAAGCCAACCAACAGTGCCATCTTTTCTCTCCCAAACGTGGTCGCCCCGCGGGGTTTCAAGTCATGCTAACATCGTGCCCCATTTAATGGCCCCTGCCCGTATGGGCGAACAACGTATTTTGGAGTGGGAGAAAATGAGCGATGTCGCAAGCGCGCTGGCGCTGCTGAAGCGAGGCACCCAGGAGATCCTGCTGGAGGATGAGCTGGTCAAGAAGCTCGAGTCCGGCCGCAAGCTGCGCATCAAGGCGGGCTTTGACCCAACGGCTCCCGATCTTCACCTCGGCCATAGCGTCCTGCTGACCAAGATGCGTCAGTTCCAGGACCTCGGCCACCAGATCATCTTCCTGATCGGCGACTTCACCGGGCGTATCGGCGACCCCACCGGCAAGAACGTGACCCGCAAGCCGCTCACCGAGGATGAGGTGCGTGCCAACGCCCAGACCTACAAGGAACAGGTCTTCAAGATCCTCGATCCCGACAAGACCGAGGTGCGTTTCAACTCCGAATGGTTCGGCGAACTCACCGCGGCCAAGATGATCGAGCTGGCGGCCCAGAGCACCGTGGCGCGCATGCTCGAGCGCGACGACTTCGACAAGCGCTACAAGTCGGGCCAACCGATCTCCATCCACGAGTTTCTCTACCCGCTGGTGCAGGGCTACGACTCCGTGGCCCTCGAAGCCGACATCGAGATGGGCGGCACCGATCAGAAGTTCAACCTGCTGATGGGGCGCGAGATTCAGAAGCACTTCGGCATGGAGCCTCAGGTGGTCATCACCATGCCGCTGCTCGAGGGCCTCGACGGCGTACAGAAGATGTCGAAGTCGCTGGGCAACTACGTCGGCGTCGACGAGGCGCCGGGCTCAATGTTCAACAAGCTCGTGTCGATGCCCGACAGTCTCATGTGGCGCTATTTCGAACTGCTCTCGCTGAAGTCGAACGAAGAGCTCGAATCGCTCAAGCGCGACGTCGAGGCTGGGGCTAACCCTCGTGATATCAAGATGGTCCTGGCGCGTGAGCTGATCGGGCGCTACCACGGCAAAGAGGCTGCGGCCAGCGCTCACAAGTCGGCCGGCAACCGCCTGGCCGAGGGCGAGCTGCCAGAGGACCTGCCCGAGGTGGAGGTCGACTTCGAAGGCAGCGCCCAGGCGCCGATCGCCGCGGTGCTCAACCGGGCTGGCCTGGCCAACAACAGCGCCCAGGCCAAGGACATGCTCGGCAACGGCCGGGTCAAGGTCGACGGCGAAGTGGTCGCCAAGGATCTCATGCTCGATACCGGCAAGAGCTACGTGATCCAGGCGGGCAAGAAACGCTACGCCAGGGTGACGCTGCGCTGAGCCATTCCGCCGCTTCCCGGAGCAACTGATGACAAGTCAGTTGCTCTGCCAACGCCCGCCCTGTGCGGGCGTTGTCGTCTCTGGCGGCAGCGTCGTTTCATCCACAAGCCCTTGGGCGCGAGCGCCTGTGGACAGTTCGCCGTCATCGTCCTGTCATCGTCCTGTCCTGTTCCTGAAATTTTTTTACAAACGGCCCTTGCAGGGGTGCGGGGAAAACCGTAAAGTACGCATCCGCTGCCGGCAACGGGCAACGTTGCCAGCGGTGGAGAGAGTGGTAAGTGGCTGTCACGCTTTGGGTTTTTTCGAATTGCTTCGCAAAATTCCCGCTTGACGCCCACGGCGGATTCGGTAGAATGCGCCCACTCACGAGAGACCTCGCTGAGGGCTCTCACGACCCCTGCGACGCAGGGCTTCACGGTCAGGTTCGCCTCGGTGACGACCATGAAGCGAGTTGACAAGCTCGGTCGAATCGGTAGAATACGCCTTCCTCGCAGGGCGCTGGCGAGGCCCCACGGTCCTTGGATCGAACGGCCGCGGCAGCAAGCGAGACGCTCCACTCTTCATGTTGTGTTTTGAAGAGGGTTTGGAGCCGCTCTTTAACAATCGATCAGGTAATTCATGTGGGCGCTTGTCGACGAGGTGGTGAGAAGTCACACCATATCGAGGCAAGCGACTCGTCGAAGGCCTTCGGGTCTTTTTGAGAAGCTTTGACCTTGAGCCAAGTTTGGTTCGCTTTTGTCCTTTTCTTCGGGAAGGGATGAGTAAGAACCGCAATGATTTGAAACTGAAGAGTTTGATCATGGCTCAGATTGAACGCTGGCGGCAGGCCTAACACATGCAAGTCGAGCGGCAGCACGGGAAGCTTGCTTCCTGGTGGCGAGCGGCGGACGGGTGAGTAATGCATAGGAATCTGCCCGGTAGTGGGGGATAACCTGGGGAAACCCAGGCTAATACCGCATACTTCCTACGGGAGAAAGCAGGGGACCTTCGGGCCTTGCGCTATCGGATGAGCCTATGTCGGATTAGCTGGTTGGTGAGGTAATGGCTCACCAAGGCGACGATCCGTAGCTGGTCTGAGAGGATGATCAGCCACATCGGGACTGAGACACGGCCCGAACTCCTACGGGGGCAGCAGTGGGGAATATGGACAATGGGCGCAAGCCTGATCCAGCCATGCCGCGTGTGTGAAGAAGGCCCTCGGGTTGTAAAGCACTTTCAGTGGGGAAGAAAGCCTTCCGGCCAATACCCGGGAGGAAGGACATCACCCACAGAAGAAGCACCGGCTAACTCCGTGCCAGCAGCCGCGGTAATACGGAGGGTGCGAGCGTTAATCGGAATTACTGGGCGTAAAGCGCGCGTAGGTGGCTTGATAAGCCGGTTGTGAAAGCCCCGGGCTCAACCTGGGAACGGCATCCGGAACTGTCAGGCTAGAGTGCAGGAGAGGAAGGTAGAATTCCCGGTGTAGCGGTGAAATGCGTAGAGATCGGGAGGAATACCAGTGGCGAAGGCGGCCTTCTGGACTGACACTGACACTGAGGTGCGAAAGCGTGGGTAGCAAACAGGATTAGATACCCTGGTAGTCCACGCCGTAAACGATGTCGACTAGCCGTTGGGTCCTTCGCGGACTTTGTGGCGCAGTTAACGCGATAAGTCGACCGCCTGGGGAGTACGGCCGCAAGGTTAAAACTCAAATGAATTGACGGGGGCCCGCACAAGCGGTGGAGCATGTGGTTTAATTCGATGCAACGCGAAGAACCTTACCTACCCTTGACATCCTCGGAATCTGCCGGAGACGGCGGAGTGCCTTCGGGAACCGAGTGACAGGTGCTGCATGGCTGTCGTCAGCTCGTGTTGTGAAATGTTGGGTTAAGTCCCGTAACGAGCGCAACCCTTGTCCCTATTTGCCAGCGATTCGGTCGGGAACTCTAGGGAGACTGCCGGTGACAAACCGGAGGAAGGTGGGGACGACGTCAAGTCATCATGGCCCTTACGGGTAGGGCTACACACGTGCTACAATGGTCGGTACAAAGGGTTGCGAGCTCGCGAGGGCAAGCTAATCCCAGAAAGCCGGTCTCAGTCCGGATCGGAGTCTGCAACTCGACTCCGTGAAGTCGGAATCGCTAGTAATCGTGAATCAGAATGTCACGGTGAATACGTTCCCGGGCCTTGTACACACCGCCCGTCACACCATGGGAGTGGACTGCACCAGAAGTGGTTAGCCTAACCTTCGGGAGGGCGATCACCACGGTGTGGTTCATGACTGGGGTGAAGTCGTAACAAGGTAGCCGTAGGGGAACCTGCGGCTGGATCACCTCCTTAAACGACGTATCACGCCTCGCGGCAAGTGCTCACAATGAATTACCTGATCGGCCAGAGCAAAGACTGTTTGGGTCGCCGACCCAGTGGTTGTAAGCCGGGTCTGTAGCTCAGTTGGTTAGAGCGCACCCCTGATAAGGGTGAGGTCGGCAGTTCAAATCTGCCCAGACCCACCAAATTTGCGTGATACGTCGTTGCTTCAATACTCGCATAGCAGGCTATGCGTCGCATTGAAGCGCCTAGTCTCACTCAAATTACATTCGGGGCCATAGCTCAGCTGGGAGAGCGCCTGCCTTGCACGCAGGAGGTCAGCGGTTCGATCCCGCTTGGCTCCACCATCTTCTCCAAGCCAGTCTTTATCTGCAGAGACCAGCGGCAAGTCGTCAGACTTCCCACTGTTCTCTGAACAGTCTGCTCTTTAACAATGTGAATCATGCTGACACGTTTTCTCCGCAAGGAGAAAGCAAAAGTGATACGTCTCAAGCGTATCCGGCAATTGTCGTACGTAATCGTGGACCAGACCCTTTCGGGTTATATGGTCAAGCGATTAAGCGCATACGGTGGATGCCTTGGCAGCCAGAGGCGATGAAGGACGTTGTAGCCTGCGATAAGGCTCGGTGAGGTGGCAAACAACCTGTGACCCGGGCATTTCCGAATGGGGAAACCCACCCAGCACAAGCTGGGTATCCCACACTGAATCCATAGGTGTTGGGAGGCGAACCGGGGGAACTGAAACATCTAAGTACCCCGAGGAAAAGAAATCAACCGAGATTCCCCCAGTAGCGGCGAGCGAACGGGGACTAGCCCTTAAGCATGTGACTGGTTAGGCGAACGAGCTGGGAAGCTCGACCATAGCGGGTGATAGTCCCGTAGCCGAAAACCTGAACATGTGAAATCGAGTAGGTCGGGGCACGTGAAACCTTGACTGAACATGGGGGGACCATCCTCCAAGGCTAAATACTCCTGGCTGACCGATAGTGAACCAGTACCGTGAGGGAAAGGCGAAAAGAACCCCGGCGAGGGGAGTGAAATAGATCCTGAAACCGTATGCGTACAAGCAGTGGGCATGCAAGTCATGTGACCGCGTACCTTTTGTATAATGGGTCAGCGACTTATTTTCAGTGGCGAGCTTAACCGAATAGGGGAGGCGTAGCGAAAGCGAGTCTTAACTGGGCGACCAGTCGCTGGAAATAGACCCGAAACCGGGCGATCTATCCATGAGCAGGTTGAAGGTTGAGTAACATCAACTGGAGGACCGAACCAGGATCTGTTGAAAAAGATTTGGATGACTTGTGGATCGGAGTGAAAGGCTAATCAAGCCCGGAGATAGCTGGTTCTCCTCGAAAGCTATTTAGGTAGCGCCTCACGTATCACCACCGGGGGTAGAGCACTGTTTCGGCTAGGGGGCCATCCCGGCT